>DAORUJ010000164.1:0-6541 GCA_035433105.1 Thauera sp.
GGGACTTCGAGCGACAGATCCTTGACGTACAGCTTTTCGATCGAGAAGACGGGTTGCGCGTTTTCAGACATTGAATGTGATCCGGAAAAAGTGAAGGAGGGCAGGGTTTCAGACAGGTTCGCCGCGCAGCATCGGTTCGAGCTTGCCGGCACGATCGAGCGCCATCAGATCATCGCAGCCGCCGACATGGTAGTCGCCTATGAAGATCTGCGGAACCGTTCGACGTCCGGTGATCTTCATCATGTGTTTGCGTTGCTCGGGATGAAGGTCGACACGGATCATGTCGAGATCGACCACTCCCCGGTCACGCAACACTTGTTCGGCGCGAACGCAGTAGGGGCAAACGGGGGTGGCGTACATGCGGACGGCGGGCTGCATGATCATTTCCTCTTGCGGCTGATCGGCTGTCCGGCCTTTTCCCATTCCGTCATTCCGCCACGCAGGTTATAGACCTTCTCGAAGCCAGCCTTTCGCAACTGGGACTTGGCCGAGTCCGAGCGCGAGCCGCTGGCACAGCACAGGATCAGGGGATGCCCCTTCCACTTTTCCATCTCGGTGCTGCGCCGTGCGAGTTCGCTGAGCGGGACGTGGCGTGCGTTGGGGATGTGGCCCTGGGCGAATTCGCCCTGTTCGCGTACGTCAAGGATGATGGCGTCTTCGCGATTGACCAGCAGGGTGGCTTGAACGGGTGAGAGCTGGCTGGTGTCGCCGCGCCCACGAATCAGTTCGACGCTCAGCCAGCTACCGCTTGCAAGGGCCAGCGCAGCCCAGTACCAGTTATGTTGCAGGAATTCCACGTCAGGGGGTGCTCCGGTTGGGGTGGGGAGTGAATCAGTTTTCTTCGCTGTCGATGCCGCAGAACAATTCGCGCATCAGCACGATGAGCTGCAGGGTGCGACGGTCGCCGACCCGGTAGAAAACGCGGTTTGCGTCCTTGCGCGTCTGCAACACGTCCTTGTCGCGCAGGATGGCGAGATGCTGGGAGATGTTGCTTTGCGAAGTGCCCACCGCATCGACGATGTCCTGCACGCAGACTTCGTTCTCGCCCAGTACGCACAGGATCTTCAGGCGTAGCGGATGGGCGATCGCCTTCAGGGCGCGCGCAGCGGTCTCGATGTGCTCATTCTTGTCGATGAGCGAGAAAGTGTCGTCTTGATTCACGGTGGGGCCGGTAGAGGCAAAGCGCTAGTATAAAATAAGGCGTCGCGGTCTTGCGTGCTTCGCTAAGGATTGATCGCGCCCATCGTTCGCCGTTCGGATCGCCGCCTCAGTCGTGCCCCATTATTCACCTCAATCGGAAGTCCCGCTTCATGAGTCTTGTCGGTCGTCGCTATCTGGCAGCCTTGGCGTTCGGCTGTGCGCTGGCGTCGGTTTCAGTTCCGGATTCGGCCCGGGCCCAGGCGGGCGAGAATATTGGCGACCGGCGCTCGGATCTGGATGATCTGAAAAAGCGTATCCGCGAATTGCAGCAGGAGATGTCGCGCACCGAAGTCAGCCGCTCGGGAGCAGCCAAATCCCTGGCTGGCGCTGAGCGCGAGGTTTCGCGGGTCCGGCGCAAGGTGCTGCAGTTGCAGCGTGAGCGCACGGAAACCGACACGGCGCTGGCGAAACTCGAGCGTGAGCAGCGCGAGGCTGAAGCGCGAATTGCCTTGCGGCGCGATGAACTGGCGGAATGGTTGCGCCGCCACTACGTCCATGGGGCGGCCGATGGCGTCGCGCCGCTGCTTTCGGCGCGTGACCCCAACCAGGTCGCGCGCGATGCCTACTATCTCGAACGTCTTGGACAGGCTCGCCTCAGCCTGATCGAAGTCATGCGCGCCGAGCTGCGGGATGCCGAACAGCGTGCCGAGGACATCAGCCGTCGTCGTGATCGCGTCGTAGCCCTGGAAACCGAACAGCTCAGCCAGCGCAGTCAGCTCGAGGCCAGCCTGTTGCAGCGCAAGGAGGCGCTGGCTGTGTTGTCGGAGCAATTGCGCAATCAGAAGCACGAGGTGACGACTCTGCGTGAGGATGAGCGGCGACTGGCACAGGTTATCGATACGCTGGTCAAGCGTGCACGCGAAGCTGCGGCGCGGGAGACCGCGCGACGCCTGGCGGAGCAGCGTGCAGCCGAGCTTCGTGCGGCTGAGGAGCGTGCTGCAGCCGCGCGGGCGGACAGCGCTGCGGCGGTGTCGCCCGCGGCGCGCAATGCGACCCGCCCACCCGCCCGCCGCGCCGAGCCTGTCGTGGGTGAGGCGCGCAGTGCTGCAGGTAGCACGCCAACCGGCGTACGTTTCGCGGATCTGCGCGGGCAGTTACGTTTTCCGGTTCGTGGCGAACTCGTGGGGCGCTTCGGTGCTCCAAGGGCGGAAGGTGGCACAACCTGGAAGGGGGTATTCATTCGGGCCGGCACAGGCGCCGACGTCAGGGCGGTCGCGACTGGTGAAGTCGTGTATTCGGACTGGCTGCGTGGCTATGGCAACCTGATCATCGTCGACCACGGGGGTGATTATCTTTCGGTATATGGCAACAATGATGCATTGCTGAAGGAAGTCGGCGATGCGGTGTCCGGTGGCGATGCAATCGCCAGCGTGGGCACCAGCGGAGGGGGCGGGGAATCGGGTTTATACTTCGAGCTCCGCCATCAGGGTCGCCCACTTGATCCGATGCAATGGGTGCGACTCAACTAGACAATCCGGCGTGAAGGGCAAGGGCCGCTTCCCCGATGGAGTTCTCATGCGTAGCAAGCTGAAACAGCTCGGCCTCGTCATGACCGGCGTGTTCGCCGGCGTGATGCTCAGTCTCAATTTTTCCGCCAATGCCGACCGTACGGCCCAGGTGCCGTTACCGGTCGAGGAGCTGCGCGCTTATGCTGATGTGTTCAATGCGATCAAGCAGGGTTACGTCGAGCCGGTCGAAGACAAGAAGCTGATCGTTGATTCGATCAGTGGCATGTTGTCCGGCCTCGACCCCCACTCGGCCTACCTCGATACCGAGGCCTTCAAGGATCTTCAGGTCGGCACTCAGGGCGAGTTCGGCGGTTTGGGCATCGAAGTCGGCATGGAGGATGGCTTCGTCAAGGTGATCTCGCCAATTGAGGACACGCCCGCCTTCCGCGCTGGCGTGCTGGCAGGCGACCTGATCGTCAAGCTCGACGAAACGCCGGTGAAGGGCATGAACCTGAACGATGCGGTAAAGCGCATGCGCGGCAAGCCCAATACCGACATCGTGTTGACGATCATGCGCAAGGGCGAGTCTCGACCGGTCGTGATTACGCTGAAGCGCGAGGTCATCAAGGTTCAGAGCGTCAAATCCAAGATGATCGAGCCCGGCTACGGGTATTTGCGCGTCGCACAGTTTCAGGAAAACACCGCGGCGTCGGTGGTGCAACACCTGAGCAAGCTCAGTGCCGAAGGGCCGCTCACTGGCTTGGTGCTCGATCTGCGTAACGACCCCGGCGGTCTGTTGCATGGTGCGGTGGGCGTATCTGCGGCTTTCCTTCCGGCGGGCGAGTTGGTCGTGTCCACCGATGGCCGTGCCGAGGATGCCAAGCGTGAGTATCGTGCAGCGCCGGAAGACTACCTGCGCGGCACGCGTGACGACTTTTTACGCCGTCTTCCCGAGGGTGCCAAGGATGTGCCGATGGTGGTGCTGGTCAATGCCGGTTCGGCGTCGGCGTCCGAGATCGTTGCCGGTGCCCTGCAGGACCACAGGCGTGCCGTGGTGATGGGGACCCAGACCTTTGGCAAGGGCTCTGTGCAGACCATCCTGCCGCTCAACAACAACACCGCGATCAAGCTGACGACAGCCCGTTACTACACGCCAAGCGGGCGCTCGATCCAGGCCAAGGGCATCGAGCCGGACATCGTGGTCGAGGAAAGCACCAATGGCTCCAGCCGTCGGGTTCGCGAAGCCGACCTGCAGGGGCACCTTGGAAACGACAAGGACCCAGAGGCCGAGCGCAATGCCAAGGCGGCAGCGGGCGGTGACAAGGGTGCAGAGGACGAGGCCGAGCCGGTGCGCTTCGAACTGGCCGGCAAGGACGACCACCAGCTCATGCAGGCGATTAACCTTCTCAAGGGCTTGCAGATCGTCCAGAATAAAAAACCATGACAACGTCGGGGGGACGTGATGCGTAGGGAGACCGCCTATAAGCTGGCTGGCAGGCATCACGATCATCCTGCGCCGGGAACAGGTATCGTCAAGGAGCGGGACATCCGCTTCAAGACCATGCCGCCCGGACAGGTCGAGCGTGCGTGGGAGGCCTTGCGGGTGCTAAAGGACCTGCATGTCGAGCGGACGGACGATCCGCTGTGTCTTCATGTGCGCTATTCGGTGCTCGACTATTCACTCGAGACGCTCGAGGACGCCATGCGCGACGCGGGATATGCCCTCGACAATGCGCTCTATACCAAGCTCGTCCGTGCCCTTGTCTATTTTTGCGAAGAAACGCAACGTCACAATCTGGTCTCGCCGGAGCGCCTGATCAAGCAGTCGCACGAGGTCTACATCCAGGCCTGGGATCATCATCCGCATGGCGATCGCGACGATACGCCGCTCGAGTTGCGCGAATATAAGTAAGCTAGGACGCATGAACGACGAACAGCTGCTGCGCTACAGCCGCCACATTTTGCTGCCCGAAATTGGCGTCGAGGGGCAGGATGCCATTCTTGGTGCGAAGGTGCTGATCGTCGGCGCTGGTGGGCTCGGTTCTCCGGTGGCCATGTACCTCGCTTCCGCAGGCGTCGGCAAGATTGTGATTGCCGATGACGACACTGTCGATCTCACCAACCTGCAACGCCAGATCCTGCATTCGGCGGAAACGGTCGGCCAGCCCAAGGTCGAGTCAGCGCGGACGACCCTGCACCGCATCAATCCACTGGCCAACATCGTGCCCCTTCACACCCGGCTTGAAGGCGCTGCGCTGGACGCGCAGGTGGATGCGGCCGACGTCGTGCTCGACTGCTGCGACAACTTCGCCACCCGCCATGCGGTCAACCGCGCCTGCGTCAAGTATCGCAAGCCGCTCGTGTCCGGGGCGGCCATTCGGTTTGATGGTCAGGTATCGGTGTTCGATATGCGTGACCCTGGCGCCGCCTGCTACCACTGCCTGTTCCCTGAGGGCGAGGACATCGAGGAAGTGCGCTGTGCAGTGATGGGGGTGTTCGCCCCGATCGTCGGCATGATCGGTACGACCCAGGCGGCGGAGGCGCTCAAACTCATCATCGGCTGTGGCAAGCCACTGACCGGGCGGCTGCTGCTGCTGGACGGTCTGGCAATGGAGTGGCGCAGCGTCGGTTTCGGTCGCGACCCCGGCTGCGCGGTGTGCGGGGCGAGCGCCTAGGCGCCGCTGAAGCGCGCCACGATCCGGATATCGCGCCCTAGCTGGCGCAGATCGCGAATGTCGAGTCGGGCGGCGTCTTCCAGCCGGGTCAGTGCAGCGAGGTTGAAGAGGCCGTGGGCGGCGTCGCCGACCAGCATGGGGGCCAGATAGAGCAACAGTTCATCCACACAGCCTTCACGCAGTAGCGAGCCGTTCAGCTTGAAGCCGGCTTCGGCGTGAACTTCGTTGAGTCCAAGCTGACCCAGTTCTGTCATCAGGCGGGGCAAATCGACCTTGCCACTTTCGTTCGGCAGCACGATCAGGCGATGCCCCGCGGCCGACAGCTCAGCGATGCGTGCCGAATCCTCGCATGCGGTGGCAATCATGATCGGCTCGCCCTGCAGGATGCGGGCTGCGGGTGACACGTCCAGTCGTGCGTCGATCAGGATGCGTGAGGGCTGGCGCAAGCACGGCACGTCGCGCACGGTCAGTTGAGGATCGTCTTCCTTCACCGTGCCGATGCCGGTCAGGATTGCGCAGGCACGAGCGCGCCAGGCGTGGCCGTCTCGTCGCGCCTCCGGGCCGGTGATCCACTGGCTGATGCCGTTGTGCAGCGCCGTCTTGCCGTCGAGCGTGGTCGCTGCCTTGAGTCTCAGCCAGGGGCGGCCGCGTGTCATGCGCGAGACGAAGCCGATGTTGAGGTCGCGCGCCTCGTCTGCCAGCAGCCCATGTTCGGTCACGATGCCGGCAGCACGCAGGCGCGCCCTGCCGCGCCCGGCAACGATCGGGTTGGGGTCTTCCATTGCCGCGACCACACGGGCCACACCGGCGGCGATCAGCGCGTCCGCACAGGGCGGCGTGCGGCCGAAATGGGAGCAGGGTTCCAGCGTAACGTAGGCGGTGGCGCCGCGCGCACGCTCTCCAGCCTGGCGCAGGGCGCGGACCTCGGCGTGGGCTTCGCCCGCGCGCTGATGCCAGCCTTCGCCGACCGTGACCGCGTCGCGCACCAGCACGCAGCCTACGCGCGGATTGGGCGAGGTGGTGTTCAGCCCTTGCGCGGCAAGCTGCAGTGCGCGCGCCATGGCAGCATGGTCAGCCGCCGAAAAGATCATGCTCGGGGTCCGGGCCGGGCTTGTCGGTCTTGCCGCGGCGGGGGCGGGCCTGCACTTCGCGGATGACTTCGGAAAACTCGTCCACGTCGGCGAAGTTGCGATACACCGAGGCGAAGCGGATGTAGGC
>DAORUJ010000165.1:0-6532 GCA_035433105.1 Thauera sp.
GCTTCGAATGTTCAATACAGGAGAGGGAGGAGTATGACGACAACGGCATTCATCACGCATCGCGATTGTTGGCTGCACGATATGGGGTCCATGCACCCCGAATGCCCCGACCGTCTTGCCGCGATCAACGATCGCCTGATCGCGGCCGGTCTGGATATGTACATCTCCTTCTACGATGCGCCCGTTGCCACCCGCGAGCAAATCACGCGCGCCCACCCGGAGAGCTACTTCGACGAGTTGTTGGCCAATGCCCCCGAGCACGGCATTCGCCACCTTGACCCCGATACCGCCATGAGCCCGGGAACGATGAAGGCGGCGCTGCGTTCGGCCGGCGCGGGTGTAATGGCCACCGACATGGTGATGGCGGGCGAAATCGAGAACGCATTCTGCGCGATACGCCCGCCCGGGCACCATGCCGAGCGGGCGAAAGCGATGGGTTTCTGTTTCATCAACAACGTCGCGGTTGCAGCGCGGCATGCGCTTTCCGCTCATGGGCTCGAGCGTGTTGCAATCGTGGATTTCGACGTTCATCACGGCAACGGTACTGAGGACATCTTCCGCGACGACCCACGCGTGATGATGGCGGGCATCTTCCAGCACCCCTTCTATCCCTACAGCGGTGCCGACGATCCGCCTGCGCACAATTGCAACGTGCCGTTGCCGGCCGGTACGCGCGGGGACGGCTTCCGTCAGGTGTTCGGCGACATCATCGTGCCTGCGCTGCGCAGTCACAATCCGCAAATGATCTTCATCTCGGCCGGTTTCGATGCGCACTACGAGGACGACATGGGTTCGATGGGTCTGCTCGAAGCCGACTACATCTGGGCGACCGACCAGATCAAGGGTGTGGCCGAGGACTGTGGTCACAAGCGCATCGTGTCGCTACTCGAGGGCGGATACTCGCTGTCCTCGCTGGCGCGCTCGGTCGTTGCGCACATCAAGGCGCTGGCTGATCTGTGAAGCTGAAATATCCGCAAACATCATCGCGTCTGGCACGGGTGCGCGAAAATGTGCGCCGCGCTAGCCGCGGCACGGCGATCGGTTAGAATCTGCCTTTTCAAGTTCTGCCCAAGGCCATGATTACCGGATCGCTTGTCGCAATCGTCACGCCCATGCTCGACGACGGGAGCCTCGATTATCCCCGTCTGCGCAGCCTTATCGACTGGCACGTCGCCGAGGGCACCGACGGCATCGTCATCGTCGGCACGACCGGCGAATCGCCCACGGTCGATGTCGAGGAGCACTGCGAGCTCATTCGCGTTGCCGTCGATCATGCCGCCGGCCGTGTCCCCGTCGTTGCCGGCACCGGCGCAAACTCCACCGCCGAAGCGGTCGAGCTCGCCCGCTTCGCCAGTCAGGCAGGCGCTGCCGCGCATCTGTCGGTTGTACCCTATTACAATCGCCCGACGCAGGAAGGCCTCTATCGCCATTTTCGCACGATTGCCGAATCCGTCGAATTGCCGCTGATTCTCTACAATGTGCCCGGGCGCACCGTTGCCGATATGTCCAACGACACCGCGCTGCGTCTGGCCGAGGTGACGAACGTGGTCGGCATCAAGGACGCAAGCGGCAACCTCGATCGTGCCTGCGACCTGATCGAGCGTGCCCCCGAAGGGTTTGCCCTGTACAGCGGTGACGACATGTCCTCCGCGGCCTTCCTGATGCTGGGTGGCCACGGCCTCATCTCGGTGACCGCCAACGTTGCACCGCGCGCAATGCACGAACTGTGCGTCGCAGCGGCGGCGGGTGACATGCGCCGGCTGCGTGAAACGAATGCTGCGCTGACCGGCCTGCATCGCGACCTGTTCTGCGAAGCCAACCCGATTCCGGTGAAGTGGGCGGTGGCAAGGATGGGGCTGATCGGCGATGGTATCCGCCTGCCGCTGACCCAATTGTCCGAGTCCTGTCACGAGCGCGTGCTGAAGGCGATGCGCAAGGCCGGCATTCAGGTCTGATCCGAAACTTTCTCTGCAGGAACCTCATGAATCGCTCCATGCGCACTTCCGCCTCACTCATCGTGCTGTCCGCCGTGCTTGCCGGCTGCTCGACTTCCCTGTTCGAGTCCAAGCGCATCGACTACAAGAGCGCGAAGCAGATGCAGCACTCGCTCGAGATTCCGCCTGATCTCACCGCGCCGACGCGCGATGATCGCTTTGCCGTGCCCGATGTTTCGCCACGTGGCGTGGCCACTTATTCCGCGTATACGGCGGACCGCGCCGGCCAGCCGGCTGCCTCGAGCGGCCCTGATGTGCTCGCGACGCCTGACACCATGCGCGTCGAGCGCGCCGGCAGCCAGCGCTGGCTGGTCGTGGCTGGGACGCCCGAGCAGCTGTGGCCGCAGATCAAGGATTTCTGGCTTGAGCTGGGCTTCATCCTCAACATCGACAGCCCCGATATCGGCGTCATGGAAACCGACTGGGCCGAGGACCGCGCCAAGATTCCGCAGGATTTCATTCGCGGTACGCTGGGCAAGGTGCTCGACGGCGTGTTTTCTACGCCAGAGCGCGACAAGTTCCGTACGCGGCTCGAGCAGGGCAAGGACAAGGGCACGGTCGAGGTCTATATCAGCCACCGCGGCATGATGGAAATCTATCCGACCGAAGCGAAGGATTCGACAATCTGGCAACCGCGTCCGGCCGACCCCGAGCTCGAGGCGGAAATGCTGCGCCGCCTGATGGTGAGCCTGGGTGCAGAGGAGACCCGTGCCGAAGCTGCGCTGAGCGCCGCGCCGGCCCAAGAACGCGCCCGCATTGCCGCCGGAAGCGACGGTCAGGTCAGCCTGAACATGGAAGAGCCTTTTGACCGTGCCTGGCGCCGTGTCGGGCTGGCGCTCGATCGCATCGGCTTCACGGTCGAAGATCGCGACCGTGCCCAGGGGCTCTACTTCGTGCGCTACGTCGATCCGGATGCCGACAACAAGAGCCCCAGCAAGGGTTTCCTGTCGAGCCTGGCCTTCTGGCGCAGTGACGACAAACCGGTGCAAAGCGGCAGCGAGTACCGCCTGCGCGTTCAGGGTGAGAGCGAGGGCTCACGCGTGTCGGTACTGACTCGCGAGGGTGGCGCCGACACGTCGGCGACGGCCAAGCGTATCCTCGGACTGCTGCACGACGAATTGCGCTGAGCTGGTCTGAGCAGCCGGGGCCTTGCGCCCCGAGCCTGCATCCCCCGCCATGACCAGACGTGCAGGTGTCCAGTAAAAAAGCCGGCTTTGAGCCGGCTTTTTTCGACCTGTGCGCCCCGCATGGGCGCATTCCTGCAGATCGCGAATTACTTGTTCGCTTCCTTGGCGCCGTCAACAGCCGCTTCGGCTGCAGCCTTGGCGGAATCGACCGCGTTGGCCGCACCCTCCTTGACAACCTCGGCGCCCTCTTTGGCCGCTTCAACCATGGCAGCGGTATTGTCCTTTGCCGCCTCTACTGCGGCAGCAGCGCCTTCCTTCGCGGCCTCAACCGCGTCAGCGGCACCTTCCTTGGTGGCTTCGACGGCGTTTGCGGTCCCTTCCTTGGCAGCTTCAGCGCCTTCCTTCACCGCGTCGACGGCCTGGTGGGCGGCTTCCTTGGCCTGTTCCTGCACGGTGGGGGCGGGGTTTGCAGCGGGGGTAGCTTGCTCCTGCTTGCCGCAGGCGGACACGGCAACGGCGACGAGGGCTGCAACGAGAAGGGGATATTTCATCAGTTTTCTTCCTTATTCGAGTTGAAATGCCGCCACTCGTTAGCCGAGCGGCGGCGCAAGTGCGACTTGCCACCACCAAAGTCTAGCATGCAGGGTTGCTGAACCCCGATCGATTGCTGCAGTGCAAAATGTTAGTGTTTCTTTCCGTCTCAGGCTGATGCCGGTGCACCAAAGCCGTTTTCGTACCAGTCATGGAGCAGGTCCAGCAATGTGTCCGGGCAGCTTGCGAAGCTCGAGGCGGGCAGTTCGCGCCGATCTGCGAGGTGGGTGATCGTTTCACGCAGGGTGGGATCAAGGTCGAGAGCTTCGCCATTCAAATAGAAGCAATTGCGGTCGAAAAGCAGCAAACTGCGTGCATCTAGCCTGAATCCATGGGTGCTTGCCGCGCGCACGAAGGCCTTGCGGCTCAGGGCTTGCTCGGGCGGTTCGAAAAACACATGTGACTTGGGTTCGCTCAGATAGGCGCCAACGAAGGCCTCCACGTCGGCACGGCCCCAGCGGATTGCCGAAAGCATGTGCTCTATCTGGTCGACCATCTGCGTGCCGATTTCGGCGGAGTGCTGTTGCAGCGCCAGATTGGGGTCGGCGTAAAGGCCTTCCAGTTGAATGCGTTCCTGCATCCAGGCGAGGAATTCGGTGCCGAGCTCCTGCGCGGTGGGCGAGCGGAAGCCGATCGAGTAGGTCGTACATTCGCCAATCGCCGTGCCGTTGTGGGCCCAGTGCGGAGGCAGGTAGAGCATGTCGCCGGGTTCCAGCACCCAGTCCTCGCTGGGCTGAAAACTCTTCAGGATGCGCAGCGGCGCGCCTTCGATCAGGCTGCGATCGGCCTGGTCGGCGATCTGCCAGCGACGTTTGCCCGTGCCTTGCAGCAGGAACACGTCGTAGTTGTCGAAGTGCGGGCCAACTCCGCCGCCATCGATCGCGTAGCTCACCATCAGGTCGTCGAGCCGCGCCTGAGGGATGAAGTCGAAGTGATGCAGCAGATGGTCGCCATCCGGAACCCACAGGTTGAGGCCTTGCACCAGCACGGTCCACGGCTGCTTCTTGCCGCGCAGGCGGGCACGGCGTTGCGGGCCGCGCTCGAGTGTCCATTCGCCGTCAAGCCCGGCAGCGGGCAGGCGGATGTAGCGCGACTCCACGTCCGCATCGCAGGCAAGGTCGAACAGTTCGTCGCGGCTCAGCAGGCCGTTAAAGCCGGGCACGGCCTGGCGGATCAGAAGAGGCTTCTTTTGCCAGTATTCGGTAAGGAACTCGCGCGCCGAAAGGCCGCCGAGCAGGGTTTCGAGTGTGGGCAGATTCATGCCGAAGATTATAGGCGTCACGTGTGGATGTGGCTGAGCGGGGGTCTGCGGACGCGGTAGAATCGCGCGACTTTTTCCGTCGGAATTCCCATGCCACACGCTGTCATCGAATCGCTGGACCATGAAGGTCGCGGCATCAGCCATGTCGACGGCAAGGCCGTCTTCATCGAGGGTGCGCTGCCCGGTGAGACGGTGGAATACGCCGTGCTGCGCGAGCGGCCGCGCTATGTCCAGGCAGAGGTGAAGCGGGTGCTCAGGGCGAGTGCCCAGCGTGTCGCACCGTGCTGCGCGCATTTCGGCACCTGTGGCGGTTGTTCCATCCAGCACCTGGATCCGCTGGCGCAGACTGCGGCCAAACAGCGCATCCTGGAAGACGCCTTGTGGCACATTGGCAAGGTCGAGCCGCAGATCATCCATGCCGCCATCCACGGCCCGTCCTGGGGCTATCGTTATCGTGCGCGCCTGAGCGTCCGTGTGGTGCCGAGCCAGAGCGGGGTGCTGATCGGCTTTCACCAGAAGCGCTCGAGCTACATCGCCGACATGCAGGCGTGCCCGGTGCTGCCGCCGCAGATCTCCGCGCTGGTGCCGGCCCTGCACGACTTGATTGGTGAACTGTCGATTGCCGACCGGGTGCCGCAGATCGAAATCGCGGTCAGCGACATGGCGACGGCCTTCGTCTTCCGCCATCTGTTGCCGTTCAGTGAGCGCGACTTACGCATCCTGACCGCCTTCGCTGACAGCCACGACATCCAGGTGTGGCTTCAGCCCGGCGGCCCGGAGACCGCCGCAGTGCTGCACCCGCAGGCTGGCCCAGGGTTGGCCTATACCTTGCCCGAATTTGATGTGAGGATGGATTTTCGGCCGACCGACTTCACCCAGGTCAACGTCCATATCAACCGCATGCTCATACGGCGCGCGATGCAGTTGCTCGACCCGCGTCCCGGCGAGCGCATTGCCGACCTGTTTTGCGGGCTCGGCAACTTCAGCCTGCCGATTGCCCGGCGGGGCGCGACCATGGTGGGGGTGGAGGGAAGCGAGTCGCTGGTCGCGCGGGCGTTCGCCAACGCCGAAAGCAACGGTCTGGCCGCGCGTTGCGAATTCCATGCAGCCAACCTGTTCGAGTCCACCGAAGACAGCCTGGCTGCACTGGGACCCCTCGACAAACTGCTGATCGATCCGCCGCGCGAAGGGGCGATCGCGGTGGTCAAGGCGATCAGCGCAGTTCAGTGCCCGCAACGTATCGTCTATGTGTCATGCAACCCGGCGACGCTGGCGCGCGACGCGGCGGTGCTGGTGCATGAAAAGGGCTATGAGCTGCGCGGAGCGGGTGTCGCCAACATGTTTCCGCAAACCTCACACGTTGAATCCATTGCGCTGTTCGAGCGCGATGCGAAGACTGGCGGGCGTTGTGGGCGCTGAGTCAATGCCACTGAGTCAATGCTATAATCTGCGCCCTCGTAGGCGTGGCACAGCGGTTGAATGCCAAGGCCTTCAAATCTTGTGTAGGAAGCGTGGCCGAGTGGTTTAAGGCACCGGTCTTGAAAACCGGCGACGGGTAA
>DAORUJ010000166.1:0-6323 GCA_035433105.1 Thauera sp.
CGGTCGGCGAGGTCGATGAAGCCCACGCGCGGGCTCATCCACAGGATCAGCTCTTCCGACAGCCGTGACAGATGCGTCATCAGTAGCGCTGCCGCCGCACAGAATTCGATGGCGAAGTCGCGGTCGCTGACGGCGTCGAGCGAGTTGGCGCAGACCTCGTCGAAGCCGAGCTCGGCGGCGACGAACTCGCGGTCGATCGGGTAGCTGGTGCCGGCCAGTGCGGCGCTGCCCAGTGGCAGACGGTTGACACGCTTGCGGCAGTCGGCAAAGCGCTCGGCATCGCGCCGGCTCATCTCGTAATAGGCCATCAGGTGGTGGCCGAAGGTCACCGGTTGCGCCACCTGAAGGTGGGTAAAGCCGGGCATCGGGGTGTCGGCGTTGGCTTCGGCCAGGTCGAGCACGTTGCTCTGGAACGCGGTGATCAGGACCAGAATCTGGTCGATCGCGTCGCGCAGCCACAAGCGGATGTCGGTGGCCACCTGGTCGTTGCGGCTGCGGCCGGTGTGCAGGCGTTTGCCCGCGTCGCCCACCAGCGCGGTGAGGCGCTTCTCGATGTTGAGATGCACGTCCTCATCGTCCAGGCTCCAGACGAATTCGCCGCGTTCGATCTCGCCCAGGATCCGGGCCATGCCGCGTTCGATGTCGGCCAGGTCGGCCGTAGCGATGATGCCCTGCCTGGCCAGCATCTTCGCGTGGGCAAGCGAGCCGCGGATATCCTGCGGCGCCATGCGCTGATCGAAGAACACCGATGCGGTGTAGCGCTTGACGAGCTCGGACACGGGTTCGGTGAAACGGCCGGACCAGGCCTTGGCAGCTTCGTTTACGGGCATGTTGCCACCGGCAGCCGGCGTCGTGGTGTCTGTCATAATGCGTGTCAGGGAGAAGGCGGCCGGCGCGTGGTGGCAGGCCTTGCGTGAGGGGATTGCGTGGGGGATTGCGCCGCCGTTGCGGCACGGAAAATCAATGGAAAGTATAAAGCAAAAGCCCGTGACGCTCGGCGCCCCGGAGCTGCCCGATTTCCGCAATCTGGGTGTCGTCCTGCGCGTGCTCGTGGTGGTCAACCTGTTCGCCGTGGCCACGCTGCTGGTGCACGTCGACGAGGGCGCGCGCCTGCTGGCCGAGGCCGCGCTGCTGGCCGGGCGCGTCGAACTGCCGCTGCTGCTGGTCGTGCTGCTGCTCTACCTTGTGTCGCCCTGGCTGCGCGCGCGGCCCCGACGTCCGGCGTTGGGTGGCCTGCTGACAGTCGTGGTGTTGGTGGTCGTGCTGAGTTACCCACTGATCAATGGTGACAGTCTGTTCCGACATCTGGCGTGGGCGCTAACGGCCACGATGATATGCCTGTTGTACTTCGACTATCGCAACCGGCGCTATTCGCCGGCGTTGGCCGAAGCGCGCCTGCAGGCGCTGACCGCCCGCATCCGCCCGCATTTTCTGTTCAACTGCCTCAATGGTGTGCTCGGCGTAATCCGCTCTGATCCGCGCCGCGCCGAGCGTGCCCTCGAGGAGCTTGCCGACCTGTTTCGCGTTTTGATGCGTGAGAACCGCGAGCTCGTCCCCCTCGGCGATGAATTGGCACTGTGCGAACGCTACGTCGATCTTGAGCGTCTGCGGCTTGACGAACGCCTGTCGGTACGCTGGGACCTGCCTGCACCCGCATCGCCCGAGCATGCCGCGCTGATGAGCGCCCAGGTGCCCGCGCTGCTGCTACAGCCGCTGCTGGAGAATGCGGTGTATCACGGCATCGAACCTTCGGCCGAGAGCGGCGAGGTGATCGTTCGCATCGAACTTCGCGGCGACGAGTTGCGACTCGAGGTGGACAATCCCATGTGCGAGGCGGGCCGGCATCATGAGGGCAATCGCATGGCACTCGACAACATCCGTGAGCGCCTGATGCTGTTCTTCGACCTCGAGGCCGGGCTCGATAGCGATTGTGCCGGTGGCCGTTACCGTGTCCGCATCCATCTGCCTTACCGGAGCGTGTCCGCATGAGTGTGACCACCCACGGTCCGGCCCCGCTGCGTGTGCTGATCGTCGATGACGAAGCGCCTGCGCGTGCGCGCTTGCGCGACCTGCTGGGCGACATTTTGCCGACCTGTCCCAACGTACTGGTCGGCATGACGTCCAACGGTATCGAAGCCTTGCGCCTGCTCGAAACCGAGTCGGCCGACGTGGTGCTGGCGGATATTCGCATGCCGGCCATGGATGGCGTCGAGTTGGCGCGCCACCTGGCACGCCTGCCGTCGCCGCTGCCGGTGATTTTCGTCACGGCCTATGAGCAATACGCGGTCGAGGCCTTCGAACTCGCTGCCATCGACTACCTGCTCAAGCCTGTGCGCGCTGAGCGGCTGGCGGCTGCGCTGGGCAAGCTGCGCCGGCGCCAGCCCGTGTCCGACCAGCCCATGTCCGATCAGCAACTCGCCGCGCTGGCACCGGGCGAGCGCCGGCATTTCGGCATCAGTGAGCGTGGTCGCATCCTGCTGTTGCCGGTGGTGGACGTCATCTACCTGAAAGCCGAACAGAAATACGTCACCGCGCGCACGCTCGGGCGTGAGTACCTGCTCGACGAATCCCTGGTGCAGCTCGAGCAGGAATTCCCCCTGCGCCTGCTGCGTGTGCATCGCAACTGCCTGGTGGCGCGTGAGGCAGTGCACGGGGTCGAGCGCGTAGGCGAGCCCGATGGCGAGGGGCACTGGGAGGTGCTGCTCAACGGCATGGACGAGCGCCTGCCGGTCAGCCGCAGGCAATGGCCGATCCTGAGGCAGGCGCTCGGGCTCTGATCAGCCGCTGTTGCGCAACCCCGCCGCAATGCCGTTGATGGAGATGTGGATGCCGTTGCGGATACGCGGATCTTCGCCGCGCTCGCGGTGGCGGCGCAGCAGCTCGACCTGCACATGGTTGAGCGGGTCGAGATAGGGGAAGCGGTTGCGGATCGAGCGCTTCAGCAGCGGGTTGCCGTCGAGCAGCTCGGTCTGGCCGGTGATCTGCAGCAGCGCCCGGACCGTGGCCTGGTGCTCGGCGCGGACGCGGCCGAAGATCGTCTCGCGCAGGGCCACGTCCTTGACCAGGTCGGCATAGCGGCTGGCAATTGCCAGGTCGCTCTTGGCCAGCACCATGTCCATGTTGGACAGCAGCGTGGCGAAGAAGGACCATTCGCGCGCCATGCGCTGCAAGAGCGCGAGTCCGTCGTCGGGACGTTGCGCGAGGAAGGCCTGCACTGCGCTGCCAAAGCCGTACCAGCCCGGCAGCATCACCCGGCACTGCGACCAGCTGAAGACCCACGGAATGGCACGCAGATCTTCGATCGCGGTACTTTTCTTGCGCGAAGCAGGGCGGCTGCCAATGTTGAGTGCCGCGATCTCGCTGATCACGGTCGACTCCCAGAAGTAGCGCTCGAAGCCCTCGGTTTCGTACACCAGGCCGCGGTAGGCGGTGAAGGCCGCATCCGACAGCGTCTGCATGGTGTCCACAAATGCCGGCGGCGTGGGCGCATCGCCGGCCGGACGCAGGCTGGTTTCCAGCGTCGCCGCCACCAGCACCTCGAGGTTGCGCCGGCCCACTTCGGGGTTGCCATACTTGGCGCCGATCACTTCGCCCTGCTCGGTGAGCCGGATCTGGCCCTGCACCGCGCCGTCGGGCTGGGCCAGGATGGCCTGGTAGCTCGGTCCGCCACCGCGGCCGACCGAGCCGCCGCGGCCGTGGAACAGGCGCAGGCGCACGCCGTGACGGGCGAAGGTGGCGACAAGCTCGCCTTCGGCCTTGTACAGCGCCCAGCCTGAGGTCAGAAAACCGCCGTCCTTGTTGCTGTCCGAGTAGCCCAGCATCACTTCCTGTGTGTGCTTGCGCGCGCCGAGCAGCTCGCGGTAGATCGGCAGCGAAAAGAGGCGGTCCATGACACCGGCCGCGTTCTCGAGGTCGCCGATGGTCTCGAACAGCGGCACGATATTGACATCGAGCGCGTTCTCAAGCGGGCGCAGCAGGCCGGCTTCCTTCAGCAGTACGGCCAGTTCGAGCAGGTCGGAAACGTCGTCGGTCTTGGAAATGATGCAGTTGTGGATGGCCGCGGTGCCATAGCGCAGGTGGGCGCGGCGTGCGCTGTGGAAGATCGCCAGCTCGCCTTCGGTCTCCTCCGAGTACTTGACGTGCGGCGAGGCCAGAGGGCGCGCGGTGGCGAGTTCGTCGAGCAGCAGCGCGCAGCGGCCGGCTTCATCCTGGGCGCGGTAGTTGGTGTCGGGGCGGGCGGTTTCGAGCAGTTCGGCGACGACGCGCTCGTGCACGTCCGAATTCTGGCGCAGGTCCACCGGCGCCAGGTGAAAGCCGAACACCTTGACCGCGCGCCGCAACTGGCGCAGGCGGCCGCGGCTCAGCGTCGCCGCGCCGTTGGCGACGAGCGAGTGGTGCAGGGTGTCGAGGTCACCGGCCAACGCTGCGGCGTCCGGATAGGGTTCGGCGCTTGCCACCGCGTGGCGAACCGGCTGGTGGCCGAGCAAATCGCGATAGGTGGCAGCGAGCCGGGCGTAGATGCCGGAGACGGCGCGTCGATAAGGTTCGTCGAGGCGATGTGGCGAGGTGTCCGGCGAGCGCTCGGCCAGCTCCAGCAGCGCATCCGAGGCGCTGACGAAACCCTGACTCATCGACAGCTGCGAGCCCAGTGTGTGGAGCTCATTCAGGTAATACTCGAGGGCAACCGTGGCCTGCATCGCCAGGGCCTTGTCGAGTACCTCTGCGGTGACGAAGGGATTGCCGTCGCGATCGCCGCCGATCCAGCTGCCGACCTGGAGAAATGCCGCGAGCTCGGTGCCGCCCGGGGTCGGTGAGGCGGCGGCGAGACGGTCTTCAAGGGCCGCGTAGAGGCGTGGCAGTTCGCGCAGAAAAGTGGTGTCGAAATAGGACAGGCCGTTGTTGACTTCGTCGATCACCGACAGCTTGGCCGTGCGCAGCACACGCGTCTGCCACAGTGTGAGTACTGCACGACGCAGCGCCTCGAGCGTGGCGTCGGCTTCGTCGGGCGTCAGCAGCATGCGGTCACGCTCGTCGAGCAGGCGGGCGATCACGGTTTCGCAGTTGAGAATGCTCTTGCGCTGCACTTCGGTGGGGTGGGCTGTGAGCACCGGCGACACCAGCGCGGTGGCGAAGAACGCCACCAGTCCGGTGGAGTCGGCGGTGCCGCTGCCGAGCACGGCATTGATGGCGTGCGCCAGGCTGCCTTCACGCGGCGCGGAGCCGGCGATCAGGTGCGCGCGCGAGCGGCGGATGTGATGCTGGTCCTCGGCGATGTTGGCCAGATGCGAGAAGTAGCTGAAGGCGCGCACAACCTGGATCGTCTGCTCGCGCGACAGGGCGTCGAGGATGTCCTCGAGCTCGCGGCGGGCGGCACTGTCGTCATCGCGGTGAAAACGCACTGAGTTCTGGCGGATGCGTTCGATCAGCTCGAATGCGGCGGCGCCTTGCTGGTCGCGCACGGTGTCGCCAAGCAGGCGGCCGAGCAGGCGGATATCTTCGCGCAGCGGCGCATCTTTGTCCTGGGTCATCTCGAGTGGGGGATAGAAGGGTTGCGGGCTGCGCTTGGCCGCTCAGGCTTCACGCAGGTGAGTTATTCCATCAGTCGCCGGCGCCCATGTGGCGGCGTGCCGCTTCGATCGCGTTGTCGACGTACTGACCATAAAAGTCTTCCAGTCGCAGCCCGACGATATCCTCGCCAATGGTGCGTCCGTCTGCGTCGAGCAGTCTTACCGTGGGCGTGAAGCCTGCCTTTTGCGCCTTTGCCACGGCGCGATGCGTCGACCGGGTGCCCGAAAAATCCACCAGTGCAGCATCGGAGTCAATGTCGATCTGGCGGAAAAGGGCGTGCCGACCTCTGACCTCTGGTGCCGCCATCGGCACCAGATAGCTGCGTGCCGTTTCGCAATAGTGGCAGCCCGCCTGGCTGTAGAGCACCAGCATCGGCACGCGCTCTTTGCGCATCGTTGCTGCATCGTGTTCAAGATCCGTCGCCGGCGGCAGTGCCAGCGGCGCTGCGGAGAGTGCGATCGGCACGCATGCTAGAATCGCGGCCATCCTCCGCACCATTGGTGCGAACCCTGATGCTGCGGTGCGGCGAGAGTCGAGCGTCCCCGGCATGATCAAATCCTGTACTTGAGTGACCCCAATCGTGAGCCAAGCGAACCCCGAGCGTATCGTCATTGCCACCCGTGAAAGCCGCCTTGCCCTGTGGCAGGCCGAGCACATCAAGGCCCGTCTCGAAGGATTGTATCCTGGCTGCGGCGTCGAACTGCTGGGCATGACCACGCGTGGCGACCAGATCCTCGACCGGCCGCTGGCCAAGG
>DAORUJ010000167.1:0-6301 GCA_035433105.1 Thauera sp.
TCGCGATTGAAGAGCTGGTCCTGCAGCGTCTTGGTGCCGGTGGAGATGATGACCTTGCCGCCAGCCAGCAACGCCGGCACGAGATAGGCGAAGGTCTTGCCGGTGCCGGTGCCAGCCTCGGCCACCAGGACGCGATTGCCCTTGATCGCCGCGGCGATCTGCTGCGCCATTTCGATCTGTTGCGGACGCGCGCGGAAGCCCGGAATCGCAGCAGCGAGCGGGCCGTCAGCGGCAAAGATGGGAGTGGGGTCGGACATGCGGACTGGCGTGCGCCAGACGAGGGAACAGGATGCCGGATTGTACGTGCTCGCATGCGCAGCCGCATCCCGCCAGGCTCATCCGTTCGAATCATCCACCCGACCGTGTACAAGCGGCGCAGCAAGCCTAAGCAATGCGGTGCGGCTCGGCCAGGTAATCGCGCGTGCGCATCTCGATCAGGCGGCTGACGGTACGGACGAACTCATGGGCGTTCTGGCCCTCAGTGTAGAGCTCGTAGGCCGGCACTTCGGCGCTGAGAATGAGCTTTACGCGGTGATCGTAGAGCACATCAATCAGCCAGGTGAAGCGGCGCGCCTCTGCGGCATTGCCCGACAGCATCCGGGGGATTTTCGACAGCACCACGGTGTTGTATTCGCGCGCAATCTCAAGGTAGTCGTTCTGCGAGCGTGCGCCCTTGCACAGGATCGCGAAATCAAACCAGATCACGCCCGGCGCCTTGCGGATCACGGGCAGCGTGCGTTCCAGAATCTCCACTTCGCCGGTTTCGCCCGGGCCGCCAGCCAGGCGAACGAAGTCTTCCTCGAGCTTGCGCTCGGCTGCGGCGTCGTGCGGTATCAGGTAAATCTCGAGGGCTTCGAGGGTGCGCAGACGATAGTCAGTTCCATCATCGACTTCAATGACGTCGAAGCTCTCCTTGATGAATTCGATGGTCGGCAGGAAATTGACCCGCATCAGGCCGTTGGGGTAAAGCCCATCCGGCGGGTAGTTGGTGGTCATGACGAAGACCACGCCACGTGCGAACAAGGCCTCCAGCAGACGGCCAAGGATCATCGCATCGGCAATGTCGGAGACGTGAAACTCGTCAAAACACAACAGGCGGGTTGCTGCTGAGATCCGATCGGCCACCTTTTGCAGCGGATCGGGCTCGTGGTTATGGTTCTTCAGGTCATTCTGCACTTCCTGCATGAAGGCATGGAAATGCACCCGGCGCTTGCGCTGGTAAGGCACCGAATCGTAAAAACAATCCATCAGAAAGCTCTTTCCACGCCCCACACCGCCCCAGAAATACACGCTGCGCGGAAGGGTCGGGCGCGCGAACATCTTGCGCAGCTTGCTGCGGCGTGCGGCCTTGAAGCCCACCAGCTCAGTGTACAAGCGCTGCAGACGAGTGGCGGCGGCACGCTGGGCGGGGTCGGAGCTGAAGCCACGAGCCTTGAGCTCGGCCTCGTAGACATCGAGCATGCCGTGCTCGGCTACGTTGAGGATGCGATGGGGCATGATGCGAAACGACTCGTTGAAGGACAAAAGGGTTGACGGCAAAACGGGGTGAGTCGAGAGGGGTGCCCCCCTCCTCCCTCACCCCGTGCGGATCACGCGCTGATCAGAAGTGCAGCGGACGCTTGTCGCAGGCCAGCGCAGCTTCGTGCACCACTTCCGACAGCGTCGGGTGGGCATGGCAGATGCGTGCAAGGTCTTCCGAGCAGCCGGCAAACTCCATCGCCACGACCGCCTCGGAGATCAGCTCCGAGGCATTGGCGCCGATGATATGCACGCCCAGGATGCGATCGGTATTCGCGTCAGCCAGCATCTTGACGAAACCGGTCGGATCACCCATGCCAAGGGCACGGCCGTTGGCCATGAAGGGAATCTTGCCAACCTTGTAAGCCACGCCCGCGGCCTTGAGCTGCTGCTCGGTCTTGCCCACCCAGGCAATCTCGGGGCTGGTGTAGATCACCCAGGGCACGGTGTCGAAATTGCAGTGACCGGCCTGGCCCGCCATCAGCTCAGCGACCATCACGGCTTCTTCCATCGCCTTGTGCGCCAGCATCGGGCCGCGCACCACGTCGCCCACTGCCCACACACCAGGCAGGTTGGTACGGCAGTGGTCATCGACTTCGATCATGCCGCGCTCGGTCACCTTCAGGCCAACCGCCTCGGGGTTCAGCCCGGCGGTGTTCGGCACACGGCCAACGGACACGATCAGGCGGTCTGCTTCGAGCTTCTGGTCCGCACCATCCTTGTCCTTGTAGTTGATCGTCACGCCCTTCTTGCCGATCTTGACCTCGCCGATCTGCACGCCGAGATTGATCTTGAGACCCTGCTTGGTGAAGACCTTGAGCGCTTCCTTGGCGACGTCCTGATCGGCGGCAGCCAGAAAATCGGGCATGGCTTCGAGCACGGTCACGTCAGCCCCGACCCGACGCCAGACCGACCCCATCTCCAGGCCGATCACGCCCGCCCCGATCACGGCCAGCTTCTTCGGCACGGCGTCGATGTCGAGCGCACCGACGTTGTCGCACACGATCTTGTTGTCGACCGGGACACCAGGCAGATGCCGCGGCGCCGATCCGGTGGCGACGATGACCTGCTTGGCGACGACAAGCTCATCACCCACCTTGACGTGCCAGCCCGCATCGCCCTTGCCGGCAAAAGCGCCGTGACCATTGAGCAGGGTGACCTTGTTCTTCTTGAACAGACCCTTGATGCCGCCGGTGAGCTGGTCGACGATGCCGCTCTTGCGCGCAATCATCTTGGTCACGTCGATTTTGGGCGTGCCCACGCTGATGCCCTGGCTCTCGAAACTGTGGCCCGCTTCCTCGAACAGATGCGAGGTGTGCAGCAGCGCCTTGGACGGGATGCAGCCGACGTTCAGGCAGGTGCCGCCGAGACGCGGCTCGCCCTTGGGGTCAGCATAGGGGTTGGATTCGCAGCAGGCGGTCTTGAAACCGAGTTGCGCGGCACGGATCGCAGCGACATAGCCGCCGGGACCGCCGCCAATGACGAGGACGTCGAATTCTTTGGACATTCATCTCTCCCTACAGAAAAACGGGGCGCAGCTCCATCGCCCAGGCCGAAGCCCTGCGACGGAGCGCGCCCCGACACCTACCGTTTAGACGTCGAGGATCAGGCGGGCCGGATCTTCCAGCGCTTCCTTCATCGTCACCAGACCCAGCACGGCCTCACGACCGTCGATGATGCGGTGATCATAGGACACCGCCAGGTAGTTGATCGGACGGACGACGACCTGGCCGTTCTCGACGACGGCACGATCCTTGGTGGCATGGATGCCGAGGATGGCCGACTGCGGCGGGTTGATGATCGGGGTCGACATCATCGAGCCGAACACCCCGCCGTTGGAGATCGAGAAGGTGCCGCCCGTCAGGTCTTCCAGCGACAGCTTGCCGTCCTTGGCCTTTTGTCCGAACTCGGCGATCTTGAGTTCGATCTCGGCGATCGACATCGATTCGGCGTTGCGCAGAATCGGCACCACCAGGCCGCGCGGCGAACCGACCGCGATGCCGATATCGATGTAGCCGTGATAGACGATGTCATTGCCATCGATCGAGGCGTTCATGATCGGGAACTTCTTCAGCGCAGCCACTGCAGCCTTGACGAAGAAGCCCATGAAGCCCAGACGCACGCCGTGCGCCTTCTCGAACTTGTCACCGTACTGCTTGCGCAGGGCCATGACCGGCGCCATGTTCACCTCGTTGAACGTGGTCAGGATGGCGTTCTCGTTCTTCGACTGGAGCAGGCGCTCAGCGATCCGTGCACGCAGGCGCGTCATCGGCACGCGCTCTTCGGCACGGTCGCCAACGGCGGCGATGACAGCCGGCGCAGCGGCAGCCGCCTTCGGCTGAGCAGCAACGGCGTCTTCCTTGGTTACGCGACCGCCACGGCCGGATCCGGCGACATCAGCGGCAGCGACACCCTTTTCATCAAGGATCTTGCGTGCTGCCGGGCTTGCAGCCCCTGCAGCCGAGGAGGACGTCTTGGCCGCAGCGGCGGCAGGCGCAGCCGCGGCAGGGGCTGCAGCAGCCGCGGGCGCAGCGGCGGCAGCCTTCGCTTCGGTATCGATCTGGGCAATCAGCTCACCCGAAGTAACCGTGTCCCCATTGACCTTGACGATCTTGACCAGCACCCCATCGGCCGGGGCCGGGGTCTCGAGTACGACCTTGTCGGTCTCGATATCGATCAGGTTCTCGTCGCGCGAAACCGCGTCGCCTTCCTTCTTGTGCCATGTAACCAGCGTGGCTTCGGAAACAGACTCGGAAAGCTGCGGCACTTTGACTTCGATCAGCATGGAATTCTCTCCCTGGTTGTTCTATCAGTTCGGCGACTGCGGCATGGTGTCCTTGATCGGACCGAAAGCATTCTCGAGGATCGCCTTTTGCTGCTGGTTGTGCTTGGCGTAATAGCCGACTGCCGGCGAAGCGGCGGCCGAACGGCTGACGAGAAGCAACTTGCGCTTGGTACCGAGCACATTGATCAGGTGCTGGCGCGAAGCAAGCCAGTACCAGGCACCCTGGTTTCTCGGTTCTTCCTGACACCAAACGATTTCCTTGGCGTTCGGGAACTGCTCGATCGCCTTGCCAAATTCGTCGACCGGGAAGGGATACAACTGCTCAACCCGGACCAGTGCAGTGTCGGTAATGTTGTTCTCGCGACGATGCGCCAGCAGTTCGTAATAGATCTTGCCCTGGCACAGCACCACGCGCTTGACCTTTTTAGGGTCGAGATTCTCGACTTCGGGGATCACGGTCTGGAAGCGGCCGTTGGCAAGCTCGTCAATCGAGGAAATGGCCTCCTTGTGACGCAGCAACGACTTCGGCGTGATGATGATCAACGGCTTGCGCAGGCGGCGGATCATCTGCCGGCGCAGCAGATGGAAAATCTGTGCCGGCGTCGTTGGCACGCAGATCTGCCAGTTGTTCTCGGCCGCCATGCTCATGAAGCGCTCCGGACGCGCCGAGGAGTGCTCCGGACCCTGGCCTTCGTAGCCGTGCGGCAGCATCATCACCAGCCCGGACAGGCGTCCCCACTTGGCCTCACCCGAGCTGATGAACTGGTCGATCACGACCTGCGCACCGTTCACGAAGTCGCCGAACTGTGCTTCCCAGACCACGAGTTCGTTGGGTTCGGTGGTGGAGTAGCCGTACTCGAACGCCAGCAGCGCCTCTTCGGACAGCACCGAATCGAAGCACTGGAAAGCCGCCTGCCCGTCCTGGATATGCTCCAGCGGCTTGTAGATACCCTCGTCCCAGCGTTCGCGCTTCTGGTCGTGCAGCGCTGCGTGGCGGTGGAAGAAGGTGCCGCGGTTGACGTCCTCGCCCGACACGCGGACCCCGTAGCCCTGAGCCAGCAGGCTGGCATAGGCCAGATTCTCGCCCATCCCCCAGTCCAGCGGCAGCTCGCCACGCCCCATTGAGGCGCGGTCGTCGATGATCTTCTTGACCCGCGAATGCAGCTCAAAGCCATCGGGAAGCGTCGTCAGACGCTCGGCCAGACGCCGGGCTTCCTGCGCCGGAATCGACGTGTCGGCTGCATCGGTGTAAGGCTGCTTGAGGTAGGGCGTCCAGTCGACCGCGAACTGGCGGTTGTGGCCGGAAAGCACCGGGTTGTAGAGCAATTCCCCGCGATCAAGATGCTCGCGGTACTGGGCAATCATGTTCTCAGGCTCATCCGCGCCAATCGCGCCTTCGGCAACCAGGCGGTCAGCGTAGAGCTTGCGCGTACCCGGATGCTTCTGGATGTTGCGATACATCAGCGGCTGCGTGACCATCGGCTCGTCCTGCTCGTTGTGACCGAGCTTGCGGAAGCAGATGATGTCGACCACGACGTCCTTCTTGAACTCCTGGCGGAACTCGACCGCCAGTGCGGTCACAAAGGCGACCGCCTCCGGGTCGTCGCCATTGACGTGGAAGATCGGCGCCTCGACCATCTTGAAGATGTCGGTGCAATACAGCGAAGAACGATAGTCGCGCGGATCGGAAGTGGTGAAACCAATCTGGTTGTTGACGACGAGGTGCATGGTCCCGCCCGTGCCGTAGCCGCGGGTCTGGGAGAAGTTGAGCATCTCCTGGTTCACGCCTTGCCCGGCAACGGCAGCATCGCCATGGATCAGCACCGACAGCACCTGCCCCTTCGCCGTATCCTTGCGCCGCACCTGGCGGGCGTAGACCGAGCCAACCACCACCGGGTTGATGATCTCAAGGTGCGAGGGGTTGAACGCCAGGGTCAGGTGCATCGGCCCGCCCGCGGTCATGACGTCGCTGGAAAAGCCCATGTGGTACTTGACGTC
>DAORUJ010000168.1:0-6254 GCA_035433105.1 Thauera sp.
GCGCGACAACCGCATTCGTGCTGGATTGCGGCTGGAGCAGGAACACATCGGCTTCCACTGGCTGACTCATCGCCTTCAACATCTCCTTGAGGGCAGTCCAGTTCCCCTTTAGGCGTCTTTTCATAAGACCATATAAAGACTATATTCGGTCTCTATTGAAACAGGGGAACGGTCGTGCGCTATTCATCTCAAGTCAAACCTATCAGCTACCTCAAGGCCAACGCCGCCGAGGTCCTGGCGCAACTCGCCGAGCAGCGTGAGCCTTTGATCATCACCCAGAACGGTGAGGCCAAAGCTGTCCTGCAAGACGTAGCCTCGTTCGAAGAAACGCAAGAAACGCTGGCCTTGCTGAAAATCCTCGCACTGGGCAACCAGGATGTGGCGGCTGGCAAGCTTAGGCCAGTGGCCGATGTCGTTGCCCGTCTACGCGCCAAGCGGGCCACGGTCTGATGGCAGGGGCGCCAGGCAAATTCGAAGTCCTGCTTACCCAGGGAGCAGAGCAGGATTTGGAGGCCATCCACGACTACATTTCCGAATTCGACTGCGTGGCCAACGCCAACTATGTGCTGGATGAGTTGATGGAGGTTGTGGAGAGCCTGTCCAGGTTTCCCGAGCGCGGTAGCTACCCGAAAGAACTGGTCGGCGTCGGCATCAAAGAATACCGCCAGACTTTCTTCAAGCCGTACCGCGTGATCTACAGTGTCATAGGCAGTCAAGTCGTTATCTATCTGATTGCTGACGGGCGGCGTGATATGCAATCCGTGCTGGCCCGCAGACTGCTTGGTGCGTGACCCCGCAGCAGCCCGCGTCAGTGCTCATAAACTCGGGACGGCAGTCGACACGTGGTCAGCCGTCCGCCACCGCTATTCAAAAACCAAGCACTTTCGGTTGGTTTCTTTTGACCGTTTCCCCCAGTGCTGGCACGGGTTCGGGCCTCGCTGCGACGGACGCCGCTGACCTGCGTATGAAAGCCTCTTTTCATTGTGTCGACTCATATTAAAGAATACTTTAATATGAGTACGTGCAATCAAAGGGCGTCTTGAATGAACCGCAGCACTGGCACCTACGTTATTTCCACGACTTTGGGTGAGTCGGTGCGAGCGTTCGTGCCTCACCCGTTGGCGCCGGGCGAACCTGGTCTGCAGGCTGCCGTTTATCTGGATCTCAACCGGCAGGCCGAACTGGCATTGGCGCGCCTGGCGGGGGTCGCTGGCTTGGTGCCCTCGGTGGACTGGTTGCTGTACAGCGCCATCCGCAAGGAAGCCTTGCTGACGTCACAAATTGAAGGCACCCAAGCCACCCTGGCTGATCTATTCGATGAGGAGGCAGGCTTCAAGGTCAGTAATACCGAAGACCTTGAGGAGGTGACCAATTACCTCCGCGCCTTTCGTTGGGTTCAGGAACAGATACGTGATCCGAAAGGCCTGCCCATCAGCGTGCGACTGTTGTGTGAGGCTCATCGGCTATTGCTCAACGGTGCGCGTGGCGCCGGCAAACAACCGGGTGAGTTACGCCGCTCGCAGAACTGGATTGGTGGGACACGCCCTGGTAACGCGGTTTTTGTGCCTCCACCGCCTGAGCATGTCTCTGAGTTGCTCGCCAATCTGGAACGGTTCATTCACGACTCCGCGACGGATTTGCCGCCCTTGGTCAGGGTGGCGCTGATCCATGCGCAGTTTGAAACCATTCACCCTTTCCTGGACGGCAACGGGCGCATCGGCCGGCTGCTGATCGCCGCTCTGTTCGAGCATTGGGGGCTGCTGGCTGAGCCGTTGATGTACCTCAGCGGCTACCTGAAGCAGCACCAGGCGGAGTATTACCGTCGGCTCTCGAACATTCGCACCGAGGGCGACTGGGAGCCCTGGGTATCGTTCTTTCTGGAGGGCGTGGCGACTGCGGCTGGCGATGCAGAGAAAAGCATCATCGAGGTTGCCAGCCTCGTCGCCGCTCACCGCAAGCGCCTATTGCGGTCGCCAAAGGCTGGACCGGCCAGTTATCGGCTGTTTGAAATGCTGCCGATGATGCCGCGCTTTACCATTGAGCGGGTGCGCCAGCAGCTCGGCACCAGCTTCCCCACCGCCACGGCAGCCGTGAAGACGCTTGAAGACCTGGGCATCGTGACGGAGCTGACCGGGCTGAAGAAGAACCGCAGCTACAGCTATCAGGCGTATGTCGAACTGCTGAGTCGGTGACGCATGCCCGAAAGCCCGCAGCAAGCCGCAGAAGTGCTATCCAATCCAGTCAACGGGTCTCCGGCGTAATTAGGTTGCGTGCGTCATTTGTACTAACATGATGTCTGTTGATCTAACGCACCGAGGTGCAAGCATGACCGCCGCCACATCCCCCTCTGCCCGTTCGTCTCGCCTTGGCCTGCGCGCCACGGTCGAGCAAGAAACCGTGCTGCGTCGCGCAGCCGAGGTAGCGCGCAAGTCCCTGACTGACTTCATTCTCGACAGCGCCTGCCAGGCTGCCGAACAGACCTTGCTCGACCAGCGCCTGTTCATGGTCTCAGGCAGCCAGTATCAAGCCTTGATGGATATGCTGGAGCAGGCCGAGAAGCCCAATGAGGGGCTGCGAGACCTGTTCTCGCGTAAAGCGCCCTGGGACACGAAGTGAGTTTGTGTGGACCGGAACCCCTGGGGCCACAGCACCGGTTGGAAGGCTTTGATTGTGGCAAGGCTGCGCTGACGGACTGGCTGCTGCGCCACGCCCGACAGGCGCAGGGCAGTGGCTCGGCCAAGACCTTCGTCGTGGCCGATGACGACCGCGTGGCAGGCTACTTTAGCCTGACCGTTGGTCAGATCGACACATTGGACGCACCGGAACGCATCCGCAAGGGAATGGGCCAATACCCGGTGCCGGTGGTGATCCTGGCACGGCTGGCAGTGTCACAGTCTGATCAGGGACGCGGCATTGGCTTCGGACTGCTACAGGATGCAATTCGCCGCACGATGTTGATCGCCGAGCAGGCGGGCATCCGCGCAATGCTGACTCACCCCATCGACGACGAAGCTGCGCGCTTCTACACCCGCTTTGGGTTCATCGCCTCGCCCCTGCGGGAGCAGCAATTGTTGTTGCTCCTCAAGGATGCACGCCGCTGGGTGAAGTGAGCGCCCCGTGTGTCTTTGCCCGCAGCGTCTCGTAGAGCTGTAGCGGGCCAAGCAGAACGTCCATCAGACCCTCCCGGACGCGCGCGGAACCCAGCGCCTGGGTGCTCATCGTGGTGTGCGCGTCCAGCGCATCCATGATGGCGTGCAGCAGCGCCGCGTTCAGATCCGGCGAGTTGGCGAACTGCTCTTTGGTGTTGCTCGCGGCCTGCTGCACCAGCATCGCGTTCTCCAGCAGCTTGCCCTTGAGCACGCCATTCACATAGACGAGCTGGTCATCGTCGCTGAGCTCGCCTTCGAAGAGCCCGTTCACCTTGTGGATGATTTCGGCGAGATAGGCTTGCTGCTTTTCCTGCACCGATCCACTGCCCACCGCGTCCATGGGCGGTAGCGTGTAGCGACCGTCCTGGTTCAGGAGCAGGGCCTGCTTGCCCTGGTTTTTCAGGGTGTGGTGGGTCAGCACGACCTTGCTCAGGTCCACCGTGTCGCGCTCGCGGCCGAATGCCAGCAGCGGGATCAAGCGCTTGTAGAACAGGAAGCGCTTTTCGATACCAGTGTTGCCGTAATCGAAAATCTGGCTCAGGAAAGCGTACAGGCGCACGTAGGCGCCCATGTCATTCTTGAACAGCAGCAGCGCGTCGAGCACGTCCTTGGCAGCATTCGCGGCCTTGTCGTTGTCCTGTGCCTCGGCAGCGGTCTTCTCCTGTTGCGCTGCCTTGTAGCGCTTCAGCAAGCGGTCCGCGACCGGCGCAATGGCGGCGTCGAGCTGCTTCTGCGTACCTTGCGGGTCAAGGTCAACGCTGGCGACGCGATCCACCTCGAAGTCGTCGTAGTAGCCGGCTGCATCCAGCTTGGCGCGCAGGTCGTACACCAGGTGGGGGTCGGTGGTCGCCTCCAGCTCGGCCGTCTCGTAATAGGTCTTGAAGGCCTTGAGGATGTCGCCGGCGTCATTCACGAAATCGAGGATGTAGGTCGTGTCCTTGCCGGGTGCCGCGCGGTTCAGGCGCGACAGCGTCTGCACCGCCTGGATGCCGCCCAGCATCTTGTCCACGTACATGCCGCACAGCAGCGGCTGGTCGAAGCCGGTCTGGAACTTGTTGGCGACCAGCAGCAGGTGGTAGTCGGGCTCGGCAAAGGCGTCGCGGATGTCTCTGCCCTTGAGCCCCGGATTCAAGTCCTTGCTGGTTTCGGTCACCGCCTGCGGATAGCTCTCGGGGTCGTCCACCTCGCCGGAGAAGGCCACCAGCACGTCCATCGGGTAGTTACGTTGGGCGATGTAGGCGCGAATGGCCTTTTGCCAGCGCACCGCCTCGCGGCGTGAGCCCACCACCACCATCGCCTTGGCGCGGCCGGCCAGCAGCGGCTGCACGTTCTCGCGGTAGTGCTCCACCACAATCTGCACCTTGCTGGCGATGTTGTACGGGTGCAGGCGCACCCAATTCATGATGCCTTTCATCGCCGCGCTGCGTTCGACCTGCTTTTCGTCGCTGTAATCAATCTCCTGGCCGTCGTGCGCCAGCTTGAAAGCCAGTTTGTAGCTGGTGTAGTTGTGCAGCACGTCGAGGATGAAACCCTCTTCGATGGCCTGGCGCATTGAATACACGTGGAAGGGTTGCGGCAGCCCGTCAGCGTTGGGCCGGCCAAACAGTTCCAGCGTCTTGGCCTTTGGGGTGGCGGTAAACGCAATGTAGGTCAGGCCCGCGTTGCCCTTGCCGCCCGCGCGCGCCTCCATCTGCGCCGCCAACAACGCCTCGGTGTCGATCTCACCGCCGTCCTGGAGCTCGGCCCATTCCTGCGCCGACAGCAGTTGTTTCAGCTTGGCGGCTGATTCGCCGGTCTGCGAGCTGTGCGCCTCGTCGGCGATCACCGCAAAGCGCTTGCCCTCGGTGGCCGCCAGCTCTTGCACTGCCTTCAGCGCAAAGGGAAAGGTCTGGATCGTGCAGACGATGATCTTCTTGCCGTCCTTCAGCGCCTGCGAAAGCTGGGCGCTCTTGCTGCCGTGTTCGTTGGTGATGCTGGCCACCACCCCGGTGGTGCGCTCGAAATCGAAGATGGCTTCCTGCAACTGCGCGTCGAGCACGTTGCGGTCGGACACCACCAGCACGCTGTCGAACAGCTTGTTGTGCGCGGCGTCGTGCAGGTCGGCGAGGAAATGCGCGGTCCACGCGATGGAGTTGGTCTTGCCCGAACCGGCCGAGTGCTGAATCAGGTAGCGCTGAGCGCCACCCTCAGTGCCCGCATTCGCGAGCACGTCCGCCACCAGCTTGCGCGTCGCATCGAGCTGGTGATAGCGCGGAAAGATCACGCTCTTGAGCTGCTTCTTGTCGTCGCGCTTGCCGATCAGGTAGCGGTGCAGGATGTTCAGCCAGCTCTCCCGCGCCCACACCTCTTCCCACAAGTAAGCGGTGGCGAATCCGTCCGCGTTGGGCGCATTGCCGGCAGCACCCGCGTTGCCGCGGTTGAAGGGCAGAAAGGTGGTCGCCGGCCCGGCCAGTCGGGTGCTCATCATCACTTCCGACTGGCTCACCGCGAAGTGCACCAGGGCCCCACCGGGGAAACCCAGCAGCGGCTCCAGCATGCCGCCCTTGGGCTGCGGCGGGCGGTCGAAGCGGTACTGGTCCACCGCGTCGTGCACGCTCTGCGTGAAGTCCGACTTCAGCTCTGCGGTGGCGACCGCGATGCCGTTCAGGAACAGCACCAGGTCCAGCTCTGCCTTCGGCTGGTTGGGCGAATGCGCCACCTGTCGCACCACGCGCAGGCGGTTGGCGGCGTAGTTCGCCTGGATCGCCGGGTTGATCGCCAGCGCCGGCTTGAACTGCGCCAGCATCAGCGGCTCCCGCAGTCCCAGCATCTCCACGCCGCGGCGCAGCACATCCAGCGTGCCACGCTCGTTGAGGTTCTTGCGCACGCGCTCGGCCAGCACGGCGGGCAGGGCGGCGCCGTGGGTCTTGCTCAGGCGCTGGAAACTCTCGGGCTGTGTCGTCTCTACCCAGGCCAGCAGGTCGGGCAGAAACAGCCCATGTGCGCGGTCGAACAACGCCGCATCACCCTCGGCATACAGCCAGCCGTGGGCAGCCAGATGGGCGCAGATTTCGGCTTCGAAGTGGTGTTCCTGGTGCAGGTTCATTGACTCAACGCCTTCATGCG
>DAORUJ010000169.1:0-6232 GCA_035433105.1 Thauera sp.
TCACCCGGTTCACCAGCGCGGAGACTTCGTCGAGGCGGTGGCTGGAGATGATCATGGTGGCGTTCTGCACCCGGTCGGCGAGCAGGTCGAAGAAGATCTTGCGTGCTTCGGGGTCGAGGTTGGCCGCCGGTTCGTCCATGATCAGCAGTGTGGCTTCGCGGCCGAGTGCGATCGCGATCAGCAGCTTCTGCTTCATGCCGCCCGACAGGCGGACGAACTGGCGCGAGCGGATCGCGTCGATGTCGAGCCCCAGTTGCCGTGCGATGTCGTCTATGCGCGCCGGCGGGGTACTGCACAGGCCGGCGGCGAAGTCGATCAACTGGCCGACCGGCATCTTCAGCGCCGGGGGCAGTTGCGGCACGAAACCGACCTGGGCGAGCACGGTCGCGCGTTCCTCGCGCGGATTGACGCCGTTGATGCTCACCTCGCCTTCATGCACGTACTCACCGAGCAGGCAGCGGATCAGCGTGGTCTTGCCGGCGCCGTTCGAACCGATCAGCGCGATGCGCTCGCCGAGGCCGATCTCAAGCGATACGCCGTCGAGCACCCGCGCGTTGCGGAAGGTCTTGAGGACGTTTTGTAGTCGGATCATGTATCGACTCTTGTTGTGTGTTGCGGATTTACCGGGGTTGGGGCCCCGGGTTGCCTCAGAGTAGTTTCGAGAGGCCCTTGATGTCGTAGCTCAGCGAGCCGGTCGGACATACGTCCACGCACAGACCGCAGCGCGTGCAGTCGGGGCCGAGCGGTACTTCGGGCTCGATCGCACGTCCCTTGATGACTGTGTCGAGCACATGCGGTACCAGGCACACCTTGCGGCAGTCTCCCTCGTGAAAACAGCCATCCAGCTTGTACTTGATGCGGACCGGCGAAAAGATACCCACCACACCGTAGGTGAGGCCGATCGGGCAAGCATATCGGCACCAGGCACGGCGCGAAAAAAAGACCTCGAACACGAGCAGGGCCACCACCCACAGCATGGAGAGGCCGACGCCATAGATCAGAGCGCGCGACAGGATACCAGTCGGCGAGATCGCCTCGAACACGGTGTAGCCGGTGATGATGGCGAGCAGCGCGAACACGATCCAGAACACGGTGCGCAGACGACGGTCGATCGGCTGGTCGGTGACCAGCTTCTTCTTCGCGAGGTAGAGATGGATCTTCTCTGCCCATTCCGCCACCAGGTGATAGGGACAGACCCAGGAGCAGAAGGTTCGTCCGCCAAGCAGGGCCCACAGCAACAACACGGTTGCGGTGCCGATCAGCAGGTTGGTGATGATGTGCTTGTGCGCGAGCATCACCTGCAGCGCCGAGTTCAGGTCGGCCATGTGGAAGCCGATGAAGCGCGATGCGGTGAGCGAGCCTTCCAGCACCTGGATGTCGAGCCAGTACGAGAACACGAACAGCAGGTTGGCAAAGATCAGCGTCGCCCAGCGCCGGTTGCGCCACTTGTGGCTCGGTTTTTCATGCGCGCGCTGGTGCTTGAGTTCCGCGACCACGTCGCGGTTGTTCTTCTTGTAGAAGTGGATCTTCTGCGCCGCCGGGGAAATTTCCTTGGGCTTGTCCGGTTCCTTGCCGAACATGACCTTGATCTGGTCGATGTAGCGGCGGGTCAGCAGCTTGCTCATGATTGCCATACCTCGCGGGCGACGACGGTGATGGAGGCGGGTTCGGTCGGACAGATCATCTCGCACACGCCGCATCCGACGCAGTTCTCATGCACGATCGGCCGTGCGTGCGTCTTGCCGTCGGGGCCGGTGAATTTCTCCAGCGAGATGGCGCCGGCAATGGGACATTCGCGCATGCACAGGTCACACAGCGGAATGTCATAGGGGTGATCGGCGACCTGAATGGGCCTCCAGCGGTCTACCTTGATGTAGCGCATCTTGCCTTTGAAGTCGGCGCCGCGTGCCTGGCCCTTGAAGCCCTCGCCCTTCATCGCCAGACAGGATTCCGGACGGGTAAGACGAGCAACCCCCATGCGCTCGGTCATGTTGAGCGTGGGTTCGGGATCGCTCATCTTGGCGATCAGGGTCGGCTTCTGGGGCAGCGCCGCGCCTTCACGCACCGGCATGAAATCCGGCTTGTGGTAGGTGAGCGAGCCGGTCGGGCAGGCAAGGACGCATTGCACTGCGTCGCAGGAGAAATCACAGGCCTGCTTACGAGCATCAATGAACGGCGTGCCGACGCCGAAGCCGTCAATGAGGTCGGCAAGATGGATTGCGTTAACCGGACACACCTGCACGCATTGGCCGCATTTGATGCAGGACTGGAGGAACTCCTTTTCGTCCAGTGCGCCCGGTGGGCGCAGTCGGTTGGTGCGTGCATAGACCAGCGGCAGGTAGCCCGACAGGCCGGCACCGAGCACGCCACCGGTCAGCAGGATCGTGCGCAACACCTTACGCCGGCCCTGGCGCTGGCGTTCGCGCGAGACCGGCATGCCGTCCTTGCGGGGTGCAGGGGCTGGGGGTTTTTCCTTTTCACTCATGATGCGTTCCCTTCGATGCGTCGCTCCGGCTTGATGTAGAGCGGCTTGTCGTCCCGCGCCTGCAGGCTGGGGCTCGAGAATGGCGCGAGGCGTTCGAGAAAATCGAGCAGTTCGAGGACGGGCGAGGTCTTGAAGAAGCGCGCGTTGGGGATTTCCATCCAGATCTGGTCCGCGTAGGCATATTCTTCATGCGCGGTGTCGCCGTAGCCGTCCTCGTCGCGGTCGAAACCCTGGTAAGTGTCGAAGTAGTTGCCGTTCCACTTGTTCTTGACGCCATCGCCCCTGCCGGCCTGATACATGTCGGTCAGGTTGCCCTCGAAGGTGTTGCCGTGCATCTCGTTGCCGCCCAGCTCGCTGGTGAGCTGGATGGCGATGCCATTGAAGGCGAAGCGGTTGTTGACGAAACGGATCGCGGTGTCAGGCTGGAAGGGCGAGAGATCGGAGCCCACGCCGACGGCGCAGTAGATGATCTCGTTGTTCTCGAGCAGGACGTCCGAGGATTCCTTGAAGCCCAGCCCCATGCCGGTGGCGCCGGTGGCGTGCGAGATGATGTTGTTGCGCGCTACGCCGCCCTCCGTATACATAAAGTACACTCCGACCGAGTTGTCGTAGAAGCGGTTGTTTTCGACGATGTTTTCGTTGGCGAACATGAAGTGGATCGAATAGCGGCTGCGCCGACCCTCGTTGCCGCGGTAGGTGTTGCGGTGCGAGTACCATGCCACCATGTCGCGGCTGTCGGTGACGAGGTTGTTCTCGATCAGGTTCTCGTTGCTGTACCACAGGCGAATGCCATCGCCGCGCACGCCAAGTTCGAAGTTCTTCGAGCGCACCTTGCTGTTGCGCACGATATTGCGGTCGGACTGTTTGAGGTCGATGCCGAACAGGCAGTCGGCGATGTTCAGGTTCTCGACGAGATTGCCGTGGCCGCGGATGTTCAGACAGGTGTCGTCGGAATCATGCGAGTCGCCTGAGCCGGTGATGGTGAGGTTGCGCAGCACCGCCCGGTTGGTCTCGAGCACGAATACCGTGCCCTTGTCGCCACCATCAATGACCACTTCGCCCTCACCCTCGATGGTCAGGGGCTTCTTCAGGTGCACCGGGCCGGAATAATTCCCGGCTGGCACCTTCAGTACGCTGCCTTCGGGCGCCTTGTCGACCAGCTCCTGGAAGGGCTGCAGGCCGTGGATGCGTTTGTCCCGCAAATACAGCGGAATGATCTCCATCGGTTTGTGAACATCGACCCGCGGCGCAGTCGAAAAGTCAGCAGTAGAGCCCGGGCCGCGGCCCGAGTCCCTGTCGTCGTCAGTCGCCTGAGCCGCGGCCGCGGCTAGGGCAAGCCCCATTGCCGTGGCGAGCAATGTCAGCTTGTTCAGAATGCTCACGAGTCGTCATCCTTACCGGGCAGACACTTGGGCCTGCTCCTCACGCAACTGCTTGCGACGCAGCAGCAGGGCGAGCATCAGGCAGATAAACACGATCACCAGCATTCCATAACCCCAGTGCGGGTAGGAGTAGGTCGAGAACTGGGCTACCGCGCCTTCACCGAAAACGGTAGGCATGAAGGGTTTGACCGTGAAAGCGCCCCAGGGGTGCAGGTTGTGACCGAAGAACCACAGCCAGCCCGAGTACTCGATGAGGTAGAACACAGGCAGCAGGGCCGGAACCAGTGCCAACAGCAGCTCGAAGGATCGGAACTTGGCCACGCCGAAGATCACCACCACCATCGCAGCGATCAGGCCACCGATGACGACCTTGGAAATCATCGCCACGTTGTCGCCCCACGCTTGAATGCGCGGGGGATCGTTGAAGAAGGTCGCCGACTCGGTCATGTAGTGCTGCACATGAGCGGCGAGCTTGCCCATGACGAACTGGTCCGTGATCATCCACGCAGCGATGGCGCCAAAGCCCACGGTGAGGATGCCGAGGCGGGCCTTCTTGTTACGCACCGCAAACGCCAGCAGCATGACGGCAAAGAAGCTGACGATGAATTTTGAGAGCTTGGTTTCAACCGGGCCACCAGAGGCAATCGGATACATGCCAACGTAGTGGTTGATCGTGTTCATCTCGTGTACGCAATCGAGCGCTGTGGCCTTGCCGCTCAGCGTGTTCTGTTCGGCGAGGATCGGGTTGTAACGGCCGGTGCCTTCGCCCATGTCCTCGGCCATCGTCTCCGAGGCGAGGCGGGAAGTCTTGGGTGGCGTGGAGCAGCCATTCTTGACGCCGTCGAAATGGAAGTGGATGCGGATTCCGTCGGGGAAGGCATCCGGGGGGTAGTTCGGCGCTGTCAGCGAGACCCACCATAGCGGCAGGAAGTAGGCAGCAACCATTGCCGCCAGCGCCACCAGGGTAAGCCCGGTAATCAGGCTGTTCTTGTTTTGTGTTGCGGACATTTCAGGCTCCGGTCGCAAGAGAGGGGTTGGAATGCCGGGTTGCGCGCGGCGAAAGAAGTGCGCAACCCGGAGAGCGCTTACTCTGCTTCAGCGACTCACTTGGGCTTGCACATCGAGCCGGGCATCTTCAGGCTCGACTGGTATGCGGAGATCGCCACCAACTGCGCGTCGGTGTAGGGCTTGATGACCTTGACCATGTCGGGGTTGGCGTTGCGGCGGTGGCCGTCACGGATTTCTGTCATCTGGCGCAGTAGGTATTTGTAATGCTGACCGGCGATCACCGGGTAGAACTTATCTTTCACGCCCTCGCCGTTGGCGCCGTGGCATTCCTTGCACTGCTTTTCGTAAAGATCCTTGCCCTGGGATATCTGGATTGCGGCATCGGCGCCTTCGTACTTGCCGTGTTCGACGGGGATGCACAGGCTCTCGATGTAGTGCGAGACGTCGGCCAGTTCCTGCGGATCGACTAGGGTGACGGCGAACGGGTACATGGTCGGGTTGTCACGCAGGCCGGCGCGGATGTCGGCCATCTGCTTGATCAGCACGGTGGTGTGCTGGCCAGCGAGTTGGGGGAAGGTGCCGTCGGGGCGGCCTGCGCCGGAGGGCAGGTGACAGGCGCCACAGACCTCATAGGCCTCTTCGCCGCGCTCAAGGTCGCCCTTGAGATGGAGGGCCTCCATTTTTTCACCTTCCTGAGCATTCCAGACGTAGTCCTTGCCTTCGATGCCCTCCTTCTTCGGAGCGGGCGGGCCGGCAAAAGCCACGCTTGCGGAGAGTAGCGCGGCGAGCAAAATAGTAACTTTCATGATGATGTCCTCTTCGGTTGCGTGGTGGAGCAGGAGGCGTTCCGCCAGGAGTAGCGATTTGATTTGCACGCCGCGGGCTGCGTTGCCACACGGCGGGTGGGGATTACTTGAGGCTTGCGAGCCAGGTGGCGATGGCCTTGATTTCCTCGTCGTTGACGAGGTGCATCACACCCTTCATCGCCGCGGTCTGGCCATTGTTGCGGGCGCCGCTCTTGATGTCGTGCATCTGCTGCTCGGCATAGCCCGCGTTCTGGCCGGCGAGGATGGGATAGGTCGGCAGCAGCGGCTTCTTGGCGTCGGCGCCGTGGCAGGCGTTACAGGTTTTTTCGGCGTACAGCTTGGCGCCGTCCAGTGCTGCCATGGCGGGGGCGGCAATGAAGGCCGAAAGCAGCAAAGACGTGATCAGCTTCATGGTTTTTCCTTTCTTCTAATGTGTCGGGGAGCCCGCCTGTGGCGTCGCTCCCCGATGCGGACTTGCGTTCAGGTCAGTCGGGCGTTAGTTACTTGGCGCCTTTCTGCTCCAGGAAAGTCTTGGCACGCAGACCGATGTC
>DAORUJ010000170.1:0-6125 GCA_035433105.1 Thauera sp.
GGGCCGATCTACCAGGGGATGTGAGCGTCTTCGATCTGCGAGCGCCTGGATGTCGAAAAGAGAATGCAGGTGCTTGCATGACGCAGGGGGCAGCCCGGTCGACTGTCTCCACGCCCAGGCTGAACGTCGTTGTCGATAACTTGAGTCTGCTCATAAGGCCCGCAGAGAACAGGGGGTTTGCATGAAAATCGAAGACAATCGAATCGAACACGTCCATTTCTTCACGCGTGGCAGGGATGAGCAGGCCCGACTCCTGACCGCAATGTTTGCCAGTCAGTTCTGTGCTCCGTACGACGTTGGCCCGACCGGAAACACGGTCATCGTCAATCCGGAGAACGGTCTGGAGATCGTTTTGCGGCCAGAGCAGGCCGGTGAGATTTTCCGTATCTGCTTTGTGGTCGACGACCTCGAAGAGGGCCGGGCGCGTTTCGCGAAACGAGGCGTACGCATCCTCAAGGAAGTCAACCTGCCCAATATCGCGCATTAGCTCCAGTTCGATCCCCGCGATATCGAAGGCATTGCCATTCAGTTGGGGGTCTGGGGGCCGCAGCTGGATGCAATCGTGAACGCAGGTCTCGAAGGCGGTCGGCGCGTGTTTCCTGCATCCGATCGCATGCCGCTCGATCTGGTCGGCAAGAGCCTTGATCGGGTTCATTGTGTGGTGGAGGACCTGGAGCGGACGGCGAGCTTTCTGGCGGACCTCCTGGGCATCGACTTCAGCGAACCGTTCGAAGTGCCGGAATGGAAAGTCCGCGCCGTCGGCAGCTCGGTGGGATTCGTGCTGCTCACTCCGTTATCCGCAGACTCCGCGCTCAAGGCTGAAATAGCGCTGCGTGGCCCACGTTACATTGCCCGCATCGGCTTCAGCGTGAGAAATCTGGATCAGGCGATCGAGCACTTCGCTTCGTTGGGGATTGGTGTCGATCGCTTGCTTGAGCGACCTGGCTTGCGGATCGCGCACTTCCGTCCCGAAGATACGCACGAAATTGGTTTCCAGCTGCGCGAATTCAGTGAGGGCGCTGCTGCTTGCCCGGAGTCCGTACTCTGAGCGCTTTCCCAGGATCAGCACGGCAGGCACGAGGCTGTCGCGTGGGTGTTTGAGTCCACCCCCCGATAGTCGAGACGTTCTAGGGAGACTTGCTCGATATGCAAGGGAAGCCGTGACTCTTAGCTGCTTAGCGCACTCAGCACATTCGCGAGTTTCTTGATGGCGATTTCCAGCTCCGCTGGAGCATGGGCGGCGAAGCCCATGAGGAAGCCGGCCTTGTGCGTGCTCGACGCATGCAGCGCCGTCAGCCCCAGCAGGTCGACGCCGGCCCGGCGCGCGCTATCCACGGCGTCCCGCTCGGGAATGTTGCGGATGAACACGCACGGCATCTGCATTCCACCCGTTGGCACCTGTGGTTCCACGAAGTCGGCCAGATGCTCGCGCACGAGCCGAGCCAGCACATCGCGCCGCTCGGCATACACGCTGCGCATGGTGCGCACGTACGCGCCGAAATGCCCGCCCTCAATGAAGCGCGCTAGCGTGAGTTGCGGGATCGGCGCACTGTGCCCATCCAGCAGCGTGCGCGCCAACGTCATGGGCGCCACCAGTCGTGACGGCAAAACCATGTAGCCGATGCGAAGGCCGGGAAATAGCGATTTGGTGAAGGTGCCGATGTAGATGGTGCGCTCGTGCGGGTCCAGCCCCTGCACGCAAGCGGTGGGTTTGCCGGCGTAGTGGAACTCGCTGTCGTAGTCGTCCTCGATGATCCAGGCTTGCTGCTGGCGTGCCCACTCGATGACGGCCAGCCGCCGGTCCAGCGCCAGCGTCGCCCCGGTCGGAAATTGATGCGAAGGGGTCAGGAACACGGCTTTGGCTGATTCCTTGGGCGTCGGTGCGGCATCATGCAGGTGTTCCACCTGCATGCCGTCTGCGTCCAGCGGCACGGGCACGCATTCCAGGCCGGCAGCATCGAACGCCTTACGCGCGCCGTGATACACGGGGTCTTCGATGAAGATCCGGTCGCCGACATCGAGCAGCACGGTGGCGCACAGGCTCAGGGCTTGCTGGGAGCTGGTCAGCACCAGAACGCGCTCGGGCGTGGCGTGTGCGCCGCGCTCGAGGTTGACGTAATCCGCAATCGCGCGCCGTAGCGGCTCCATCCCCTGCGGTGGACTGGGCAGCAACGCCAGGGTGCCGTATTCCTTCAGCACCTGCCGCTCCAGCCGCTCCCAGGTCTGGAGCGGGAAACTGCGCGTTTCCGGCACGCCAGGGGCAAACGGGCGCGGCGTCAGGAAGTCGCGTACGCCACCGCCCTGGAACATGGCCTTGCCACGCTGACTGAGACGCAGTGTCTCCATGTGCGCGCCCGCACGCTGTGTCGTGCCACGTCCTGGCAGGCGTTGCGCCCGTTCCGAGACGAAGCTCCCGCTGCCCACACGCCGCTCGATGAACCCTTCCGCATGCAACTGGCTGTATGCCGTCTCCACCGTATCGCGGGACACGTCCAGCGACCTGGCTAGCGCACGCGACGCAGGCAATGGCCTGCCCACATCAAGGACGCCGTCGAGGATCAGCTGCCGGATGGCGCGCTGAATGCGTGCATGCAGGGGCAAGGCACCGTGCGCCGGGTCGCCGATCCAGGCTTTGACAGATTCGAGTTGGGCGTGTTTGAACAATTGGTCGGTGTCTCTTTAAAAAAGTGGTGGGATGAATCCATCCATTTAAGCGCTATAAAGGCGTTTCTCAAGCAGGTCAACCACATCGTTTTCGGGAATCACATGCAGGTCATGCCCTCTGCTGCCTCAGCTTCCTCCGTTCGTTGGAGTGATCTCACTCATCCCATCGTGGCCGGTCTGATCTCGGTCATTGTCAACTACGGCGGCACCTTCATTCTGGTGTTCCAGGCGGCCAAGGTAGCCGGGCTCAGCCCCGAGCTGACGGCCTCGTGGGTGTGGTCGATTTCGATCGGCGTGGGGGTGACGGGAATTCTCCTCAGCTGGATTTCACGCGAGCCGATCATTACGGCGTGGTCCACGCCGGCCGCAGCGTTCCTCGTTACCGCGCTCGCCACCACATCCTATGCTGAAGCGGTAGGCGCTTACCTGATCTCGGCTGCCGCCTTCGTGGCGCTCGGGCTGTCCGGCTACTTCGAGAAGGTGATCCGGCTGATCCCTCCAGGTGTGGCGGCCGGCTTGCTGGCCGGCATCCTGCTGCAATTCGGGGTCAAAGCCTTCGGTGGCATGAGTATCGACCCGCTGCTGTCCGGGCTTCTGATCGTCACCTATGTGGTGCTCAAGCGTTTCACCGCGCGCTATGCCGTGGTGGGCATCCTGGTTCTGGGGCTGGCTTTCCTGCTCATCCAGGATCGCGTCGATCTGTCGGGGCTGGAACTGAAGTTCGCCGCTCCGGTTTTCACCATGCCGGTGTTCTCGCTCAACGCCTTGCTGAGCGTGGCACTGCCGTTGTTCCTGATCACGCTGACCGGTCAGTACATGCCCGGCATGCTGGTGCTGCGCAACGATGGGTTCAGGACCAGCGCCAATCCCATCGTCACCGTCACCGGGCTGGGTTCGCTGCTGATGGCTACGTTTGGTTCGCATGCCTTCAACATCGCCGCAATCACGGCGGCCATCTGCACCGGCCGGGAAGCGCATGAAGATCCGTCCAGACGCTGGATCGCCGGCATTGCCGCAGGTGTGTTCTACATTGTCGTCGGGGTGTTCGGCGTGACCCTGGCCGCCGTTTTCATGGCCTTCCCTGCGACCTTCATCACCACGCTGGCAGGCCTGGCGCTGCTGGGTACCATCGGCGGTAGCCTCGCCGGCGCCATGGCCGATGCGAAGGCGCGCGAAGCCTCGTTGATCACCTTCCTGGCCGCCGCCGCCAACATCACGATGTTCGGCATTGGTGGGGCCTTCTGGGGCCTGCTGATTGGTCTGCTGGCCTATGCTGTACTCAATGGACCGTTGCCGCAGCGGACGCAGGCGCGGTCACCATCCATTCAGCCAGCCACTGCGCCGGTGGCTGGAAAAGGAGAGCCCAACTGATGCAGCCACAGGCCGATACACCGACCCGACATGACCAGCACGGTAATTATCCCCAGGCCGCCACGGTGGAGGACTTTCGCCACAACCTGGCCGCCGTGCAGGCGCGCATTTCCGCCGCCTGTCATCGTGTTGGGCGCGATCCCGCTGGCGTGCGTCTGCTGCCGGTCAGCAAGACCAAACCCGAAGCCAGTCTCCGCCTGGCCTATGCGGCGGGCTGCCGCTTTCTGGGCGAGAACAAGGTGCAGGAGGCGCACCGCAAATGGGAGGCGATGCAGGACCTGGCCGATCTGCGCTGGTCGGTCATTGGTCATCTGCAGACCAACAAGGCCAAGATGGTGGCGCGCTTCGCCGCCGAGTTCCAGGCGCTGGACAGCCTGCGTGTGGCCGAGGCGCTGGACCGCCGTTTGCAGATCGAGGGTCGCTCGCTGGATGTTTTCGTGCAGGTGAATACCTCGGGCGAAGCCAGCAAGTACGGGCTGGTGCCAGAGGATGTGCCGGATTTCATCGAGAAATTGCCGGCGTTTTCAGCGTTGCGGGTGCGCGGACTGATGACGCTGGCGCTGTTTTCCAGCGAGGCCGAGCGGGTACGCCGGTGCTTTGTATTGCTGCGCGACTTGCGCGATCAATTGAGACAGGGCGCGCCTTCAGGCATCACGCTGGATGAATTGTCCATGGGCATGTCCGGCGACTTCGAGATCGCCATTGAGGAAGGCGCCACCGTGGTGCGCGTCGGCCAGGCCATCTTCGGTGCGCGCGCCCTGCCAGACAGCTACTACTGGCCCACGGACGCGGGTGCCGGGGAGTCGCAATCATGAAGCTTGCAACGCTCCATCAATATCCCTGGCAGTCCCTGGAAAGATGGAGTGGAGCGGGTGAAGGGAACTGCATCACGTTCCCGACTCGTTGATTGACAACGAGTTCTCCGCACTCGGCGAACCGAGATGGACGCAATGCTACTGCTTGGTCAACGTGCGTACGTGACACGCGCAGCCAGCGTCGATTGTAGCCACCTGTTGCTAGGTGGCGTCCCACCACGCCGAGTTGTTCAGATGCCCGCTTTCTCGTCCCGTGACGCGGCCTTTGGTGCTGGGTTGCACCCGGATTTTGCGTTCGTACGCGCACGGCCATTGGCCGATGTGAGGCCCGGCGATCTGGTCGCAGATTCTTTTTTTGTCTGGCGAGTGACCCGAATCGCATCGTCACGTGAGCATCGCAGGCCGTGCTCCCAACGACACGGGCTGGTCCAACGTCTACACGACGCTCGACAACCAGAGCGCGCTGGTGCCGGTGTGGTGGTTCTTCATGCACGCGCTGTCGAAAGCCGTGACGGGCTCCGCGGTGGCGGCGATTCCCTGCGGCACGGACCTGCGTCAGATTCGCATGGATGTGGATGCCACGCGCATCGACGATCCGGTGCTGGCACAGGAGGTCGCCGACTTCACGCACGACTGCTACGGGCCGTCGCGCGCCAAGCTGTTCATGAACCGGCCGACGCTCTCCGACGAGCAGATGAACGACGTCACCTGGATCGGGTCGAGTTACTTCCTCGACACGCCCGGCTTCTATGACACCTATCGCGCCAAGACCCCACGCACGGCCTGGCCCTACGACGCGACCCGCGATGCGGGGCTGGCACAGGTGGACAGCGGCGGCGGCTATCCGTCCTGCCGGCAGTGGTGGGCCGATGGCGGCCAGGGACTGCGCAGCCGGCTGCTGGCACAGGTCGACCCGGACCTGCTGACCCGCATCGGGCGCTGGGTGGGCTTCCTGTCGCAGAGCGAGGTCAATGACTCGGTGATCCGCGCCGTCGTCTCACCGCGGCAGCAGAAGATGAACCAGGGCGCCGTCTACACCGACTACGGCGGCCAGATCGACAAGACGCTGCCGAACATCGTCACGCGCGGCGCGAGCGACCTGGGGCTGACCGTCGGCTCGCTGGGCTTCTTTCCGGCGATGGACGTGGTGCGCCAGGCGCTGCCGATGGTGCTGACGATGCTCAAGATGGCGCTCGTCATCTGCATCCCGCTGGTGCTGCTGATCGGCACCTACGACCTGAAGACGGTGGTGACGGTGAGCTGCGTCCAGTTCGC
>DAORUJ010000171.1:0-6104 GCA_035433105.1 Thauera sp.
CAACCTGGTCGTAGTCGATCTCGCCGGTCTCCAGGACAATGCCGTACTGCACCGGATTGTAAATCTTGCCGGAGAAGTTCACCTTGGCGCCGTGGGTCAGGTGACCACCGTGGGCGAGGCTCATGCCCAGCACGGTGTCGTGCGGCTCGAGCAGGGCCATATAGACAGCCGCGTTGGCCTGCGAGCCGGAGTGCGGCTGCACGTTGGCGTAGTCAGCGCTGAACAACTGCTTGGCGCGATCGATTGCCAGTTGCTCGACCACGTCGACATGCTCGCAGCCACCGTAGTAGCGCTTGCCGGGATAGCCCTCGGCGTACTTGTTGGTCAGCACGCTGCCCTGCGCCTCGAGCACCCGCGGGCTGGCGTAGTTCTCGGATGCGATCAGTTCGATGTGCGATTCCTGGCGCTCGAACTCCGCATCCATGGCGGCCTTGAGTTCGTCGTCGAAACCGGCGATGCGATCGGTCATTGCAAACATGCTGGGTGTCTCCTCGTTAGTGTTGGAATCCATCGACCACGGCAGGTTCGTCCATACGACGACCTGATGGGAGCAGATATTAGGAACTAAGCCCCCGCCACTTTTGCCTGTATCCGTCATACGTTTGCCCATTGCAGACAAAGACGCAAAAACGTGGCTGATGTGGCGATTAATTCGCTTATGTACACCGCCCCTGCACTCAGCGCCTGCCCTGGATCGACTTGATACGCGATTCACCCGGCACCCGCGACGCGTCCCCCTACCTTCGGAAACACCCCCGTGAGTGAGTTGAACGCGCACACGTTGGCGTGTGCGCGCCCTGGATAATTGCGCTTTTAAGCAATAATTACGCTCTGTTAGTCATTGGACGTCATTTATCTGCCGGCCTAATCTTCGTCCTGCCTGAGGGCAAAACCCCAGTCGGCCAGCGCAATAGAGCCGCCACCGAAACCTTGCTATCGCACCACCTAAAGGAGATAGAGAAATGTCCACCGATCTGCAGAGCATGCTCGACGAAGCCTTCGCCCAGGCCACCAAGCTGTATCAGGAGCGCGGTTTCCAGCGCCGTGTCGGTTTCGGCAAGCGCCCGGCCCTGATCAGCGTCGATCTGGCCAACGCCTGGACCCGCCCGGGCAACCCATTCACCTGCGAGAAAATCGACGAGGAAATCATCCCCGGCATGCAGCGTCTGCTGGCTGCTTTCCGCGAGCGCAACTTCCCGGTGGTGCATGTGACCACCTGCTACCAGGTCAATGACCGCAGCAACCCCAATACCGACATGGGTCTGTGGCACAACAAGATCCCGGTCGACGTCGTCGCCCAGTCTGACGAGAACCTGTGGGCGATTGATTCGCGCATCGCCCCGATCGCAGGCGAGCAGGTGTTGATCAAGAAGCACGCCAGTTCATTCCAGGGCACTTACCTGGCCGGCTTCCTTCGCGCCGCCGGTGTCGACACCGTGCTGGTGACCGGCGTTACCGCATCGGCCTGCGTACGCACCACGGTGTGCGATGCGATGGCCGAAGGCTTCCGCCCGATCGCCGTGCGTGAGTGCATCGGCGACCGCATCCCGGGCGCCGTGGCCTGGAACCTGTTCGACATCGACGCCAAGTTCGGCGACGTCGAATCGGTCGACCGCTGCGTCGAGTACTTGAATACCGTCGGCCGCTAAGCCGCCGACAAGGGGCGCCGCGATGGCGCCCCTGATTCTGCCAGGGTCTCCCCTCTGCCCCGTGATTCCGCTCTTTCAGGCGGAATCACGGGGCGTTTTTTTCAGCATCGAGGCAAATGTAAATGCGGGCAGCCCACCCCCTGCACAACATTGCACAACTCGCCGCAATGACGTTTACACACGGCCCGTAATCTCCGTATTGACCGCAAGGTCACAAATAAAAGGAGACAGGCATGAACCCGAACACGATAAAGAGGCCGACACTCGGTCTAGCAGTCTTACCCATCGTCCTGACACTGTGCGTGCTGGGAATTCAGCTGTTCTACTTCAAGGACTTCACCCCTCACATTCCGCTCGCCTTCGGCCTGGCCATCACCGCCGTGCTGGGCCGGATGCAGGGCCATCGCTGGCTTGACATGGAAGTCGGCGCCTTGCGCGTGGTCACCATCGGTCTGCAGTCAGTTGCCATCCTGATGATTGTCGGAATGATCATCGGCACCTGGATTGCCAGTGGCACGGTGCCCTACCTGATCCATTCCGGCCTGCAGTTGCTCACTCCGGCGTGGTTCCTGGCCGCCGGCATGCTGCTGTGCTCGATCGTATCGGTATCGCTCGGCACCTCGTGGGGCACGACCGGCACCGTGGGCCTGGCGCTGATGGGTATCGGCGCGGGCTTCGACGTCCCGATGTACTGGACGGCAGGCGCGGTCGTCTCGGGCGCCTTCTTCGGCGACAAGGTCTCGCCCCTGTCCGACACCACCAACCTGGCCCCTGCGGTCTGCGGTACGAATCTGTTTGATCACATCCGCAACATGATGCCGACCACGATTCCGGCAATGTTGATCGCCTTCGTCATCTACCTGTTCGCCGGCTACAACCTGGTCGATGGCCGTCCGGTGGACTTCGGCAAGATCGATAGCATTACGCGAGGCCTTGAGCAGAACTTCACCCTGACATGGGTCACGCTGCTGCCGGCTGTACTGGTGCTGGTGCTGGCACTGAGGAAGATGCCGGCCATTCCGTCGCTGTTCGCTGGCGCCGTCGCCGGTGCCGTGATTGCGATGACGGTTCAGGGATCGGGTCTGCATGACGTGTTCGCCTACATGCAAAGCGGCTACACGATCGACACCGGCGTCAAGGAAATCGACAGCCTGTTGAACCGCGGCGGCATCCAGTCGATGACCTGGGTCATCACCCTGGTACTGATCGCGCTCGGCTTTGGCGGCGCACTCGAACATACGGGCTGCCTCGAAGTCATCGTCCAGTCCTTGCTCAAGCGCGCACGCAGCTTCGGTTCGATGCAGGCCGCCGCTGTCGGCACCGCGACGGTCACCAACCTCGTCGCTGGTGACCCCTACCTGTCAATCGCACTGCCCGGTCGCATGTTTGCGCCCGCCTATCGCGGCAAGGGCTACTCGACCCTGAACCTGTCACGCGCCGTTGAAGAAGGCGGCACGCTGATATCACCGCTGGTGCCCTGGAATGCCGGTGGCGCGATCGTCATCACCGCACTTGGCCTGGGCATTGCCGATGGCAACTTCGAAAACCTGCTCTATATCCCGCTTTCCTTTGCCTGCTGGATGTCACCGGTGATCGGTATCATCTATGCTTACCTTGGCTGGTTCTCCCCGAAGGCAAGCGCTGACGAGCGACAGCGCTGGCACGAGCTGGGTGAAGCCATCCAGATCATCGAACCGCAATCTGGCGCCAGCCTGAAGCCTGGCTTGGCGACGGGTTGATCCGCGGTCACGCGGCCGGGGCAAACACGCCCCCCGGCCGCGTGACAGTGGCAGATTGCACAAGGCGTGGAATGAGCAACGGCGAGCAGTCGAAGACCGAACAGGCAAGCGGCAACCGGCACTTCAACAGCCGCCTGCGGCACAGCAATCAGGCGTATCTGCGCTCGCGCCTAAGCGACAGCGAACACCCCCCCATCAGCCGGCGCATCGCCTTCGTCCTGCTCGAACACTTTTCAATGATGGCGTTCACCGGCGCGGTGGACACCATCGTCACCGCCAACCTGCTGAGCCGGGCGCCCCTCTATCGCTTCCAGGCCTACAGCCTGGAGGGCGCCTCGGTGCTCAGCGACCTCGGCATCAACATCTCGGTCGACGGCGAACTGAAGGCACTCGACGCCAGCGACCTCGACATGCTGATCGTCTGTGGTGGCTACCGCTCGAACCTGACGCCACAACGCCCCGTCCTCGAGCGCCTGCGCGCGCTTGCCTGGCATACGCTGACGATAGGCGGCCTGTGGAACGGCAGTTACCTTCTTGCCCAGGCGGGCCTGCTCGATGGTTATGCCTGTACCGTGCATCCCGACAGCCGGGCCGGACTCGAAGAAAGCTGCCCACGGGTGAAGCTGCTACCCCAGCCCTTTGTCATCGATCGCGATCGCATCTCTTCGGCCGGCGCCAACAGCGCAATGGCCATGATGCTGGCCATGATCCGCCACCAGCATGGCGACGACGTGGTCCGCGGCATCGAGGAAATCCTGGCCTGCGATCGTATCGCTGACGACATTCCCGACCGCCCGATGCCCATCCTCGATGGCAGCGCCGCGCTGCCCGACGCCCTGCGTGCAATCCTGAAGCTGATGGAGAGCAACATCGAGGAACCCCTGGGAATCGACGACCTCGCGCACTACGCGCAGATCTCGCGGCGCCAGATCGATCGTCTGTTCCACCGCCACATGAAGACCACGCCGTCGCGCTATTACCTGGAGTTGCGCATCACGCGCGCCCGGCGCCTGCTGCTGCAAACCAATGCGCCAATCACGTCGGTGGCCATTGCCTGTGGCTTCACCGGCGCACCCCACTTCAGCCGCAGCTACCGCGACTTTTTCGGCGTGTCACCCTCCAAGGCGCGCTCGACACAGCGCCTCTGAGGCAAGCCCGAGTCAGCCCGGATCAGCCCGGCCGGATGGCCGCAGCAAACTCGCGCGCAGTCGCCAGTTCGCACTCAAAGACTGCACCGAACGACTGCCACTCATCACGGCAGGCGGCCAGATCGTCGGCGGCGGCGGTTTTCTCCATTACCCGCAGGCTGCGCCCGCTCGCGTCCAGGCCAAGCAGCTCACAACTGCCGGCGAGCTTGTGCGCAATCCCCTCCGCTTCGTACAGATCTCCGGTTCTCAGCATCTCGGCCAGCTGCGCGCGCAAATCCCCCGCCTGCTCCACCATCTGCGCCAGCAGCGCCAGCAGGCGCGAGCGGCCAAACACCCCGGCATGGGTTGCCAGCAGGCGCGTGTTGACGGTGCCGGCCGAGGCCGGCACCGCGGCCTCGGCTTCGACAGGAACGACAGGCGCATTCAGCACCTCGGCCAGCACCTGACGCAGCCGCTCGAGCCGGATCGGCTTGGCAACCACGGCATCCATGCCGCTGTCGAGGTAGTGCCGGATGTCTTCCGGCGCGACACTGGCCGTCAGCGCCACGATCGGCGTAGCGGCGTTGAGCTTGTCTGGACTGGCGGGCTTTCCCGCCTCGCCGCGGATGCAGCGTGACACCTCGGCACCGCTCATGCCGGGCAGGTGCATGTCCATCAGGATCACATCGAAGCCTTGCTGGCGGCACAGCGCGAGCGCACCCCGTCCGTCCTCGGCGGTAAACACGAGATGCCCCGCGTTTTCCAGCAGGCCGGTCAGGACCTGTCGATTGATCGCCACATCCTCGACCAGCAGCAGACTCAGGCTGCGTCCATCGGCAATCGCCAGCTCGCTGTGCGACGGCCCTTCCAGCGCATCAACCCCCTCCACCACCCGCTCCGGGCTGTCACCGGCTGCACGTGCCGAACACGCCTGCAGCGGCACTTCGAACCAGAACCGGCTACCCGCCCCAGGTGTGCTGTCCACATCCAGTACGCCACCCATGCCCTCGACCAGCTTGCGGCAGATCGCCAGGCCCAGGCCTGTGCCGCCGAAACGGCGCGTGATGCTCTCGTCGGCCTGGGTAAAACGCTCGAAGATGCGGTCCTTCTGTTGCGGCTCGATGCCGATTCCGCTGTCCTCGACCTCAAAGCGCAACCAGCCGACGCCACGCGCGACGGCCGGCTGCACCCGCAGCGCCACCCGCCCTGTCGCGGTAAACTTGATCGCGTTCGACAGCAGGTTGCCCAGCACCTGGCGCAGGCCACCAACACTGCCGCAATAGGCATCCGGCAAACCCTCTGCGACCCCCGCCCGCAGCGTCAGCCCCTTCTGACGCGCAGCCGCGTCGAGTAACAGCAGCTGACCATCCACGAGCTGGCGCAGGGAGAAGTCGAGCGCTTCGGGCAGATAGGTCCCCTCCTCGAGGCGCGCATAGTCGAGGATCTGATTCAAGGTCGCCAGCAAGGACTCGCCAGACTGGTGCAGCACCTCGAGTTGCGCGCCGCTCGCGGCCGTCAGCGGGCGCTGGCGCAGAAGCTGGATCATGCCCAGCATGCCATTCATGGGCGTGCGGATCTCGTGGCTCATC
>DAORUJ010000172.1:0-6103 GCA_035433105.1 Thauera sp.
CGCTGTACGAGGCGGTGTTCGCGATGATGGAGTCGCTGGTGCCGGAATTCGATGTGTTCGGCTTCATGCGCGAGCGCACCGGCAACATCATGCCCGGCATCACCCCATCGAACACCCATACGACACGGGACGGCAAGCACATCACCATCGGCGCCAACGGCGACGCCATCTTCCGCCGCCTGGTGTTGACCATGGGCCATGCCGACCTCGCCGACGACCCCACCCTGGCCGACAATGCCGGCCGCGACGCGCGACGCGACGAGCTCTACGCACTGATCGACGGCTGGGTCGCCGCCCACGATGAAGCCGACGTGCTGGCCGCACTCACCGCAGCCGAGGTACCCGCCTCGCGCATCTACTCGGCCGTCGACATGTTTGCCGACCCGCAATTTCTTGCCCGCGAGATGCTGCAAACGGTGAAGCTGCCCGACGGCCGCGACTGTCGCATGCCCGGCGTGGTGCCCAGACTGTCGGAGACACCGGGCGGGACGGACTGGATCGGCCCGGCGCTGGGCGAACACACCGACTCCGTGCTGGCAACACTGGGTTACGACAGCGCGCAAATCGCCGCGCTGCGCGACGCTGGCGCAGTGTGAGCCACGCTCTGAAAAAGACGCTGCACGACCTGCAACAACGCATGCCATCACCCCGCGAGGGGCCGTGGCTCAGTCTGGCCCTTCAGCCCCACTCAGCTCGCGCAGGGCGCTGATCAGCAGCTGCATGTCGTGCTCGAAGTCCGGGTCCGGTCGCACCTGCAGCGCAGTGAGATAGGCAAGCTGATGCAGTGTAGGGGGCAGCTGCGCCTCGGTCGGCATCGCCGCACCCTGCACCAGCAGCGGTATCACCTTCAGCCCCCGCGCCAGCGCCGTCTCGATCTCGATCCTGACCATGTCTTCGGGGTCATCAATGCGGCGCCCGCCATCTCGACCACTTACGGTCAGCCAGCACGCACCAATCACGACCAGCACCACCTGCGCATGATCGAGCGCGCGGCCGATCACCAGCCGATAGTCGTCGCCCGCGGCCTGACGGTAGACATCCAGAAACAGGCGCTCCTCCTCAAAACCCTGCTTGAGGACGTCATGGATACGGCCCACCGTCTCGCGGCTGTCGTCGCGTCGATAGGAAATGAACAGCCCGAGGCTGGATCTGGGCTCGTCGGCCAGCAAGCCGGTCGGCCAGCGCACCAGGCGATGGGTGGCAAAGGCGGTATAGGCCACGACGACCGCCAGGCAGACACCGAACGCGATCGCAGAATCCGGCACGGCGATGACCAGCAGGCCGAACAGCATGGCCACCAGGCAGGCGAGCGCGACGACGACGAAGCCCAGCCTGCGCGCGAACGGCTTGCGCAGGCTGATCATCACACCGAAGGCAAAAGCAGACAGCCCCATCAGGCCACCGGCCCAGACTACGACCCACTGCCCCGAGGCCGCTGCGTTGGGCAGCAAAACCAGCGCTGCAGCGGTGACCAGCACGCTGGCGAGCGCGAACAGCAGCGACACTTGCGCCAGCCGACGCAGGACTTTCGGATCGTTTTCCACTGTCGTGACGCTCATGTCAGCGCGCCGCCAGGGCTTGCCACAAGCCCGCCTGTTCGAGATGGATTTGCCCCGGCGCCGGGCTTGGCGTTCGCACGCTGGCCTGCGGCTCATCGCCCCGACGCTCGAACTCGTAGATCAGCGCGGTCGTGTAGTAACGTGGGCCATAGGGCAGCGCTGCAATGTGCTCGGGCAGGCGAAGCCCGCCGCCCGTCACCCATTCGCGTGCCTCTGCCGAACTGGGCGCATGCTCGCCCGCGGCAAAGTCCTGGTCGGTGACGACAAACACGATCACCCGGTAGAACCCAGGCGGCGCGTTGAACAGCGCCCGAATGTAGTCGATGAAGCCTTCGCGCACCCTGGGAGTATCGACCGCCCAGCGCTCCGGGGCGGCGAAGGGCGAGGCGTCTTCCCGAATGTGTTCGATGCGCGATGCCAGAGCGAAACCACCCGGAATGCGGTAATAGCTGGACTCGCCGTAGCCGGCGATATTGAAGGCACGCTCGAGTCGTCCGGCGACCTCGCCCAGCACGGGCGCCGTGCCCGGGCCGACCCATTCACGCGCGATGCTTGCAAATGCCGAATAGCGCGGTGGCGGCCAGGGGAAGGCCGGCAGGGACAGCTCGGGCGCACGCCCATTGGCCGTGCTCGGCGGGAGCATGGCTGGCCGCGGCGGCCTGTGCATCTGCCCGTTGGCGCTGAGTGGCGGGCCGCCGATACTTGCGACCCTATCGTCGCTCAATTGCCATGAATCACCGTTGGTGCTGGACGGAGGGACGCTCGCTTCGGGACTCACGGGTGCCCCGTTTGACGCGGGCGCGGGCGCGGGCGCGGGTGCGGGTGCGGGTGCGGGTGCGGGTGCGGGTGCGGGCTCTGGCGCGGGCGCGGGTGCGGGTGCGGGTGCGGGTGCGGGCTCTGGCACTTGATCCTCGGCCGCTGCTGCTGATTGCCCCACCGACTGTTCCGCTGAAGACGGAGCCGAAATGCCGGGCGACTCCTTCCGCGCATCGCAAGCTGCCAGCATCAGTGCAACGATACCCAGCAAAAAATTCACGCCTACGCGACGGAATATGCCCGCACAGAACGATCTGAGCGCGAAGGGCGACTGATCAGAATCGGGCCTGTTCATGTTCGCTCCCTTTCCAAGTTCGTCTCGTGGGCACGCGCATCAGCGCACGACCGGTTCAGGCTTTGCGTGCCATCAGCCAGTTTCAGCATAGCTGCGCGGGGGCCAATCGCCACCTCGGACCATGACCGCAGACGGGCTGCGTATCCCTATTCGATAACCAGTCTGCCCGCAGCACGCTTGGATACCGAGAACGACCGGTGTACATTTGCGCGCTGTCCAGCCCTCCGGGCCACCGCGCCCGCTACCGTCATGACCGCCGCCCAGCACCCGGAAATCCGCCCCGAGCAGTCGATCGAGCTGCTCAAGCAACTCCACATCCTGACGCGCGACGGCAAGCTCAACCAGGACAGCCGGCGCAAGCTCAAGCAGGTCTATCACCTGTACCAGTTCATCGAGCCGCTGCTGGCCGAAGCGCTGGCCGAACGGCCGGACATCCAGCTCGTCGATCACGGCGCGGGCAAGTCCTATCTTGGCTTCATCCTGTACGACCTGTTCTTCAAGCAGCAGGCGCCCACAGGTCGCATCTACGGTATCGAGACGCGCGACGAGCTGGTCATGAGCTCACGCCGCCTCGCCGACAGGCTGGGGTTCTCCGCCGGCATGCGCTTTCACAATCTGACGGTCGCCGAATCCATCACCTCGGGGCAGCTGCCCGAGCAGATCGACGTCGTCACCGCGCTGCACGCCTGCAACACCGCCACCGACGATGCGATCCGTTTCGCGCTGGAAAAGCGCGCACGCTTCATCGTGCTGGTGCCCTGCTGCCAGGCCGAAGTCGCCACCGTGCTGCGCAAGAACAAGCCGCAGGCGCTGAAAAACAGCCTCACCGAACTGTGGCGCCATCCCATTCACACGCGCGAATTCGGCAGCCATGTCACCAACGTGCTGCGCTGCCTGCAGCTGGAGTCGCACGGCTATCAGGTCAGCGTGACCGAACTCGTCGGTTGGGAGCATTCGATCAAGAACGAGCTCATCATCGCCAGCTACAAGGGGCTGCCCCGCCGCCGGCCTTCCGGGCGCCTGCAGGAACTGCTGCACACGCTTGGGCTGGAAGAGCTCGAGGCGCGCTTCTTCAGTGGCGAACCCGATCAGTGCCCGTAAAGCCCTCCGCGCTGCTGGCGCTGCTGGTTGTGGCGCTGACTTCGCTCGGTCCGCTGTCTACCGACTTCTATCTGCCGGCACTGCCAGCGATCGCGCGCGCACTGCAAACCGACAGTGCCGGCGCACAGCTCACGCTGTCGATTTATCTGCTTGGCTTTGGCGCGGGTCAGTTGATCCTGGGGCCGCTCTCGGACCGCTTTGGTCGCCGTCCGGTGCTGCTGTGGAGCATGGCCGCCTTCGTGCTGGCTTCGGTCGCCTGCGCACTGGCACAGTCAATTGAGGCACTGGTGGTGGCGAGATTTCTGCAGGCGCTGGGGGCCTGTGGCGGCCCCGTGCTGGGGCGGGCGGTCGTGCGCGACCTCTATGGACCGAGGGATGCCGGCCGGGTGCTGTCACACGTTGCCACCGCCACCGCACTGGCACCACTGCTTGCCCCCATGGTGGGGGGCTTGATGACCACGCACTTCGGCTGGCGCGCAACCTTTGTCGCCCTGACCGTCTACGCGGTCTTGCTGTTGCTGCTCATCGGGCGGGAACTGCAGGAAACCAACCGGCACCTCGACCCGCAGGCCATGCACCCACTGCGCATGCTGTCCAACTACCGTACGCTGCTCGCAGACCGCGTGTATCGCGGCGCACTGCTCACCGGCTGCGGCGCCTTTGCCGCACTGTTCGCCTTCATTTCAGGTTCGCCCTTCGTCTTCATCGAACTGTTCGGGTTGTCGCCCGCCCAGATGGGCCTCGCCTTCGGCGCCAACGTCACCGGCTTCATGATTGGTAGCACCCTGTCGGCCCGGCTGGCGCGCCGGGTGGAGCCACAGTGTTTGATCCGCAATGGCGTCCTGCTGGGCAGCGCTTCCGGATTGTTGTTTGCGGGCCTTGCGTTGGGCGGCGTTCATCACCTTGCGGCGGTCATGGTGCCGATGTGGGGCGTCACCCTGGCAATCGGCCTCATCATGCCCAACGCCACGGCCCTGGGCCTGGCGGGCTATCCGAAAATGGCCGGCGCTGCCGCCTCGCTGATGGGCTTCGTGCAGATGGGACTCGGCGCCGGCGCGGGGATGATCGTGGGCCATGCGATCCAGGACAGCGCCACCCCGCTGGCACTGATGGTAGCCGGGGCGATGATCTTCAGCCTTGGCATGTGGTGGCACTCGCTGCGACCGCATCGCGCCTGAGCGCATACTCGCCATCCAACCCTTCACTTGATGATTGAGACTCGGCATGAACAACGACACCCCCTTGTCGGACCTGCGCAAGAGCTACGAGCAGGGCACGCTGGAGGAACACGAATCCGCCAGCGAGCCACTGAAGCAGTTCGAGGCCTGGCTGGCGGAAGCACTCAAACGCGGCATCCCCGAACCTAACGCGATGACGGTGGCCACGGTGGCAGAGAACGGCCGCCCTTCCACCCGTCCGGTGCTGATCAAGGATTGCGACCCGCGCGGCATCGTCTGGTATTCCAACTACCACAGCCGCAAGGGGCGAGAGCTCGAGACCACACCCTTCGCCGCCCTGCAGTTTCACTGGGTAGAGATGGAGCGCGTGGTGCGCATCGAAGGCCGGGTGGAAAAGGTGTCAGCGGATGAATCAGATATCTATTTTGCCAGCCGGCCGCTCACGCACCGCATTGGCGCCTGGGCCTCACCACAGAGTGAGGCTATCGCCGGTCGCGGCACGATCGTGTCGCGCGCAGCTGAATACGGACTCAAGTTCGGACTCAAGCCACCGCGCCCGCCGCATTGGGGCGGCTACCGCTTGGTGCCGGACTACTGGGAATTCTGGCAGGGTCGCTCATCCCGGCTGCACGACCGCATCGCCTATCGGCTGCAGGCCAACGGCAGCTGGCTGCGCGAACGGCTGGCACCCTGAACGGCGGCGCTCACGACTCGGCCAGGGCCGCATCACCCCTTGTCGGGTCGAGGCGTGGCCCACACATCTGCACGAATCCCCTGCTGCGCTTGCAGCTCAACCCTGCGCCGCACATCCGCAGGCAAACGCCTGGGTTGTTGCCGGAACTGGTCCACTTGCTCAACATAAGGTGAATGACCGTACATAAAAGACCATCACTTCCCGGTTTTCGCGCATAATAGGCACCAGCGATATTCAAGTCGTGTCGTTTATTTGTTGGTCTAGTATCCGATTTTTCGGTTTTATACCCCCAAGTCATACCTCGCCGTCTTGAACCTCGCCCCATTTGTAGGGGGTTACCCCCGTTATCAGGAGATTCAAGATATGGCAACAGGCACCGTCAAGTGGTTCAACGATTCGAAGGGCTTTGGCTTCATTACACCGGAAGCCGGTGGTGAGGATCTTTTCGCCCACTTCTCCG
>DAORUJ010000173.1:0-6062 GCA_035433105.1 Thauera sp.
ACGTCCTTGGTCAGCGTGCCGATCGAGATCCGATCGACGCCCGTCTCGGCAATGGCGCGCACCCCTTCCAGATTCACCCCGCCCGACGCCTCCAGCTGTGCGCGACCGGCGTTCATCGCGACGGCCTCGCGCATGTCCTCGAGTCCCATGTTGTCGAGCAGCACCATGCTGACGCCGGCATCGAGTGCGTCCTTCAACTCGTCCAGGCTCTCGACTTCGACTTCGATGAACACGTTTGACGGGGCAATGCTGCGCGCCTCTTCGATCACTTCACGGATGCCGCCGGCAGCAATGATGTGGTTTTCCTTGATCAGAATGCCGTCGTAGAGGCCAACCCGGTGATTGGTGCCACCGCCGACCGCGACCGCATACTTTTGCGCTAGACGCAGGCCAGGCAGGGTTTTGCGGGTGTCGACGATCTTCGCTCCGGTGCCGGCGATCGCATCGACGAAGCGCCGCGTGACGGTGGCAGTGCCGGATAGCAACTGCAGAAAATTCAGCGCGGTGCGTTCGGCAGTCAGCAATACGCGGGCACGGGCGATGATCTCGCACAGGATGTCGCCGTCCTTGACCCGGTCGCCGTCACGGACGTGCCAGTTGACCACGGCGGCGGGACTGAGTGCAGCAAAGGTGGCGTCGAACCAGGCCGTGCCGCAGATGACGGCGTCTTCGCGGGTGATGACACGGCCGCGCGCTTCGGTGTCTGGCGCGATCAGGCGCGCCGTCAGGTCGCCGGTGCCGATGTCCTCGGCCAGGGATGCGGCGATGTTGCGCTGGATTTCGACGCGGAGCTGTTCAGAGAGCATGGTGATGGCCGGAAATGGATCGTTGAAGTTTCGATTTTATCATCGCGCGCCCGCGCTGATTGGACCATCAGCGACCACCAACTGAGAACACGGGGCGAGCGTCGCGCGCACTGTCGCGGTGAGTGCCCTGTTGCGCTTCGATCAGCCAGCGGTTGAACACGCCGCGCGCTGCGTCGATGGTTTCGCCGGCACTCAGGCCGATGGGGCCCACCCCTTCACGCGACAGTCGATCCGCGGCGGCACCGTGCAGGTGTACGGCCGCGATCAGCGCCGACTCCGGCGGCCAGCCCTGGGCCAGCAGGCCGACGACGAGGCCGGTGAGCACATCGCCCATACCTGCACTGGCCATGCCCGGGTGCCCGGTGCCGTTGATGTACCAGCGAGCCTCGGGGGTGGCGATGATCGAGCCGCAACCTTTCAGCACCACCAGGGCGCGGTAGCGTCGCGCGATCTCGAGTGCGGCTTGCAGGCGATCAGCCTGGACAGCGGCGGTGCTGATGTCGAGCAGGCGCGCCGCTTCGGCCGGATGCGGTGTCAGCACCGCCGTTGCCTGGCGCGCGGCGAGACCGGCCTGCAGGCTGGCATCCAGGCCGATCAGGTTCAGCGCGTCGGCGTCAAGTACCACGGGGATGTTGCGGGCAAGTGCGGCCTGCAGTTGTGCAGCGGAGTCCGACTCGACACCCAGTCCGGGGCCGATGGCCAGAGCGCTGAGTCGTTCCGGCAACTGCGCGGCACGGTGCAGCATCAGTTCCGGATGGGCGAAATCGACCGTTGGGCCATTGTCTGCGAGCAGGCCGATATGAACACGGCCGGTACCGAGCCACATCGCTGCGCGGCCCGCGAGCAGCGCAGCGCCGACCATGCCGGTGTTGCCGCCAAGGATGCCGGCGTCACCATACAGGCCCTTGTGACTGTTGCGCGGACGGGGGCCGAGTTGTGTGCGAAACAGCGCTGGCGTGACCGCGTGGCCATTGGCAGGCAGCCAGGTTGGCGGGTCGATGTCGAGTCGCTGGACGTTGATTTCGCCGCAGTGATCGGGTCCGTCGTTGGTCAGCAGGCCGGGTTTGAGCGAAATGAAGGTGGTGGTGTGAGTGGCGCGAAAGCTGCTTCCCAGTGGCTGACCGGTGTCGGCGTCGAGGCCGCTGGGCACGTCGAGCGCCATGCGCGGCGAGGGCTGGGCATTCAGGGTCTGAATCCAGCCCGCGTACCGCCCTTCGATGGCACGCTTGAGGCCGATGCCGAAGATGGCATCGACCACCAGCGCCCAGCCTTGTGCCGGGGCTGCAGGCAGGTCGGAGACTACCTGGCCGCCAGCCGCCAAGTAGTCGGCGTAGCCCTTGGCCGCGTCGACAGGCAGGGCTTGAGGATCGCCGGCGAAGGCTACCTGTACTTCACGACCGGCCTGTGCGAGTTGCCGCGCCATGACGAAACCATCGCCGCCATTGTTGCCGGGGCCGCAGGCAATCAGGATCGGACCCGGGCGATCCATGATCAGGCGCACCGCATCCTCGGCTGCAGCACGACCGGCACGCTCCATCAGCGACGGTCGTGCGCTGGGGATGAGCTTGCTTTCGATCTCGCGAATGCCGGCGACGGGGTAAATGGGGAGGGATGCGCTGTACATGCTGGACTCCGGGGCTAGGCCCCGGATTCTACGTCCTGTTTGCCGCACAGCGTGGCTTCATCAGGACGCGGGCTGTGCTTGCCTGTCACTGCGGACTTCATAGGCAAGCTCGGTGTGGTCGTTCTCGTCGACGGTTTCGAGCCTTACCTTGAAGCCCCAAAGGCGGGCAAGGTGGCGCATGACCTCTTCGGTGCTGTCACCGAGCGGACGATGGCGGTAGCGCGTGTGACGCAGGGTCAGCGAGCGATCCCCGCGCAGGTCGACGTTCCAGACCTGCACATTGGGCTCGCGCGCACCGAGGTTGTACTGGTCGGACAGAATGTCGCGTACGCGGCGGAAGCCCTCGTCGTCGTGAATGGCCGACACCTTGAGCTTGTTTTCGCGGTCGTCGTCGAGCACCGCAAACATGCGGAAATCGCGCATCACCTTCGGCGACAGATACTGGGCGATGAAGCTCTCGTCCTTGAAGTTACGCATGGCAAAGTCGAAGGTGTCGAGCCAGTCACTGCCGGCGATTTCCGGAAACCAGCGCCGGTCTTCGTTCTCAGGGCATTCGCAGATGCGACGGATGTCCTGCCACATGGCGAAACCCAGCGCGTAGGGATTGATGCCGCCGTAGCCGCGCACGTTGTAGGGCGGCTGGAGGACGACGTTGGTATGCGACTGCAGGAATTCGAGCATGAAGCTGTCGGCAAGCAGGCCCTCGTCGTAGAGCGTGTTCAACAGGGTGTAGTGCCAGAAGGTGGCCCAGCCCTCGTTCATGACCTGAGTCTGACGCTGGGGAAAGAAGTACTGCGCGATCTTGCGCACGATGCGCACCAGCTCGCGCTGCCAAGGTTCGAGCAGCGGTGCGTTCTTTTCGATGAAGTACAGCAGATTCTCCTCGGGCTCGGGCGGAAAGCGTCGCTTCGCCTGCATGTCGGGTTTTAGGTCATGGATGGGCAGGGTCCGCCACAGGTCATTGATCTGGCTTTGCAGATAGTTCTCGCGCTCCTGCTGACGCAGCTTTTCCTTTGCGAGCGAGAGTCTGGGCGGGCGCTTGTAACGGTCCACGCCAAGCGTCATCAGCGCGTGACAGGAGTCGAGCAGCAGTTCGACCTCATTCTCGCCATGCCGCTCTTCGCACTGGCTGATGTAGTTTCGCGCGAAGATCAGGTAGTCGATGATGGCGTCGGCGTTCGTCCAGGTGCGGAACAGGTAGTTGCCCTTGAAGAAGCTGTTGTGACCGTAGGCCGCATGGGCAATCACCAGGCCCTGCATGGGCAGGGTGTTCTCCTCCATCAGGTAGGCGATGCAGGGGTTGGAATTGATCACGATCTCGTAAGCCAGTCCCATCTGCCCGCGGCGGTAGCCCTTTTCGGTGGCCAGGAAGTGTTTGCCGAAGGTCCAGTGGTGGTAGTTCACCGGCATGCCCACTGAGGCATACGCGTCCATCATCTGCTCGGCGGTGATGATCTCGATCTGCACTGGGTAGGTGTCGAGCCTGTAGGCCGCAGCCACGCGGGCGATCTCGGTGTGGTAGCGATCGATGCTGTCGACGGTCCACTCCGAACCGCCGGGCAGGAGCGCCGGCTTGTGCGTGGTGGCGCTGGTACGTTTCATGTGATCGTCTTCTTGAACAGTTCGCGAAACACCGGATAAATGTCGGCCGGCGACCCGATGCGTTGCAGGGCGAAGTTGTCGTGACTGGCGCTGATCCTGAGGTATTCGCGCCACAGGTTTTGTGGTTCGGCAGCGGTGATTTCAATGTAGGCGAAGTACCGGCACCACGGCAGGATGTCGTTGGCGAGCAAGCCGCCGCAGACCGGAGAGTCGTTGTCCCAGTTGTCGCCGTCCGAGGCCTGGGCACCATAGATGTTCCACTGGCCGTTCGCAAAGCGCTCGCGCAGGATGTCGCGCATCATTACCAGCGCGCTGGAGACGACCGTGCCGCCGGTCTCGCGTGAATGGAAGAATTCGTCTTCGTCGACTTCCTTCGCGATCGTGTGGTGGCGGATGAAGACCACCTCGATACGCTCGTAGCTGCGCGTCAGGAACATGTAGAGCAGCATGAAGAAGCGCTTTGCAGTCGATTTGCGCTCCTCGTCCATCGAGCCCGACACGTCCATGACGCAGAACATCACCGCCTGTGTCGTTGGCTGCGGCACCTTGATGCGGTTGTTGTAGCGCAGGTCGAAGCTGTCGATGAATGGAATGCGCTCGATCTTTGCGCGCAGCAGGGCGATCTGTTCGCGCAGGGCGCGCACCTCGTCGCGATCGTCTCTATTGTCGGCGCTGTCTTTGCTGCCTAGGGCAGTCGCCTCGTCGAGCTTTTGCTTTAGCTCGCGCAGCGGGCCAGCGTAGGGTGAGCCGAGTGCCAGCCGGCGCCCGAGCGCACTGCGCATCGAGCGGATGATGTTGATGTTGGCCGGTACCCCATCGGTGGTGAAGCCGGCGCGCCGGGTCTTGTAGTCGGTGATACTGGCAAGTTGAGTGCGTACCAGGCGCGGGAGTTCAAGGTCTTCGAAGAACAGATCGAGAAACTCTTCGCGCGAGAGCTGGAACACGAAGTCGTCCTCGTGCCCGCCCTCGTTGCTTGCCTGGCCTTTGCCTGCGCCGCCCGCGCCGCCGCCGAGCGGCCGATTGATGAGGTCGCCCGAGCTGAACTGGTCATTGCCGGCGAATACCTGTTCCCAGACGCCGCCCTTGCCGTGATGCAACGCAGGCTCGGACAGGTCGCGTGCCGGTATCGCTATCTGCTCGCCATTCTCCAGGTCGCGAATCGAGCGGCCTTGGATGGCCTCGGATACCGCCTTGCGGATCTGCTGTTTGAATCGACGCATGAAGCGCTGGCGGTTGACTGCGCTCTTGTTCTTGCTGTCGAAGCGTCGATCGATGATGCGGACCATGCTTCCCCCTCTGGCAGGCGACTGCGCGCCGCGGGCCGTCTGCTTCACCCGCAGGACGTCACGAAGACTTGCGAACGCGCAGGTACCACTCACATAGCAGGCGAACCTGCTTTTCGGTGTAACCCTTGTCGATCATGCGGTCGACGAAGTCGCGGTGCTTCTTCTGTTCGTTTGCGCTGGCCTTGGCATTGAAACTGATGACCGGCAACAGGTCTTCGGTATTGGAGAACATTTTTTTCTCTATGACCGCTCGCAGTTTTTCGTAAGAGGTCCAGCTCGGGTTGCGGCCATCGTGTTTGGCGCGGGCGCGCAACACAAAGTTGACCACCTCGTTGCGGAAGTCCTTCGGGTTGCTGATGCCGGCCGGTTTTTCGATCTTCTCCAGTTCGTCGTTGAGCGCCGCGCGGTCGAGAATTTCGCCGGTGTTGGGGTCGCGAAACTCCTGATCCTGGATCCAGAAGTCGGCATAGATGACGTAACGATCGAAGATGTTCTGGCCGTACTCGGAATAACTTTCGAGATAGGCGGTCTGGATTTCCTTGCTGATGAACTCCGCGTAACGAGGTGCCAAGTACTCCTTGATGAAGCCCAGGTAGCGCGCCTCGGTCTCGGCCGGAAACTGCTCAGCCGCGATTTGCTGCTCGAGGACGTACATCAGGTGCACCGGGTTGGCGGCGACCTCGCGGTGGTCGAAATTGAACACCTTCGACAGCGACTTGAAGGCGAAGCGGGTCGACAGTCCGG
>DAORUJ010000174.1:0-5993 GCA_035433105.1 Thauera sp.
TGCGTCTGGTGGTGGAGGACGCGGCTTACGACCCCAAGCGCGGTGTGCTGGCGGCGCGCAAGCTGGTGCAGCGCGACCAGGCTTTCGCCTTCATCGCCACGATGGGCACGCCGGTGGTGATGGCGACGATGCCGGTGGTACTCGATGCCGGCCGCCTGCACCTGTTTCCGTTCTCGCCGCACCAGGCGACCTACGCGCCGCTGCACCCGCTCAAGTTTCAGAACTTTGCGCCCTACCAGGACTACATGGAGGCTGCTACGCGGCACATGGTCGAGCGCGGCGACTATCACCGTAGTTGCCTGCTGTACCAGGACGACGACTATGGGCTGGAAGTGATGAAGGGCGTCGAGGCCGGGCTGGGCAAGCTTGGCCGCAAGCTTGTCGAGCGCACCGGCTACAAGCGTGGCGCGACCGACCTGTCGAGCCAGATTGCGCGCCTGCGTGCGGCCGAGTGTGATCTCGTCGTGCTGGCTACGGTGGTCCGCGAGACTGTTGCGGCGATGGCCGAGGCGCGCCGCATCGGCTGGCAGGTGGACATGCTGGTGACGGCCTCGGGCTACTCGGCGCAGACGCATGAACTGGGAGGCGAGGCGGTCGAGGGGCTGTATGGCGTCAGCGTGCTGCCGCACCCTTACGCCGACGGCGCCAATACCCAGCTCGCCGACTGGATCGAGCGCTACCGCGCGCGTTTTGGCGCCGCGCCCAATGTGTGGAGCGTCATGGGCTATACGCTGGCCGACATGTTCGTGCGCACCGCCGAAGCGACCGGCCGCGACTTGACGCCCGAAGCGTTCGCGCGCACGCTCGAGAGCCTCGAATTCACCCGTGATTATTTCGGCAGCCCGTCCTATCGCTTCAGCGCCGACGATCACCTCGGCAACCGCTACGGGCGCCTTGCGCAGATTCGCAACGGGCGCTGGGAGCTGATCTCGGACTATTTGCGCTGAGCTTCGCAGCGGCTCGCGACCTTGGCGTGGCGTTATGCATGCCGACCCCTTTCATCAAGAGATGTCGATGAGCACCGCCCCTCGTACCATCACTGTCGCCTTCACCGGCGCATCCGGCCTGCCCTATGGCGTGCGCCTGGTCGAATGCCTGGTGCGCTCGGGCAACAGGGTATGGCTGCTGTATTCGCAGGTGGCGCAGATCGTCGTCCGGCAGGAAATGGGCTGGAACCTGCCCTCGCGTCCGGCCGAGGTCGAGGTCGAATTGTCAGCACGTTTTGGTGCTGCCCCTGGTCAGTTGCGCGTGTTCGGGCGCGAGGAGTGGTTCGCGCCGCCCGCGTCCGGCTCCAATCCGCCCGATGCCATGGTGGTCTGCCCATGCACAATGGCGACGCTGGCGGCAATTGCCGGTGGTCTGAGCCAGAATCTGATCGAGCGTGCGGCCGACGTGGTCATCAAAGAGGCGCGCAAACTCGTGCTGGTGCCGCGCGAGACACCGTACTCGGCGATCCATCTGGAAAACATGCTCAAGCTCGCGCGCCTGGGGGTCTGCATCCTGCCTCCCAACCCGGGTTTCTACCATCATCCACAGTCGGTGCCCGATCTGGTGGACTTCGTGGTCGCGCGCATCCTCGACCAGCTGGACGTGGCGCATACGCTGATGGCGCGCTGGGGCGAAGCGGCGCCGGGCGAAAGAGAGCTTGCCGATGACTGACGCATCAAGCGCAACACAACGACTGCCGCTGTTTCCGCTCAAAACGGTGCTGTTCCCCGAGGGGGTATTGCCGCTGCGGATTTTCGAGCCGCGTTACATGGACATGGTGACGCGTTGCCTGCGTGAAGGTACGGCTTTTGGCGTGTGCCTGATCGCCGCTGGCGAAGAGGTGGGCGAGACCGCTGTGCCGCACGCGGTCGGCACCGAAGCGCGCATCGAACAGTGGGATATGGAGCAGGTCGGTCTGCTGACCTTGCTGACACGCGGTGGACGCCGCTTCAGCGTGATCGATCATGAGGTCGAACGCGATGGACTGCTCGTGGCCGAAGTGCGCTGGCTCGAAGAGCCGGCGCCGCAACCGGTGCCCCAGGCCCAGTCCGATTTGCTGCCGCTGCTGCGGACCATTGTTGCTGAACTTGGCGACCGTCTGCCTCCCCCCCACCGTTTCGATGATGCGGCCTGGGTTGGGGCGCGCTATGCCGAGCTGTTGCCAATCCCGACGCAGGCCAAGCAGAGTCTGCTCGAGCTCGACGATGTGCTGAGCCGTCTGGAAATCCTGCAACAGTTCCTGCGCGAACACGGCCTGTTGCCCAACGTCGGCTGACCACCGCAACTGTGTGGGCTCAGTCGGAGAACGGTGTCGGAGTGGCTAGGGCCTCCAGGATCTTGCGCACCGGCGTGGGCAGTGCTGCCCCCTCGAGCACCGACAGCGCGAGCCATTGCAGGGCGCCGTTTTCCGCGACAAGGCCATGTGTGGCTGCGGCCGTGTTCAGCAGTACGGGCTGAATCTCCAGCACGAAGTGGGTGAAGGTGTGCGTCACTGGTGTCAGTGCGCTGCTTTCGACACAGTCCACGCCGAAGCACTCGGCTGTCCATGCGCTGACGTCGGCGAGCGTGTCGGCGATGGTGCCGGGGATCTCCGGCAGCGCCAGCAGCCCGCCCCAGATGCCGACCGGCGGCCGGCGTTCGAGCAGCACCGTGCCCTCGCGCATGATCACCGCAAAGCGTGCGCTGCGCCGTGGTACCGCTCGCTTTGGTCGTGCCGTGGGCAACTCGCCCTGTCGGTCATCGCGGCGTGCAACGCAGTCGTCAAAAAACGGGCAGCGTGCACAGGCAGGCTTGCCACGTGTGCATAAGGTGGCGCCAAGGTCCATCTGCGCCTGGATGTAGCGCCCCACTTCGCGTGCCGGCAACAGTGACTCGGCCAGTGCCCAGAGCTGGTTCTCCACGCGCTTTTCGCCGGGAAAGCCCTCCACGCCAAAGATCCGGCAAAGTACGCGCTTGACGTTGCCATCGAGGATGGCTGCGCGTTCGCCAAAGGCAAAGGCCGCGATGGCGGCGGCGGTGGAGCGGCCGATGCCCGGCAGCGTGGCGATGTCGACCGCGCTGCGGGGGAAGCTGCCACCATGGGATTCGATGATGCGTTGCGCGGCGCGATGAAGATTGCGCGCCCGCGCGTAGTAGCCCAGCCCGCTCCACAAGGCCATCACGTCCTCCACCGGTGCCGCGGCCAGGCGATCAAGATCGGGGAAGCGCTCGACAAAGCGCTGGTAATACGGAATCACGGTATCGACCTGCGTTTGCTGCAGCATGATCTCGGACAGCCAGATGCGGTAGGGGTCGTGTCCGCCCTGCCACGGCAGGTCATGCCGGCCATTCTTGCGCTGCCACGCGATCAGACGTTCGGCGAAATCACTCATGTCACGGTTTTTCCTGTGTTTTTCGTGCTCGATCAAGCCGCTGGCTCTCGACGTGCCGAGCTCGTGCAGCCATAATCCGCCGCTTCGTTCGCATACCAACAGGCGCGGATCGAACCGCGACGTTTCGCCCATGACCCAGCAGACGCATTCCGGCGCGGACTTCTCCCGTCGTTTCCGCAACGCCCTCGGCATGTTCGCCACCGGCATCACGGTGGTGACCACACGCACGCCTTCTGGCGAGCCGATCGGGCTGACGGTCAATTCCTTCAATTCGGTATCGCTCGATCCGCCGCTGATCGTATGGAGCCTGGCGTGCGACCTGCCCAGCAAGCCCTTGTTCGAAGCGTGCGAATACTACGCGATCAATGTGCTGGCCGAGGATCAGGCCGATCTGTCGCAGCGCTTTGCCAGTCGCCTGGGTGAGAGATTCGTCGGTCTGGAGATCGATGAAGGGCAGCAGGGCGTGCCGCTGCTCAAGGGCTGCTGTGCGCGTTTTGTCTGCCGCAATGTTCAGCGCCATGAGGGCGGCGACCACATCGTCTTCATCAGTGAGGTGGTCGGGTTTGAGCGCGAGGAGCGTGCGCCGCTGGTGTATTACGCTGGTGCCTATCGGCGTCTGTTGCCTTGAGCGTTTTCGCGGTCTGGTGCAGCCGCTCAGCACGGTCAGCGGTGCCTGCCTCGCTTCGGTGCATCGTCGATCAGCTCTATTGCAAAGGGCAGCGAGGGGTCGAGCGCCAGCGCCAGCAGTGACAGGCGCCGCACTGTGGCCTCGCGTGTCTCTTCCGATTCGGTGCTGCTCTCGCGACAAAATGCGCCCTGTGGGTGAAAGTTCCAGGCGCCCGCCGGGATGATGGCGCAGTCGGCGATCACCCCCTGCGCGATCCGTACCCAGCACAGCAGCACGCCTCGCGCACTGCTGACGCGCGCCAGGCCCACGCCCGGCGTGATCTGAGCGGCGTCGATCATCGGCGGCACGTCGTCGGTCAAGGGATAGCGCATCCGGCTTGCGCAGTCAGCCAGGTCGATGACCTTGGAAAACAGGCGGGCCGACACGCGGTGTCCGCGATCGCGGAGCAGGCGTACCAGGGGAGAAACGGCATGGCGTGCGAGCGGCCCGGTTTCTCCCGGTTCGCCAGCGAAGCTGGGTGTTGCGATGAACGCCGGTGTTGGCCATTCACCCACGGTAGAAGCCCAGGCTGCAGCACTCAGGGTGCCAAGCAGGGGGGCCGGGCGCCCCTGGTCTGGGTGTGACGGCCCCAGATTGATCAGCTCGCGCAGGACCGCACCGAGGATGCCGCCGGTGTCTGCACGGTCGATGAACTCGGCAAGGCTGTGCGGCAGGCGGATGCCATTGAAAAATCCGGCAAGCATCTCCCGCGCCACCAGGTCGAGTACATCGCCACCCAGCTCGAAACACGAGGCGGAATCGGTCTTGGTGATCAGGCGGCGGTGGAATTCGCCATAGCGACTGGTGTGTGCATCCATGCCCAGGGCCAGCGGCCAATCGACCAGCAGCCGGTGCAAATGGTTGTCGGCGGCTTCAGCGGCGAGTTCGCGTTCGGTGGCGAGCTGGCTGTCGCGGTCCCTGGCGCCGAGACCGCTGGCCGCGGCGCAGGCCAGGGCCAGCGCCTGCGCATGCGAGCGGGGGCTGTGCGTGGCGCAACGGCCAAGCGTTTCAATCGCCATCGCGGGCTCAAGGCCGATGACCCGTGCGCTGCCGGAGATGTTGGCCGGCAGGGCTGCCCGGGCCGAGATCACACGCCCTTTGCTGCGATGCGCAGTCAGGTGGATGAGCAATTCGTCGCCGGCCTGCATGTGCTGCTGCATGGTGCCCTCCAGGCCCTGATTCCTTAATGGCGCAAGGATAGCGCGGAAGGCATCAGCCCGAACCTCGTGATGGCGGCATTGCGAGCGTGTCCCTCATGTCGCACTTCACGCACGCATGTTACGAAATGCCCCACAAGCCGCGGGGGTGCTAGAATCCGCCGCGTAGACGGGACTTCTCAAAACTCCACTCACACCAATTGAGGATATGTATGAACAAAGGTGAATTCGTCGAAGCACTGGCCGACCGTCTGGATGTTTCCCGCGCGCAGGCTGATCGTGCGCTGTCCGCTGTGCTCGACATCGTCGCCGAGCAGCTTGGCAAGGGCGAAAAGGTTGCGTTTACCGGCTTCGGTTCGTTCGAGGTGTCCGAGCGTGCCGCCCGCACCGGCCGCAATCCGCAGACTGGGGCCGCGATCGAAATCGCCGCTTCCAGCGTGCCGAAGTTCACCGCCGGCGCTACGCTGAAGGCTGCGGTCAACAAGTAATCCGGATTTTCAGAACGGGGAGGCCACTCCCGACAAGGCGAGTCCGCACTGTTTGTGCGCACTCGCTTTTTATTTTGGATCAAGTACTTTTTGCTGGATTGAGGCGACAGCAGCGGCGAAAGCCGATATACTTCGCCTCGTTGTGCAATGCAGCAGCAGGGCCATGGTAGTTTCTGGCGCGGACAAGGATGCCCGCCGAACTGGCCCGAGGGACTGTAATCACAGCCCCATCGCCCCCGACCTCCCGCCGAACCCCATTCGTTCTTCCGATCGTCTGGCATCGTGACAACCGGTTGGTGCCGATGCGCGGTCTTTGCGGCCT
>DAORUJ010000175.1:0-5970 GCA_035433105.1 Thauera sp.
GCCGGGCAGGACTTCCAGCCACCGCCGGGCTGGGACGCCGGGTTCGAGTTCCGTGGCGATGGTGCCGACGATGGGCGCGACGCCAGCGACTTCTTCGAAGCCCTGTTCGGCCGACGGGCCCGTGCAGAGCATCGCCCCGCTGGCCATGAACGTGCCCATACCCGCGGCCAGGATCATCACGCCAAGGTATTGATCGACCTGGAAGACGCCTATCGCGGCGCTCAGCGCAGCATCTCCCTGCGCATGCCCGCGGTCGACGCGCACGGGCAGGTCGTCCTGCAGTCGCGCACGCTGGACCTCACCATCCCCAAAGGCATTCGCGCCGGTCAGCACCTGCGCCTGGCCGGCCAGGGCGACCCGGGCTTCGGAGGCGGGCCGGCGGGCGATCTGTTTCTGGAGATCGGCTTCAACCCTCATCCTCAGTACCACGTGGAAGGACGCGACGTTTTTGCGAATCTGCCGCTGGCACCGTGGGAGGCAGCGCTTGGATGCTCTCTGAGCTTGCCAACACCGGAAGGCTCGGTTCAGGTCACCGTTCCAGAACGTTCGGCCGCAGGGCGTCAATTGCGTCTGCGGGGCAAAGGCATCCCGGGCAATCCCGCGGGCGATTTCTACTTTGTGGTGGCGATTGTGCTGCCACCCGCGATCACTGACGCTGAGAAGGCCGCCTACCACGCTTTCGCGAAGGCCTTCCATTTCGATCCCCGCGCGAACCCCGCGCCCTCGCGAAAGGTTGATCCCGCATGAGCACACACACTATCCAGACTGCCGCGGCGCTTGTCGTCGAAGAGGAACTCCAGCTGACGCTGGTGGAGCTTTGCCAGGCCTGCAACGTATCGCAGGACTATGTGGTCGCATGGGTCTACGAGGGCGTGCTGGCGCCCAGTGGCGAAGCCCCCGAGGACTGGCGCTTCAGCGGCCCTTCACTGCGGCGCGCGCAGCAGGCGCGATGGCTCGCCCGCGACATGGAAGTCAATCCGCAGGGTGTCAGCCTCGTCCTCGATCTGCTCGATGAAATTGCTGCCCTGCAGCTACGTTTGCAGCGCGCCGGGCTGCGCTGACGGGCACGGAGGGCTGAGATGGGGCTGTTCGAGCGTTTCCTGACGGTATGGGTCGGGCTGGGCATTGTGGCGGGCGTCGGCCTCGGTCTGGCCGCACCGGGGGCCTTTCAGGCGATCGCAGGCCTCGAGTTCGCGCAGGTCAACCTGGTGGTCGCAGTGTTCATCTGGGTGATGATCTACCCGATGATGATCCAGATCGACTGGCACGCGGTGAAGGACGTCGGCAAGAAACCCCAGGGCCTGATCCTGACCCTGGTGGTTAACTGGCTGATCAAGCCCTTCACCATGGCAGCGCTGGGCGTGCTGTTCTTCCATTACCTGTTCGCACCCTGGGTGGATCCGCAGGCAGCCAACGAATACATCGCCGGCATGATCCTGCTCGGGGTGGCGCCCTGCACTGCGATGGTCTTCGTCTGGAGCCAGCTGGTGAAGGGCGACCCCAACTACACCTTGGTACAGGTGTCGGTGAACGATCTCATCATGGTGTTCGCCTTCGCGCCGCTGGCCGCCTTTTTGCTCGGCCTGACCGACCTCACCGTGCCCTGGGAGACGCTGCTGCTGTCGACCGTGCTCTACGTCGTGCTGCCGCTGCTGGCCGGCATGGCGACCCGGCATGTCCTCGAGCGCCGTTCCAGCCTTGCGGTGGGTGACTTCGTTGCGCGCCTCAAGCCGTGGTCCATCGTCGGCCTGATCGCCACCGTGGTGCTGCTGTTCGGCTTCCAGGCGCCGACCATCGTCGATCAACCGCTGGTGATCGGCCTGATCGCCGTGCCCTTGCTGCTGCAGACCTACGGCATCTTCCTCATCGCCTACCTCGCGGCACGGGCAATGAAGCTGTCGCATAACATTGCCGGTCCGGCCTGCCTGATCGGCACCTCGAACTTCTTCGAGCTGGCGGTGGCGGTCGCGATTTCGCTGTTCGGGCTGAACTCCGGCGCAGCGCTGGCAACGGTGGTCGGCGTGCTGGTGGAAGTGCCGGTGATGCTGTCCCTGGTTGCGATCGTCAACCGCACCCAGCACTGGTTTCCGCGCACGGCCAGCGCAGAAAATTTTTAACGAGGACATCCATGAGCGGCATCAAACCTCTCCACAAGCCGCCCAGCGGCGCCCTGCGCAAAGCCCTGCTCACACCCGATCTGCCCAACGTCGACGGCGCGCTTTTCCAGGTGCCGGATACGGAGCGACTGCATCCGAAAACATCGTCCACACACCCGCCCCGGATCCTGCTGCTGTACGGCTCGCTACGCCCCCGCTCCTTCAGCCGTCTCCTGACCGCAGAAGCAGCACGCCTACTGCACGCAATGGGCGCAGAGACGCGCATCTTCAACCCCAGCGGCCTCCCCCTGCCCGATGACGCGCCTGAAACGCACCCCAAGGTGGTGGAACTGCGCGAACTCACGCAGTGGGCCGAAGGCATGGTGTGGTGCTCACCCGAGCGTCACGGCGCGATGACCGGCATCATGAAGGCGCAGATCGACTGGATACCGCTGGCAATGGGCGCGGTGCGCCCAACCCAGGGCAAGACGCTGGCGGTGATGCAGGTCAGCGGCGGCTCACAGTCCTTCAACGCACTCAATCAGATGCGCGTGCTCGGGCGCTGGATGCGCATGCTCACCATCCCCAACCAATCCTCGGTGGCCAAGGCCTTCCTCGAGTTCGACGACGACGACCGCATGAAGCCCTCCGCCTACTACGACCGCGTCGTGGACGTCATGGAGGAGCTGGTGAAGTTCACCCTGATCACCCGCGACATCGCGCCGTATCTTGTCGATCGCTACAGCGAGCGTAAGGAGAGCGCGCAAGAACTGTCCGCGCGGGTGAATCAAGGCTCGATCTGAAGGGCAAGGCAGCAATTCGGTCGCTGTGGTCGCCGGTCGTAGAGGCGGCCAGATTCGCCGGCTTAAATCAACTTCAGCCCATCGGGACGCCGCTCGCCCTCCGCTTGGACATTGGGAACCAGGCCCTCACTCCAGTGCACTTGCAGACTGCCGGGAAGGGTCAGTGAAGCGACTCACGGCAGGCAACCCCATGTTCCGGAAACAGAATATGAACATGGATACGATTTGGCGTGACCGCCTCAATCTCGGCGAGGAATCGATCACGCCGCGTTTGCTTCTTCCTGGCGGCATACTCCGGGTCGGAAAGGCTCGATTGCATCGGTCTCAGCCTGGTGGTGGGGCAACGGGCCTATTGTCTCAAAGGCATGCCATCGACCGGGCAGTGGCGATCGAATAGATCAGCGTTTCCCTAGCGTTCAATCCAGCCCACTACCCCCTGATAGTTCACGAGCTCCCAACCGCCTTCGATCCGTTCGATTACGTCTGCAACACCCTCCGCAGGTAAGGCGCCGATGACCACGGCGCCGGGCTGGGGCGCCACCCGGATGGCAATGGTCACGGCAGGCGGCGCGGCACCGCGCACGGCGCGGACGCTCATCAACTCGGCACGTACCGTCTCGTCCTCGTGTTCCTGCGCGATCTGCGCCAGCGTATTCGCGTCGATAATCCGTGACAGCACCACGGGCTGACCCACCCGCTCCATGGCGCTCACCCTGAAGTTCGTCGTTGAGGGCGATGCATTACCGGCGTTAAGAACATGAAAACTGCTCACTTTTCCCGCTTGGGCGTCGCAATGGGGCTCTGTGCTGCGAGTTTTCTGGCGCCTGCGGCCGACTCAACGACCAACCCCAACCCCACCAAGGCCAGTGCCATTTTCGCCGGCGGCTGTTTCTGGTGCATCGAAGCCGACTTCGAAAAACTCCCGGGCGTGATCGAGGCCGAATCGGGCTATACCGCCGGACAAACCACCAACCCGAGCTACGAAACGGTCAGCGCCGGCAGCACAGGCCATACCGAAGCCGTCCGAGTCTTCTATGACCCGAACAAAGTCAGTTACGCCCAACTGGTCGAGTATTTCTGGCGCCACATCGACCCCACGGTCAAGGACCGCCAGTTCTGCGATGTCGGCAGCCAGTACCGCAGCGGCATCTACTGGCAGGGCGAAGTCGAGCAGAAAGTCGCCGAAGCCAGCCGCGATGCCTTGCTGAAAAGCGCTCGTTTCCCGGTGATCTACACCGAAGTGCTACCCGCCACGACCTTCTGGCCGGCGGAGGAATACCATCAGGACTATTACAAGAAGAACCCGATCCGCTATGCCTACTACCGCTCCGGCTGCGGACGCGATATGCGGGTCCAGCAAGTATGGGAAGAGAAGAAATGATCGACCGGCGGCCCGCCAGGGGCTGCCCGGCACCGTGACCGGGGAGCGATCGTTCCCGTTTTTTCAACTCGGCAGGCAACCCCGCCCGTCGGAATGACAAGGAAGTTTTCCATGGCCTGCTTCAATACCTTGCGCAGCGTCGCTGTCAGCCTCGCCTTCGGCCTTGCAGCATTTTCGGCCGCCGGTGACAGCGCACTACCTGAGCTCAGGACCATCAACAGCCCACAGCCCTTCGATACCGTGGTCCAGCAACTGGAAAAATCGATCGCCGATAACAAGATGGGCCTGGTTGCGCAGGCGAGCGCAAGCAAGGGTGCCGCCAGCAAGGGCATCAAGATTCCCGGCAACGCCTTGTTGATGGTCTTCCGCCCCGATTTCGCGGTGCGCATGTTGCAGGCCAGTGTGGCCGCCGGCATTGAGGCACCGCTGCGCATCTACGTCACCGAGAATGCCGACGGCACGACCTCGGTCAGCTATCGCACGCCAAGTGTTGTCTTCGCGCCCTACGAAAACTCGCAACTCGATAAGCTGGCGGCTGAACTGGACCCGATTTTCGAGCGCATTGTTGGCGATGCCATGCAAGGCCGTTAAGTCAGGGCTGTACAACTTGCCGCTCGCCGACGCTGCGGTGTTTGGGCTGCTCGTACCAAGGGAATTCTGATCTGGGTAGACGCGACGAAGCGGTTGCCACGGACAGCACCGTGGCCGAGGTCGAAAGCGAAGTGCCTCAGGCGAGCGGCTTTTTGTCTTCGCCCAGGATTTTTGACACATCGCCATGAAACTCCCGACCGTAAAGCACCGCCACCACCACAAAAGATGCCAACACCATGGCCAGAGGCGATAGAAACCAGGCCATGGCAGCAAACGAAAAATAGTAGGCCCGCAGCCCGTCATAGAAGCTCTCGGCAGCGGCCTTCATCATCTCGGTAGCGCGGTCGGTGGTGGAGGCCAGCGAGGTGCGGCGTTTGCCGAGCTCGCGGGAGAAGCGCCCGTAGCCCACCCATGAAGCCAGAAAGGCGGCCAGCGCCAGCCAGTCACTCCAGGGCAGCAGCGCGAATATCTTCATGAGCCGGATGAACGGAGAGGAGATGATAGGGATAACGCATAACGGGTGGGAAGCTCAACCGGATGGTGGCAGGTATGCCACGGGTTTTTGGCATCCGAACGCCCTTGACCTGTGAAATTTTATCGGTCGCGGCGGCTTGATGGCTAGTCTGCTGGGCGCAAGTCGACTTGCGGGCCGACGACAGTTGACCTGACCGACGTGCGCATTGACTCATCAAAACTGTTACCCGTGTTGACCCGTTGCCTCACGTAGTTTGCTACCCGTCGGGTCGTCGGGCGGGAGCGGCACAACGTGACAAGGCAAATCAGCATGACGACACGCAAAGAGTTGGTCGAGGCACTGCGGGATCGCTATCGCAGCGCGGTATTCGGTGACCGGATCAAGCTCCTCGACGCGATCAAGGCCGCACAGGCGCCGCACCGCTTCCTGTCGGCAAGCAAGGCCGGCCACTCGGCGATTGTGTCTTCCCGCGGCCACGAGGACCGTCACGCCATGCTGCGCAGCGGCAAGGAACCCAACTTCAAGCCCGCCATTGTCGAGGCCGCCAGCCGCGAGCCGCACTGCCTTCGGATCGAGGTGGCCAAGAACGTCGCCGGTCAGCGCGCGGCCGAGTTCTGAAACGCA
>DAORUJ010000176.1:0-5958 GCA_035433105.1 Thauera sp.
TCATGCTATGTTGTGGATAATTATAGCAGAGGTTGGAGACTTAATCAGCGTTGCCTTAAGGTCAATTCGACGCTGCAGATTTTTCCAGGGTGCTGCCGCGGTACTCCAGGCAGGGTCGCTGCGATGTTTGCGGCGGCCCGCTGGTGGCGGGCTTAGAATGCGCTGACACCCAACCAGTAGCGGGTTGAGCATGGCAGCCTATCGCGCAGACGCCGAGCGACCCGAGGGAATGGAAGTGAACGCGCTCAGCCGCAACGAAGGTGTTACAGATATCACCTGTCTGCTGCAGGAATGGCGAGGCGGTGATATGCAAGCGCGGGATCGCCTCTTGCAGGTGGTCTATGGTCAGGTACATGCCATTTCGTGCCGCGCTATCCGCGCCAATCCCGGGGCAACACTTTCACCGACCGATTTGGCCCATGAAGCCTTGTTGCGACTGCTGGGCAAAGATGCGCCGTGGGAAAACCGGCGGCATTTCTACCATGTCATTGCACTGGCGACCCGCCAAGTTCTGGTGGACTCCGCGCGCAAGCGCTTGCGCAACAAGCGAGGCGGTGGAGCACTTGTCGAAAGCCTCGGCGCTGCGGACGCGGCAGCGGTGGGTGCAGAGGAAAAGCTGTTGTACCTGAACCAGGCCATCGAGCAATTGGCACGACACTCATCACGTTGCGGGCAAATTGTCGAACTGACGTATTTTGGCGGACTCGAACGCGACGAGGTCGCCACAGCTTTGGATATATCTGTAGCAACGGTCGACCGCGAGCTGCGTTTTGCGCGCGCATGGCTCAAGCGGGCGCTACAGGCGTGAACCCAAGTTCGAACAAGGTCGCCCAGGAATGCCTGATCGAGCATTTTGAGCGGTTGCTGGAATTACCTGAATGGCAGCGCGAAAGTGCGCTGTCGGCGTGGTCACTCGATGAGGCACAACGGCAGGAACTGCTGGCATTGCTGGCTGCGGATGGCGTGCCGGATGCGCTCATCGAGGCGGTCATTGCCAGCAGCGCGTCACAGGCATTGCAAAGCATTGTCGAAGGCGAATGCATCGGTGCCTGGCGTGTACGCCACCAGTTGGGGGCTGGCGGCATGGGCACGGTGTACCTGGTTGAGCGCGTCGATGGCGGTTTCCACCAGTACGGCGCATTGAAGCTTTTGCGAGGCTTTCCGACCGACGAGGCGCATTCCCGTCTGCGCCGCGAACGCCAGCTGCTGGCGCAACTTCAACATCCCGGCATCGCACGCCTGATCGACGGCGGCGAAACGCGCGATGGACAGCCCTATCTGGTCATGGAATATGTCGATGGCGAGCCACTGACCACCTATGCGGCACAGCATCGATTGAGCCGCGAAGCACGGATTGAATTGATTGATCGTGTCGGCCAAGCCTTGGCCCATGCGCATCAACATCTGGTGATCCATCGCGATCTCAAGTCAGCCAATGTGTTGGTGGGTGCCGACGGTTCGCCGAAGCTGCTGGATTTTGGCGTGGCCAAGCTCGTCGACATCAACCAGGAAGACGTGGATATACCGACGACCCGCGTTTGGACATCCGGCTACGCGAGTCCGGAGCAGAGAGAGGGCAAGCAGATCACGACCGCGACCGACGTATTCGGTCTGGGTACGCTGTTACGCGAACTATTGAGCGGAACCAGTCCGCACGGCACAGCGCTCATGCCCGAACTGGATGCGGTAGCCATCGACGCCGATCTCGGCGGCATTCTCAATATGGCCACGGCGACTCTTCCCGGCGATCGCTATGCCGGTATCGACGCATTTCGTGATGATCTGGAAAGATGGCGAATTGGAATACCGGTTCGTGCCCAGGCGGATTCGCGTTGGTATCGATTGCGAAAATTTGTGGCACGGCACAAACGTGCCGTTTCGGTGCTGCTGCTGGTCATGTTCGGGTTGATGGCATTTGTCCTCTGGATTGGCATCGAGCGTCAGCGTACGGCGCGTGCACTCGAACTCGCAGAGGGACGCCGGCTGGCCGCCGAGCAGGCGGCGCAATTGGCGAGCACAACCATGGATTTTTTTGGTGGCTTGATCGAAGAGCTTTCGCCCGACGGCAATGTCGATGCGCCTATCACGCTGCGGCGCTGGCTGGCGCAAGGGCGCGATCGTGTCATTCGCGAATTACCCGATGGCACGCAACAAGCGCCGATCGTCAACGCATATCTCGGCACCTTGTATGAAATGGCCGGGCAGCCGCAAGAAGCCGAGCCGCTCCTGCGCACCAGCCTGGAAGAGATGCGCAAGCAAGGTTTGGATCGCGATGTCGCATTTGCGCGCACTGCTCGCAGCTATGCCTATTTGCTTGCTGGCCTGGGGCGCCAGCAAGATAGTCTCGACTGGTTGCAGCGTTCTGCGGCGGGATTCCGTGCGCAAGCTACTGATGAGGGATTGGCGCAGGCAGTAGCTGTAGAGACCTATGCGTTGATCCTCACCCAACGCTATGCACAAGCAGAACACGTCGCGAAATCAGCCATAGCCGCAGCCGTGACCGCGCAAGTTGCCCCGATCATCATCGCCACGCTAGAAGACAATCTCGCAGCGGCCTTGATGTATCTCGAACGGCCAGCTGAACAGCTGGCGGTGAGTGATCAGGCCATGCGGCTTTTGCGTGCGGCCGGACTGGAGCGTTCGATGTACATGTATCGCTTCGAGGAGCACCGTGGGCAAGCACTGACCGAGCTTCAGCGACCCGCTGAGGCGCTGCTCAGCTTTGACCATGCTCGCGCAATTCATGTGCTGGGGCGCGGTGAAGCCGGCTCGTCGCTGAGCACGCTTGATGAGAAGCGTGCCGATGCATTGCAAAGTCTTGGCAGACTGGCGGCAGCGCGCACAATTCTTTTGCAAGTGCAGCGGCGCGAAAAATTGGCTGGATTGCGACCGCAGGTGCGCTCGCAGGCGCTGCTGGCGTCCGCCTATGGCCTTGAGGGCGACTGGCGCAAAGCGGCAGCGGTAGCCCGAGGTGCTTTGGCCGATACCGAAGGATTTGCCGCGATGCCTGGCGACTGGGCGCAATCCGTGCGCATGAGCCTCGCGCGCATTCTGGCCCTGGCAGGGGATATGCGTGCCGCACGCACGTTGATGGAGGACGAATTTTCGCGAGCCGGCGAGCCGGCCTTGCTGCGCTGGCGGTTGTATCTTGCCGAGGGTGCCTTGCAAGCGGGCGATCTCCCGCAGGCAGAGCAGGATCTATTGATCGCAGCCGCAGCAATCGAACAACACGCTCCCTCTCTACGCCCGCAGTTGCGTCGGGTACGCGGTCTTCTGGCGCTGGCGCAAGGGCAGCTGGCTGCGGCCGAGCAAGATTTGACTGAATTGCCGCAGCAGTTTGCCAATGGCCCGGCCTATCGTCGCGCTATCGCCCAGGTGGATATGGCAATGCTGCGACACGCGCAGGGTCGCGATGAGCAGGCGCGGCAGCTGCTGGCAGCACATTTGCCGTCGCTAGGCGAGGCCGTGCTGCCGAGCCATCCCGATTTTCTTCGCGCCACCGCCTTGGCACAGGCATTGGCAGCGACTCCGGCAGTCGTTGGCAAAACCCGCTGATAGTTTGTCTCGCGATTCGGCGTACTTGAGGAGACCTTAGCCCGGAGTCCGCCCGTGATGAAACTGTTAGTTGGTGCTGCCATGGTTGTCGCGTTCGCTGCGCAGAGCGCAACGGCACAGTTCCTGTTCTTTCGTGTTGAAGGTCAGCCGCTCACCCCGGGCGGCCCGAGTGTGCAGTCGACCACTGATCTTTATCAGCCGGCGCTTTCGGCCGATGGTCAAACCCTGGCTTTCAGCGCCAGCAGTGGCAACAACCTCGTCGCAGGACTCACCACCAATGGCGCGCAGGTGCTGGTGTTCTCCCTCGCCACCGGAGCCATCGAGCTCGCCAGCACCAGCCCTGCCGGGCAGCCATCGGCACCTTCCTCAACCAATGAGCATGTCGCAGTGTCGGCCGATGGGCGCTATATCGCGTTCGAAACCATGTCGACCACCTACACGGGAGGCGTGGCAGGTATTCACCTCGTGCGTGTTGATCGGCAAACCCATCAGCACAGCAGGCTGAATGTTGATGTCGCCAACCAGTTGCCGGCCGGTACGATTGCCAAACTGGGCGGCATTTCAGCGGATGGTCGATTCGTTGCATTCACCTCGAATGCCGCGAACTTGACGCCTGGAGGAGCTTCCAACAATACCTACAGCGTCTTCGTTCGCGATGTGTCCGCCGGCGTGACTCAGCGCGTGGATGTCAGCTCCAGCGGCACGCCGGGCAACGGCGGCTCCCATTCGTACCGCCCGACCCTCAGTGCCGACGGTCGCTCGGTTGCTTTTGCATCCACCGCCAGCAATCTGGTCGGCGGCTCTTTGAGCGGATCGCAGCGGATCTACCTGCGCGACTTGCAGGCAGGAGTGACCACGCGCATCAGTATTGGCCCAGGTGGCAGCGATCTCAGTGGCGCGTCGAATCCGGCGATTTCACCGAATGGTCAATGGGTGGTTTTTGGCTCTGGTTCCGGTGGCAGCAGTGCGACCCAGCTGTGGGTGCGCGGGTTGGCGAGTCCGGCTGCCGTAGCTGTCCCTGCCGCCAGTGGCATGAGCATCTGCGCACACGGACGCATCGCTGACAGCGGATTTGTGATCGCCCAGTGCAGCCACGCCAATGCCAATCTGCCAAGCCAGGCCTACGTCTGGCAATTGACCAACCCGAGCGCACCGCCGGCACTCGTTAGTGGAAGCGATCCCGCCAACACCATTCCGGGCAACGGGATTGCCGGTGCCGGTGTGACGACGAGTGTGAACAATGGGGTATTTGCGTTCGATGCCGATGCCAACAATCTGGTTGCCATCGATACCAACAATGCCAGCGATGTCTTCGTCTATCTCGATCCCAGTCTGCTGGATCTGATATTTCGCGACGGCTTCGAATGACGGGCGATAGTGTTTGGCCGCGACCGGTGCTCGATCAGCAGGGGCGAAAGGCATCACACTGGCGGTCAACGGCGTGCCGCAGAACGGTCATTGTCCGGTTTCTTCCTTAAGTGCGAGCGCATTAAAGCCATTGTCTGAAAGTGCGAGGTTGCGTTTTCCAGTTAAATGGTGGTGGCGTAGGGGTCGAGACGGACGCGGTTCCAGGACTTGCCGTTGATGGTGACCGGGGTGATCTGAGCGACGAAGCCGAGGATGGCGAGCTCGGCCTTGACCTCGTCAGCAGCTTTGGCGGTCGGATAGGAGCCGGTCTGCACCAGGTAGCGAGCATTGGCGGAAGCGGCTGGGGTGGCGCCAGCGGCGGCGGGTTGGGCGGCTTCGGCGCGAGCCTTGGCGGATATTTCTGCATCCGGAATGACGACTTCCATTTCCGGCAACACCGAATAGAAATCGAAGTTCTTGCGCGGCTTGCCCCTAGCCTCGACCATCGGCGGCTCGCTCTCGCGCGGGGCGATGGCTTCGGAGTTGGGTTGGGGCCCCAGGACAATGAATCGTTCCGGTACTGGCTGACCGAGACGGTGTTTGGCATGACCTACGACGATCCGTGATGCGCCGGGTTCTCGCTCGCAGGTCTCGTGCGAGTAGTGAGCAACCGGCGAGCAGATCAAGGCGCAGATCGAAGAAACCACCTCGGACTACGACCGCGAGAAGTTCCCGGAGCGCGTGGCCAAGCTCGCTGGTGGTGTTGCCGTGATCAAGGTTGGCGGCGGCTCAGCGTGTCCGACACGAAGATCACGGATCCGTCCGGCAACGGGATCAGTTCGGACGCGCTCGAGAAAGCGTCCTCGATGAACGGGCTGACCGCCGACCATGTCGGCATCGTGAGGTCGTCATCGAGCCGGGCGATCCCGGGTTGGTTGCTTCCCAATTCACTGAAGCCGTAAGCGAAGATCCGTCCGGAGATCCCGGACTTCAATTTCGGGGTCTCGTAAAACGCGCGAACTTGCCCCGTGATGTTCCCGAAACGCGATTCCCATT
>DAORUJ010000177.1:0-5930 GCA_035433105.1 Thauera sp.
CGACGTTCTCGACCACCACGATGGCGTCGTCGACCAGCAGGCCGATCGCCAGCACCATCGCGAACATGGTCAGCATGTTGATGGAGAAACCCAGCATGGCGAGGATGCCGAACGTGCCCAGCAACACCACCGGCACCGCGATCGTCGGGATCAGGGTGGCGCGGAAGTTCTGCAGGAACAGGTACATCACCAGGAACACCAGCGCGATCGCCTCGAGCAAGGTGATGATCACGCCCTTGATCGCCACCCGCACGAACGGCGTGCTGTCGAACGGCGTGACCGCCTTCAGGCCCGCCGGGAAGAACGGCGACAGTTCGTCGAGTGTGGCCTTTATGCCCGCAGCGGCGTCCAGGGCATTGCCGCCGGTCGCCAGCGAGATCGCCAGGCCGGTGGCCGCCTGTCCGTTGTAGCGGGTGATGAAATCGTAGCTCTCCGCCCCCATCTCGACCCGGGCGACGTCACCGAGCTTGAGCACCGAACCATCCGGGTTGCTGCGCAAGACGATGTCGCGGAACTGCTCCGGCGTCTGCAACCGGTCCTGCGCGGAGATGGTGGCGTTGATCTGCTGGCCGTCGATGGCCGGGGCGCCGCCCAGCTGGCCCACCGCGACCTGCGCGTTCTGCGCCTGCACCGCGGCGCTCACGTCGCCGGGAGTGAGGCGGTAGGTATCGAGCTTGTTCGGGTCCAGCCAGATCCGCATGGCGTACTTCGAGCCGAACACCTGCAGGTTGCCCACACCGGGCACCCGGCTGAGCGGGTCGACCACGTTGGCACCGACATAGTCGGAGATGTCGTCCTTGGACATGCTGCCGTCTTCGGAGACGAAGCCGATCACCTGCAGGAAGCCGGAACTGGCCTTGCTGACGTTGACGCCCTGGCGCTGCACTTCCTGCGGCAGCAACGGCATCGCCGACTGCAGCTTGTTCTGCACCTGCACCTGGGCGGTGTCGGGATCGACGCCGTTTTCGAAGGTCAGGGTGATCGAAGCGCTGCCAGTGCCTTCGCTGGTCGACGAGAAATACAGCAGGCCGTCGAGGCCCTTCATGTTCTGCTCGATGATCTGGGTCACCGAATCCTGCACGACCTTGGCCGAAGCGCCCGGATAGGCGGCATTGATCGTCACCGTGGGCGGGGCGATGGTCGGGTACTGGGAGATCGGCAAGGTGAAGATCGCCAGCCCGCCGGCCAGCATGATGATGATCGCGATGACCCAGGCGAAGATCGGGCGGTCGATGAAGAAACGTGCCATGTCGGGTTCCCCTTACTGCGCCGGACGATCGGTGATGGGGGCAGGCGTGGCTGCGTCGGGATTGGTTCCTGCGGTTTGCTTGTTCGTCGTGCCGGCAATGGCCGGCGTGGCAGCAGTCGCCTGTTCGGTCGCTTGCACCGGCATGCCGGGCTTGATCTTCTGCAGGCCCTCGACGATCACCTGCTCACCGGCGGCGAGGCCGCTTTCGACCAGCCACTGGTCACCGACGGTGCGGCTGACCTTGACCTGGCGGGCCGCGACCGTGCCGTCCTTGCCGACCACCATCGCGGTGGCGTTACCCTTGGCATCTCGGGTGATGCCCTGCTGCGGGACCAGGATCGCGTTCTCGCGCACGCCGTTGCCGATCACCGCGCGCACGTACATGCCGGGCAGCAGGACCTGATCCGGGTTGTCCACCACCACGCGCAGCGCGAAGGTGCCGGTAGAGGGATCCACGCTGACCTCGGAGAAGGCAAACCTGCCCTGCTGCGAGAACGGCGTGCCGTCCTCCAGGAAGATCGTCACCGGCAGTTCCTCGGTGCTGTCCAGCGTGCCGGCCGCCAGGCCCTTGCGCAGTTCCAGCAGCTCGCTGCTGGACTGGGTCAGGTCGACGTAGATCGGGTCAAGCTGCTGCACGGTCGCCAGCGGCGCGGCCTGGTTGGCGGTGACCAGCGCGCCCTGGGTGACCGACGACTTGCCGATGCGGCCGCTGATCGGCGCGGTGATGCGGGCGAAATTCAGCGTCACCCCGCGTCCTTCGACCGCAGCCCGGGCCACGCCAACATCAGCCTCGGCCTGGCGCAGCGCAGCGATGGCGTTCTCGTTGTCCTGCTTGCTGACCGCGTCGATTTTCGCCAGCTGGGCGGTGCGCGCGGCGGTCAACTGGGCCGACTTCAAGGTCGCCTGCGCCCGCGCGAGCTGCGCATTGGCGCTGCTGGCGTCGGCGCGCGATGCAGCGTCATCGAGCTGGTACAGCGGCTGCCCGGCCGTCACCAGACCGCCTTCCTCGAACATGCGTCGCTTGACCAGCCCGCTCACCTGCGGGCGTACCTCGGCCACCAGGTACGGGCTGGTGCGGCCCGGCAACTCACGGGTCAGCGTCACTGGCGCGGTCTTGAGCGTTACCACGGTGACCGGCGACGGCCCCTGTTGCGGCGGGGCTTCGTTGCCGCCACAGGCGCTGAGGGCGATCGCAAGCGCAAGTGGCAGGAGGATCAGGTGGGCACGCTTCGACATGGCCGGAACTCGAATAGAGAGGGAGAAATGCGGTTGCTGCATCGCACAATCTACACAGAATGAACGCTCATTTATTTTTTGTCAACGACTCAAATGCAGATTCCTGGCGCGCGCCCCGGTTCCGTTCAGGGACGCAGAAAGCGGGCTGGGGAACCCCCAGACCCGTTCGCGAGACCTTCATTGAGCGCAAAGCCCCAGGTGACTGACGAAACACCGCGGCCACGTTGGCGCGTGGATGGTTTTGGCGCGCCGCGCTGGAGACCAACGAAGCGGTTACGGCATCGCCGCAGTGGCGGGCTTGAGCAAGTCCAGCACGGCCACCGTCATCGCTTCGGTGCCCAGCCGCACCGAGGGCTCGGCATCGATCTTGAACAGCGGCGAGTGGTGCCCCGGCACTGGAGGCCCACCGGCCTTGGCGGCATCGAGCGCCTGTTGCGGGGTGCCGCCGACGCTGAAGTAGAACCCGGGCACGCCGAGTTCCGGCTGCACGAAATACGCGAAATCCTCCGCGCCCATGCCGACGCGCGGTGGCGACTTCAGCATGTCCGCGCCGAACGCCGAGATGAAGGCCGTGCGCATCCGCGCGGTGAGCGCAGCGTCGTTGATGGTGACTGGCGTCGATTCGATCCACACCTTCACTTCAGGCAGCCGATCTTCCGGCATGCCGTTCATCCGCCCGACGTTTTGCGCAATGCGCTTGATGCCGTCCAGCAACGTCTTGCGCACCGCCCGGTCGTCGGAGCGAACCGTCAGTTGCAGGTCAGCCCGATCGGAAATGATGTTGTGCTTGGCACCGGCATGGAAGGCACCGACGGTGACCATGCCCGCCAACGCCGTGGATGGTGATGTCGATGCTGTCGGATGACGAGGAACTGATGCCCGGATCGGCAATGATCGTGCCCGTCGGCGAATCGGCATCGACATGGAACGCCAGCGCGACATCGGGCTTGGGGACGCGCGTGTACAGGTCGTCCTCCAGCATCTTGTGCGCGCCACCGATACGCTCCTCCGCGGGCTGCACCACGGTGGAGGCATTGGTCAGGCCGCTTGCCTCCTTCAGCGGCAGTCCGTCCATGTCGGCGCGCACCAGCACGGTCGGGCCGGCGCCGTTCTTCATCACCCCGACCACGCCGGTGCCACCGACGTGGTCGGTGACCTCGATCCCGGGAATCGTGCGCAGCTCCTTGGCCATCCGCGCGGCAGTTTTGGTCTCCATGTAGGAGAGTTCGGGAATGTTGCCCCCAGACTCGCCCCGCTACCCCCTCCCGGGCACGCGACCCCAGCCCCTTTCGTGGAAGGGGGTAAGCATGCAACCGATGATTTGAATCGGGTTGCGTGAAACGCCCGCTCACTGTTTCACGGCCAACGTCATTTCTGATGTGGGCGTCTGAACGATTGAGGTCAGTCTTCTGGATCGCTCTCGGATGGTTTCTCGGCTGGCGTCGCCTTGCTCCGCTGCCCCATTGCGATGATCCGCTCCGCGATTGACGGCCCCGATATCTTCGGGCCGGATGCCCATTGGGCGCGGTCGGCTTCCTCCGACACGAAGGGAGGCAAACCACTGTACAAGCCGAGATGTAAGGGCTTTTCGTTCATTGACGAACTCTACGTTCCTTCTTCCGGTACCTGGATGGCTTCATCACACACGTACAGGAGGCCGCACGCGCTTACCGTGGTTTCCCCGCATAGGCCGCAATACACGCCTCCATCGTGGCGTCATGGATATCCAGCACCTTTCGCAATGGGGTCTGGTAGCCGCCAGCCAGATTCCACGCCACGGGTAGGCCGATCTCCCGACAGGTTTCAAAAACCAACCGATCCCGCTCTGCCAACTGGTTGTCTGTAAGCCAACCACCCAACGGGTCATCGATGTGCGGGTCCGCGCCGGCTTGGTAGAGCAGCACGCCACAGCCGGAGAAGCTGCGCACCCGCTCGGGGATGCCCGCAAGGAACTCCAGGGCTTGGTACTCGTAATGGAACGTCTTTCCGGCGGTGTAGTGCTCGATGCCTGCGGGACTGAGACGCCGGAGAATCTCCGCAGTGCCGTTGCCATAGTGCATGTCGTAGTCGAGGATGCCGACCCTCTGAATGCCGTCCTCTGCCTGCAAGGCCAATGCCGCCACCATGAGACCGTTGAACGTGCAGAACCCCCCTGCTTCGGCGTAGCACGCATGATGGAAGCCCGACACGGGGGCGACCGCTACGGCTCCATTGGCGATGGCCGCCCTCGCCGCCGCCAGCATGGCCCCGCTGGTCCAGGGCAACGCCTGCGCCACTGACACGAGGGTGTTGTCGAACCCGTTGGGGATGCGCCCCGACAGAACGCCATTCACGTACGCCGATGCATGGGCACGGCAAAGCTGCTCCACCGTGGCGGGTTTAAACGGCTCGAAGGACAGCGAGCTCCCGAATCGACCCCAGCTTTGCACCACCTCGCGCGGCTTGCCAGCGCTGGGGGAGTAGCTGTGGGCGTCTGCAACCATGCGCTGGTCGTAGAAAACCGGGATTGCCGAAAGTTGCTGGGCTTCCCCAGAATGGGTCATGACCTATTGCCTTAGTGTTAATCGCACAGACTGAGTCACAGGCTTGTGCGTTCGTGCCATCTTTGAGCCCGACTTGCCCAGCTCTGGTCGCAGACGAAGTGCAAGCCGCAATGCAATTTCCTCCAATTAGACACGCAGACCTCGTTGCTCGGGCTGCCAACGGCTGACATCCAGTTGCGCGGTGCCAATCCCCAGCGCGCGTACCCACTTGGCAGAAGCATCCAATGTGCTCCAGGTCTTGGGCGCACCTTTGGCGGTCGCGGCAGTGACCGTGGCAGTCGGCGTATCGGCCTCGACGTGAAAGCGGGCTCCATCCGCAATGATGCGAATGCGCTTCACTGCACCCGCTTCCACCAACGCCCGCAGCGTCTTCTCATCCATCGTCGGTTTCCCTAAAAAGTTCCGGTTGCTCGGGAATCGGGATGCCCGTCGCTTCGCAATGCCGACGAATCAGTAGTTCGACCAAGTTGGCAACACTGCGGTGTTCATGCAGGGCCGCAACCCTCGCCGCCTCTTTAAGGGCGGGGTCGATCCTGAGATTCAGGGTGGTTGTTTTTTTTGGTGCCACAGAATTGAGGCCGGCGCGAACGTGATTGCAATGTAACGCATATGTGCGCAATAGTGTAGACCCACGGGTCGCACGCCCGGCGATCGGCGAGAAGCGACATCGGGGAGTTGTTCAGACCTTCCCTAGTTGTCACATCCCGCACGATCACAGGATCGTCACGGATTTGTTCGTCAGCTATCAGCACATCGACCTGCGTGGTAGCGGCATAGCTGGCGCTCCACAATTGTTCCGCGTCGTGACTGCCGAACGCACCATCAGGCCACGGCAGCCTGCAATGCGGGTTCCTCCGGTCTGCGGGTGATGAGGTTTCAAATTGCCATGATCGTTCCTCTAG
>DAORUJ010000178.1:0-5924 GCA_035433105.1 Thauera sp.
AGGCGCCGTAGGCCAAGGTGCCGCATCCGGAATCGCCCCAGGAGTTGTTCATCAGCACCACGGCATCGTTTCGCACCGCATCGGTGACATCGCCGATGTAGTCGGTGATGGAATCGGCGCTCGTGGTGTAGTTGTACGTGCGAACGCTGGCGCCAGGCGCAACGCCGCGCCACTGGTTGGCCGTGGCCGCGCCGCTGGCGACCGACTGCGCACCGCTGCCGGCGATCATGCCGGCGGTCATGGTGGTGTGCACGCCGAAGTTGAGGGTACCCGCATCGCCCTGGGTTACACGCCCGCCGAAATCGGGATGCGTGGTCTGCGCATGGCGGCCTTCAAGGACGCCAACGATCACGCCCTGACCATTCGGACTCCCAGCCGGAATCGCTCCGGCGGCGGCACCGATGAAGCCGCGCGCGCGTTCGCTTTCTTCCCTGCCCGGCGGGACGGAGGGCTCGACGTAACGCACCGCGTCCAGTCCCGCGAGCTCATGCTCGCGCCCTGCCGGCAAGGAAACCGTCACGATATGCGCCACTCGCGCTTCGCCCTCGATCGTGGCGCCCAGCGCCTTGATGCGCGTGATGGCATCACTCGTATCGGCATCAGCAAACAAGCTCACCACGAGCTCGGTGCGCCCAGCGCTGCGGCGCGCCCAATCGAGCGCGCGCTCGTCCTTCAGACTCGGCGAAAGCTTGTCGTCAGCCTGATACACCTCGGCATGGCGAATCTGCGCCAATACTGCCGCTTTGCGATCGAGTGTCGGACCTACCAAGGCGAGATAGGCGTGGCCGGTAAGCGGCTGACCCAACGTAATGCCGGCTTGCTGCAAGGCGGCGCGCGTATCGAGGGTGGGCGTGGCATTGAGTTGAACCAACCCATGCACGCCGTGCGCATCGTCTTTGGCGAGCAGTTCATCCCAATCCGGACGCGCCGCCACCGGCACGAAACTGCGCGTCGGCAGGCGAATTTCATACGTAGCAGGCGCCGCAACCCACATCGCCTCTGGGCGCGTAGCCGAGGCGGCTGCAACAAGCGATTGTTGATTCACAGGCGCACAGGCACTTCCGACGAAAGCAAACCCGATTGCGGCAACAAACCGCATGGAACATGGACGCATGGCGCCTCCCGGACGACGAAGCTGAATTGCCAGAGCCAGGGCGGCTCGGGACAAACGACCATCTCCAATCGAAACGTATGAATAATGACTGGTCTCAACTGCAGGCTAGTAAGCCGAGGAGACAAAGTAAAGGGAAATGGGCGAAGCTCAATCAGGGATACAGTGGCGAGCGTTTTCTCGCGATATTTCTATCGGCGACTCGCAAGATCACGAAAAAAAACGCGGCAGGACCGAACCATGCCGCGCTTCGTTTTCCGACCATCTGGAACATCAACGAATCAGAGCAACTCCTTGCGCAGATCCGCAGCGCTCTTCGGTGACAGCAAACCGGGAGCAACATCAAATGCCGTTTTTGCACCGATGTCGCCCACGCGGTTCATGCGTATTGCGGCACGCGCGTAGGCGACGAGCACGCTTGATGTGAACTCCGGGTTGCTGCCGAGCGCAAGGCGGAATTCCACCGTCTGGGTGTTGTTCGTACCTGTTGCGCCGCTTCGAATCACGAAGCCGCCGTGTGGCATCGCAGAATGCTTGCTCTTCAGCTCGTCTTCGGTAATGAAGTTCACCTCGGTGTCATAGTCAGAGAAGTAGTCCGGCATCGTGACGATGGCTTGTTTGACCTCAGCCGCATCCGCAGCTTCTGCGAGTACCACATAACAATCGCGGCGATGCTTCTCGCGAGTGGTCAGTTTCGGGCGTGAGCCATTGCGCGCGAGTTCCATCGCCTTTTCAAGCGGCACCGTATATTGCACGCCACTCTTCACACCGGGGACACGACGAATGGCATCCGAATGCCCCTGGCTGACGCCGGGGCCCCAAAATGAATAGGTCTCCCCCTCAGGCAGCACCGCCTCGCCGTATAGACGGTTGATCGAAAATAGTCCCGGGTCCCAGCCGATCGCGATCATCGCCGTGTGAGCACCGGGTTTTGCTGCGCGGTCCATCGCTGCGAAGTATTCGGGAATCTTCGCGTGTGTATCGAAGCTGTCCACAGTATTGAACAGGGCGGCGAGAGCCGGTCCCTGTTCGGGCAAATCGCTTTTCGATCCGCCACACAGGATCATGACGTCGACATCTTTCCTGAAATTTTCGACGTCTGCCAGGGCGTGAACGGGCACACCTGCAGTGAACGGCTTGATGTCTGAAGGATTACGGCGCGTAAAGATGCCGACAAGTTTCATGTCGGGGTTTTGGGCAATGGACTTTTCGACACCGAGTCCCAGGTTGCCGTGTCCGACGATTCCAATTCTGATTTTATCGCTCATGTGAAGCCGCTTTCCTTATTTGAGAGGGTTAAAAAGAGAAGAGCTGACTGCTGGAGCTGAACTGCCCCATCTGCCGTAGCACTCGCATGGAGAGAGGCCCAAGGCTTGGCAGGATAGCGGTTTGTTGTTTGGCTGTGGGGCGTCCGACATCGTCAGCGCTGTGGCGATACCGGGCGGCGAGTGCGCCGGGTGGAGTGCGCCTACGAGGGAACAGCACAGTCCAGAAGGCTTGAATTTACGGGCCGAGGCGGTACAGCATATAAACTGTATTTTTATACAGTCTTTCTCTAAACTGGCGCCGAGTGGACACCCCTTGTTTTTACAGTTCTTCAGATGAGCCTCCCGCATGCCGAACTCCACTGCCTCAGCAACTTCAGCTTCCAGCGCGGCGCCTCGCACCCTGAGGAACTCGTCGAGCAGGCTGCGGCTTTCGGCTACGCTGCGATCGCGCTCACCGACGAATGCTCGCTGGCCGGCATCGTGCGTGCCCACCGCGCGCTGCAGGCCTTGCCCGAAGAAGCCCGACCGCAACTGATCATTGGCAGCGAACTGCAGCTGAGCGACGGCCCCTGCATCGTGCTGCTGGCAAGCAGCCGCAGCGGCTACGCGCAGCTGTCGCGCCTCATCACCCGCGGCCGACGCGCCGCCAGCAAGGGTGAATACCATCTGACACGGGCGATGCTCGACGGTGCCTGCCCCGACTGCCTTGCCCTGCTGATCCCGCCGTCCGGCTTCCCGCAGCGCGCTGACCTCGACCAGGCCAGCCTGGCGATCGAAGCCGACGCCGCCTGGCTGGCGCAGCGCTTTCCCGGCCGCGCCTGGATGGCGGTGACCGTCAGGCTCGACGGCCACGACCGCGCCCGCATCACCCTTTTGCGACGCATCGCGCGGGCCGCCGGCATCCCGGCTGTTGCCGCCAGCGGCGCGCTGATGCACACCGCCGCCCGCCGCCCGATCGCCGACCTCATGACCGCACTGCGCCTGCACTGCAGCGTGGCCGAGGCCGGGCTGGCGCTCGCACCCAACGCCGAACGCCGGCTGCACGATCCCGCAACGCTGGCGCGCCGCTACCCGCCCGCCCTGCTCGCCGAAACCCTGGTCGTGGCCGAACATTGCCGCTTCAGCCTGGACGAGCTGCGCTATGAATATCCCGCCGAACTCGTCCCTACCAGCGAAACACCGGCAAGCTGGCTGCGCCGGTTGGTGGAAGGCGGGCTGAAGTGGCGCTATCGCCAGGTAGAAACCAGTGAACACCTTGCCGCCAGCGTCGCCCAGCCCGCACCAAGTGCCACCTGCCCAGCACCCGCTGACGACCCTGCTCCACCCAAGGTACGCAAGCAGATCGAACACGAACTGGCCCTCATCGCCGAGCTCGCCTACGAGCCCTACTTTCTCACCGTGCACGACATCGTCCGCTTCGCCCGCGAGGCCGGCATCCTGTGCCAGGGCCGCGGCTCGGCGGCGAACTCGGTAGTGTGCTGGGCGCTCGGCATCACCGAGGTCGACCCGCAGCTGGGCATCATGCTGGTCGAGCGCTTCATTTCGCGCGAGCGCAACGAGCCGCCCGACATCGACGTCGACTTCGAGCACGACCGGCGCGAAGAGGTCATTCAGTACATCTACGCCAAATACGGTCGCGAACGCGCCGCGCTGGCCGCCACCGTCATCAGCTATCGCGCTCGCAGCGCACTGCGCGACGTCGGCCGCGTGCTGGGCCTGGGCGAAACTCAGATCGAACGCCTGACGCGAGAACACCACTGGTTCGACGGCCGTCGCATCCTGCCCGAACGCCTGAGCGAAGCCGGGCTGGATCCCGCCAGCCCGGTCACCCAGCGCCTGGTCGCGCTGACTGAAGAGCTGATCGGCTTTCCGCGCCATCTGTCGCAGCACGTCGGCGGTTTCGTCATTGCCCGCGGCCGGCTCGACGAACTGGTGCCGGTGGAAAACGCCGCCATGCCGGATCGCACCGTCATCCAGTGGGACAAGGACGACCTCGACGCGGTCGGCCTGATGAAGATCGACGTGCTCGCGCTGGGCATGCTGTCAGCGCTGCGCCGCGGCCTGGCCATGGTGTCGGCCTGGCGCGGCCGGCCGCTGACGCTGGCGAGTGTTCCGCGCGAACGACCCGAGGTGTACGCCATGCTGTCGCGCGCCGATTCGGTCGGCGTGTTCCAGGTCGAGTCACGCGCGCAGATGACCATGCTGCCACGGCTCAACCCGCGCCGCTTCTACGATCTGGTGGTGGAAGTCGCCATCGTGCGCCCCGGTCCCATCCAGGGCGGCATGGTTCATCCCTACCTGCAGGCGCGCGATCGTGCCGTCCGCGGCGAAGACCCGATGGAAGGTCTGCGCACAGAAATCCGCGGCGTGCTGGCACGTACGCTCGGCGTGCCGATCTTCCAGGAACAGGTCATGCAGCTCGCCGTGGTCGCAGCCGGTTTCAGCGGCGGCGAAGCCGACCAGTTGCGCCGCGCAATGGCCGCCTGGCGGCGCAAGGGCGAACTCGATCGTTACCGCGAAAAACTGCTGCAAGGCCTGGCCGACAACGGCTACGCCCCCGATTTCGCCCAGCGGCTATGTCAGCAGATCGAGGGCTTCGGCAGCTACGGTTTCCCCGAGTCGCACGCCGCCAGCTTCGCCCTGCTGGTCTATGCCTCGGCGTGGTTGAAGTGTTTCGAGCCCGCCGCCTTCCTCGCCGCGCTGCTCAACAGCCAGCCGATGGGCTTTTACGCGCCCTCGCAACTCATCCAGGACGCTCGCCGCCACGGTGTCGAGGTACGCCCGGTAGACGTCACCGTGAGCGACTGGGAGAGCACGCTGGAGGCCGTCGACGCGCAGTCCACCTCACAACCCACCTCACAACCCACCTTGCAGATCACCCCGCAGCCACCCTCCCAGCCTGCCCCTCAACCGGCGGTGCGTCTCGGCCTGTGCATGGTCCGTAGCCTCAGCCATGATGCAGCAGCACGCATCGTCGCCACCCGAGGCCAGCAAGCCTTCAGCGACACCGCCGATCTCGCCGCCCGCGCCGGGCTGGACGCCGGCGAGCTGCGCGTCCTCGCCGCCGCTGCGGCGCTGGCTACCCTCGCCGGCCACCGCCGTCAGGCCCTGTGGCAGGCCGCTGGCGCCGCTCCCCTGCCTGGCCTGCTGGCCAGCGCCCCGGCTGGCGACGTCGCCGCCACGCTCTCAGCTCCGGCGGCCAGCGAAGATCTGCTCGCCGATTACGCTCGCCTCGGCTTCACCCTCGGCCGCCATCCGCTCTCTTTCGTGCGAGATCAACTCGCGCAACAGCGTTTCATCACCGCCGCCGACATCGCCAACGCACCCGACCGAATGCTCGCCCGCGGCGCCGGCCTCGTCACCTGCCGTCAGCGCCCCAGTACCGCCAAGGGCACGCTGTTCATCACGCTCGAAGACGAAACCGGACTCACCAACGTCATCGTCCGCCCCGAACTTTTCGAGCAACAACGCCGCATCCTGCTCAGCGCGCAACTGATGGGCGTGTTCGGCCAGATCAGCCGCCAGGGGCTTGTCGTGCATCTGAT
>DAORUJ010000179.1:0-5855 GCA_035433105.1 Thauera sp.
TGAGATCAGGAATTCGCAGATCGTCGCTTCACCACGGCAGGCTGCGCGGATTAGCGGTGTGTCGCCGTTCTCGTCGAATACGGCATTGATTTCCTTGCCGCCTTCTTCTGAGTAGATGGATTTGACTTGCTCGATGTCGCTGCGTTGGATGGCTTGGAACAGAGTGGAGGGGAAGTTGGTGTCTGGCATTTGGGGGTTCGATCGCATAGAAAATGAAGGGGTAGGCTAGTTTGTAATTTTTGGCGAAAACGGGGCGGAGGTAGTTAAGTCAACCCAACTACCTCCGCCCCGTTTTGCCGAATGGGAAGGCCGCGCGAAAAGGATGAATTGCTCAGCTACTTCTTAGTCAGCGATATTCGGGCGTGTCCTAGATATTGCGTTCAAGTTTGACTGCAACGCTCACGGATGATCAATCCATCAGACGAATTGACCAGAAATCAGCGGCAATCCCACAGTCGCCGGAGTCTTCACTCGACAATCAATCCTTCCCGGCGCATCACCCGGCTCCGGATTGATCTCCACCACCAGCGCCGACCTCGGTGCCAACTCTATCAACCCCGCCGCCGGATACACCACGCCGGACGTCCCTACCGCCAACAATAGATCGCATTCGGAAATCAACCGTTCCGCCGCACGCAATGTGTCGGCATCCAGTTGTTCCCCGAACCACACCACGCCGGGCCGCACGTAACCACCGCAATGCGCGCAACGCGGTGGTGCGAGTCTGCGTTGGGGTTCCGTCGGCGGCTCGCTAGACCATCGAAAGGCCGCGCGCAGCCGAAGCAGCGCGGGGTGAACAGGCTGTCATGCAGGTGCAGCACGTCGCTCATGCCGGCGCGTTCATGCAGGTCGTCCACGTTCTGGGTGACGACGCGGGCGCCGAAGTCGCGCTGCAACCGGGCCACTGCAAGATGCCCGGCATTCGGTTGCGCCGTCATCACCAATCCGCGTCGCCATTCGTACCAGCCCCACACCGTCTCCTTGTCGCGACAGTAGGCGGCGGGCGTGGCCAGGTCTTGCGGGTCGAATTCGTGCCACAGGCCATTGCTGCCGCTGCGGAAGGTGGGGATACCGCTATCGGCGGACATGCCCGCGCCGCTGAAGACCACGATGCGCTTGAAGGGGCGCGACAGTGCGGCCTTCAGTTCGGGGGTTAGGGCATCAGTGGACGCGTCGCTTGCGGACATTCCATCCTCCTTGCGAAACACTGTAGCTGTTGTTCCAGCAGCAGGCTGTCCACCACCTTGCCATTGATGCGCAACCTGCCGTCGACCTGTTGCTTCGCCGCATTACCGAAGCAGTTGGTCGGAAATCGTGTTGATAATTTGCCATTGCCCACTGCGTTGCAGGTAGGCGGGATGGTAAGTCCGCCAAGCCTTGGTCGGAAGACTCGGGTGGGTCAGTTGCGCAACGGTCCGCCGGTCGAATTCATCGAATGAACTACGTTCGAGACCGGGAAATACGGCATCCAGGTTCCCGTCGTAGTTCGGTCCGGTGAAGAAGATGACTGCAGTAGGTTGGAGAATGCGCAGTTCGGCATGAAGCACATCGCGCGACGCATTCCTTAGTTGCTCCACTTCCTCTGGCGTTCCTTCCTTTATTACGCTGCAACCAGAGATCGACATCCGGAACAGATTCGTCCAAAGCACGGATGTATCGATTCCATCCTGTTCATCGCCAAGTACTTCCCGGAAATGGCGATAAGCGCGCCAGAAAGGGCTACGGTGGTTCTTTGGATTGTTACGTGCGAACTCGAAGCTCCTGTAGCCATTCACCAACGTTTGAATCGAGTCGTCGTGTCCCTTGAAACCGCACCAGTCGTGCACTGGGTCAAATCCCCAGCCCATCGTTTCCTGACCAATGACAAGCACTCTTCGTTTCGATGCCTGCCACCGTTCGGTGACCGACAAAAGCAGTGGAGCAGTCAATTCGCCTGACAGGCTGTCGTCAAAATCGTTGCTGGCCTTGAATGCCTCGTAGCATTCAATCAGTTGCTTCTGCATGTCGCTGCCTCTGTACATTCCATACCTCCTCACCAAATCCTTGCAGCCATTGTGTCAGCAACAAACTGTCCATCACCGTGGCGGTGATGCGCAGGCTGCCGTCCTTTTGTTCCTTTGCAACCTGGTCGCTCGACAACGGCATTTCCAGCAGGTGCCGGCCATAGTCGTGGCTGATGCTGAAACTCAGGCGGATACGCTCGCCGTTGCCGAAACGGAAGCGGCCTTCGTCGTCATAGCGCTTGAGGTCGAAGTCCTTCGGGCGCTGGAAATCCAGCGTGGACATGGCGGCAGACTGGATCCGGTGAAGTGCGAGCGCGCGGTCGTCGTCGTAGCCCTTGAAACGGCAGATCAGGTACAGGCCCGGACCTTGCTGGGCCAGTCCCAGCGGCATTACGTCGGCCTTGCTGCGCTTGCCCGAGGCATTGGCGTATTCCACGTGCAGCCAGCGATTGGAGTACAGCGCTTCGCTGACGGTCTCGAAGACCACGGGCAGGATTTTAGGCGGCAGCAGCGGCTGGCTCGTGGCGACCACGCGCACCTTGTGCGGCCATTCGCGTTCCAGCTTCGCGCTTTCGCCTTCGCCAAGATTGCGCCGGGCCTGCTCGAAGAAACCGTCCATCGACTTCATCAACTTTGGCGGCAGCAGATGGCGCAGGTGTTCCTCGGCCAGCCGCAGCAGCAGCGATTCCTGTGGACTGAGGTGCGGCAGGGCCAGTCCTTCCGCATCCGGCAGCCAGCGGTAACCGTGCGGCTTGCTGCGGTCGTCGCATTCGATGCCGAAATGCGCGCTCAGCGCCTTGAGTTGCCGCTGGATGCTGCGCAGGTCGCGGATGATGCCGGCGTCCTGTAGTTGCCGGTGCAGCTCGTCCGCGGTGATCTTGCGGTTGCGGGGAATGCGCCGCATCAACTCCAGCGCGAGCTGCACGGTTTCCTGCGTGTCGGGACGCTTGCTCATGCCGTGATCCAGTGCAGCGATGGCGTCAGGGTAGGGCATCAGTGCACGAAACCGATAGGCGCGCGCGCGTCAGCCTTGATGGCGCATTCGGCTTGCAGTGCCGCGACCAGATCCTCGGTGTTGGTGACGGGATGGAAACGATGCCGGCGCATCACTGCCGCGAAATCGCCGGGCGTGAGGCTACGCAGGCGTTTGCGTGCCAATTCCTCGGCGGCATGCGGTGCGGGTATTTCCAGCGCTTCGCAATGGCGGTACAGCATGGCAGCGGCCTGCGCGGGCTTGAGGAAGTCGAACTTCAATTTCAGGTCGAAGCGGCGTAGTGCCGCTTGATCCAGCCCGGACATCAGGTTGGTGGAGGCGATGAAGATGCCAGGGAAGGCCTCCATCTGGGTCAACATCTCGTTCACCTGGGTGATTTCCCAGCTGCGCTGTGCGCCGCTGCGATCTTGCAGAAAGCTGTCCACCTCGTCGATCAGCAGGATCGCGCCATCGCTTTCCGCAGAGCGGAAGGCGGCGGCGATGTTCTTCTCGGCCTGGCCTACCCACATCGACAGCAGATCGGAGGCGCGCTTCAACATCAACGGCATCCCGAGTTGCTGCGCAAGCCAGCGGCCATACGCGGTCTTGCCGGTGCCGGGCGGCCCGTACAGGCACAGACGGCCACAACGCGACTGCGCCAGGCCCGCTGCGATCTGCGTCAGGTCGGCATCGACATTGATATACGCGGGGTCGTACGACGGCGGCAGGCGAGTCGCTTCGTTTGCACGCAGCGAGGCGTGACCCTGTGCCGACAGGATGTTGTCGATCAGTCGCTCGGTCGCCACGCTGGCTTGCCGACGATCCAGACCGCCTTCGATCGCGCGCACCACATTGACAGCCCGTGCGACCAAGGCCGGGGCGAGCGTTTCGCTATCGGCCAGCCGCAGGATGCTGGCCTCCTCCACAAGATCGCCGCACAGGGAACGAACGGTGCGTTCGCGCTGCCGGCGGGGTGGTACGCCGACTTCAAGCACCAGGTCGAAGCGGCGCATGAAGGCAGCATCGATGCCCTGGATAGAGTTGGACAGCCAAAACGTGGGCGTGCCGTTGCCTTCCAGCATCTGGTTCATCCAGCCTTTGTTTGCCTGCGCCACGCTTTTGCCAAAGAAATCACCGGCAAACACGTCTTCCACCTCGTCGAACAACACCAGCGAACCGCTGCTGCGGAAGAAGCATTGCGCCGCCCGCAGGCCACACAAGCGTTTTTTTCCGCCCTGCGGGTCGCCGTCGTCGTCTTCGCTGGAGATCTCGAAGATGGTGCAGCCCAGCCGTGCCGCAACGGCTCGGGCGAGCTGGGTCTTGCCCGTGCCGGGTGGTCCGTGCAGGAACACATTCACGCCTCGGCATCCGGCATCGATGGCATGGCGCAAGTACGGCACCAGAATATCCAGCGAGGGTGCCAGATGCGGGTAGTCGTCCAGCGACAATTCCGCTGGCGCGGCAGGCGTCACCACGCTGCGCAGCAGGTCGGCAGGCTCCATGTCGGGGAGCATGAGTTTCCCGGCGAAATCGTCGGAAATCGGCTGAAACTTGTCTTCGATGTCGCAGGGGGAAGTGGTGATTGAAATCAGGCCGGAGCGCAACAGGGCGCCGTCGCGATGCAGCGATGCGCGAATGTCGTCGACTGGAAGATCGAGGATGATCGCCAGCGATTCGCACGCGTCGACCATGGTGAGTTTTTCCACGCATCGCGCAGCAGCGCTCAGCGTCGAGTCGTTGCGCAGCAACACGACGAATGCCAGGACCTGCCGGTCGACCTCGGTCAGCCCGGTCAATGCCTGCAGGCGTTCGATGTTCCGGGTCAACGCGGCCGGCACGTGTGTGGACTGACAGTCCATTTCCGCCTGCCGATGCAGTTGGCGCACTTCGGTCAGGGAGTCCTTGACCTTGTGCACGAACTCCGGGTCTTCCACCCAGCGCTCGAGCCCGAGCGTCAACGCAAGACTGTCGTCGCTGAACCCGTGGGAACGGATGAAGCTTCGGTGACCTTTCAGCGTGATGAGGATACGCAGAGTCCACAGGCGAACGATGGGCATGAGTTCAGTGAACGAGTTGCGTGAATGGCGACGGCGCATGTGGAGTCCCTCTTGTGAGGGGGACATTTCAGCAAACGCATGCGACATAATGTGTCGCAGGAGACACCATTTCTTTCAGACGAAGAGCGACCACTTCAGCCTGGCGTAGAACGCCTGCTGTGGCCAAGCGGGCTGCGCTCGAACCACCACAGCCCACCAGTCGCCGCCAGCCACAGCAGGAACAGCAGCCAACGCGGCAGGCTTGGTGTCGCCAACGCGATTGGAGCGGGCTTGGTTGCAAGCGATGCCATCGCAGTTGTCGCCAGCTGCGTGCGCGACGCGCGCAATACCGGATCGGCTTCGGTGGCTCGCACCAGGAATGGCGTGTCCGACGCGCCATCGAACAATCGATGCCAACCCGCGCGACGCGGCCAGAACGCGGCACAACGGCGTGGGCCGCTGCGTGGATCGATGGCCAGGCGCAGCGGTTCGATCGTGCCGGGCGCGATGACGCGGGCGGTCGCGTCCAGGTCACACAACAGCGTGCGTTCGCCGGCATGGATCTGCAGCGGCAACGCCTTCGGCGCAGGCGCACGCGGGCGCATCACCGCATTGATGGCGTCTGCCCACAGGCGTGCGTGGACATCCGCATGGCCTCCGAGGGCAAGCCGGAAACTGTCGGTCGGCAACCATGCGGCGTTGCGCCCGCGCCCATGCGTGCGCCAGGCAACCAGCGGAGTGCCACGATCGTCGCGCAGCACGGCATGGCCGGACGGATTGTCGATGCGCAGCGGCGGCCGGCTCAGCGCGATCTCGATGCCGGGCAACTTGAACGTAGGCGGG
>DAORUJ010000180.1:0-5831 GCA_035433105.1 Thauera sp.
GCCAGGATGGCGCCGGCCATGTAGGTGCGGATCAGGGTGTCGCGAGTGGACATCAGGAGCTTGGATTCGCCAGCGTCGATCATTTTGGTGACGAATTCGGCAGGGGCAAGGTAGGCCATTTGGATTTTCTCTTGGATTGTGGGGAAATCAGCCAAGCGCGACGAACACATCGCCGCCTCTGAGCCGCACGCGATGCGTACGTACGGCGTGTTCGGGCGTTTCAAGGCACTCGCCGGTGCGAAGGTCGAGGTGGTTCTTGTACAGCGGCGAGGCGACGACGATGTGCTCGCCAAGGTTCCCGGTCAGGCCACGCGACAGCACGCTGGCGCCGGAGCGTGGATCGATGTTGTCGATGGCGTAGAGGTCGCGATCACCGATGCGGAACACCGCGACGTGGCACCCCTCGACCAGTGCGCATACGCCGGTGCCGGGTAGGATGTCGCCGAGCTTGCAGACGGCGGTCCAGTGCGGACTATCTTTGGTCATGAGGCATTCTCCGGTTGGGTCCAGACGGTCATCTCGGCAGCGACTGGGGCTCACGCTCGGCGCGCCGCGCCGGACGGATCTGGCCGCGCTCCTCGACGAATACGATGCGCTCGTCGCCACGCGGGTCGTTGACGAAGCTGCGGAAGCGCTTGCGCACCTCGGGGTCGGTCACTGCGGTTTTCCACTCGCACTGGTAGGTATCGACCACGTGCTGCATCTGGCGCTCGAGTTCGTCGCAGACGCCCAGCGAATCGTTGATCAGCACGGTCTTCAGGTACTCAAGCCCACCCTCCAGGGTGTCGCGCCAGGTGCTGGTGCGCTGCAGACGGTCGGCGGTGCGCACGTAGAGCATCAGGAAACGGTCGATCAGGCGGACCAGGGCGGCCTTGTCCAGATCGGAGGCAAGCAGCTCGGCGTGGCGCGGCTTCATGCCGCCGTTGCCGCAGATGTAAAGGTTCCAGCCGCGCTCGGTGGCAATTATGCCGACGTCCTTTCCTTGCGCCTCGGCGCACTCGCGGGTACAGCCGGACACACCGAACTTGATTTTGTGCGGAGCGCGCAGGCCCTTGTAGCGGTTCTCGAGTTCCACCGCCAGGCCCACCGAATCATCCACGCCGTAGCGACACCAGGTACTGCCGACACAGCTTTTCACCGTGCGCAGCGCCTTGCCGTAGGCGTGACCGGACTCGAAACCGGCGGCGATCAGCTCTTCCCAGATTGCCGGCAGTTGCTCGACGCGGGCGCCGAACAGGTCCAGCCGCTGGCCACCGGTGATCTTGGTGTAGAGAGCATACTTTTTCGCCACCTGACAAACGGCGATCAGCCCTTCCGGCGTCACTTCGCCACCGGGCATGCGCGGCACCACCGAGTAGGTGCCGTCCTTCTGGATGTTGCCCAGGAAATAGTCGTTGCTGTCCTGCAGGCTGGCGAGCTCGTCCTTCAGTACGAAATCGTTCCAGCATGAGGCGAAGATCGACGCCGCTGTAGGCTTGCAGATGTCGCAGCCCAGGCCGATGCCGTGGCGCGCCAACAGATCTTCGAAGCTCTTGATCTCGTCGATGCGAACGAGGTGGTAAAGCTCCTGGCGCGAGTACGGCAGATGCTCGCACAAGTGGTTGTTCACCATCATGCCGAGCCTGCTCATCTCGGAATTCATGATCTGCGTTACCAGCGGTACGCAGCCGCCACAGGTGGCGCCTGCCTTGGTGCAGGCCTTGATCTCGCCGATTGTGGTGGCGCCTTCTCCAACAGCCGCGCAGATCTGACCCTTGCTGACGCTGTTGCATGAGCAGATCTGCGCGTTGTCGGGCAGTGCATCGGGGCCGATGCCGGGCTTGGCCTTGCCGTCGACCGCTGGCAGGATCAGCAACTCCGGGTCCGTCGGCAGGGCGATATCGTTGAGCGCCATCTGCAGCAGGGTGCCGTACTCGTCGGCATTGCCCACCAGCACCGCGCCCAGCAGACGCGTGCCGTCGGCGCTGACGACGATCTTCTTGTAGATCTGTTTGCACTCGTCCGCATAGCAGAGGCTGCGGCAACCGGGTGTCTTGCTGTGGGCGTCGCCGATGCTGGCTACATCCACGCCCATCAGCTTGAGTTTGGTGCTCATGTCGGCGCCGGTGAAAGCCGCCATCGCGTCACCGGCCAGCTGGCGCGCCGTGATCCGTGCCATATCGTAGCCTGGGGCCACGAGTCCGAAGGTCTGATCGCGCCAGGCCGCGCATTCGCCGATGGCGTAAATGTCCGGGTCGCTGGTGCGGCAGCGATCATCGATCGCGATCCCGCCGCGGGCACCGACCGCAAGCGCGTTCTGGCGTGCCAGCTCGTCGCGCGGCCGGATGCCGGCGGAGAACACGATCATGTCGGTTTCCAGATGGGTGCCGTCGGCGAAAACCATGCGCTGGCGGGCCCTGCGGCCGTCGGTTATCTTGATGGTGCTGCGCTCGGTGTGCACATGCACGCCCAGCGCTTCGATCCTGCTGCGCAGGATCCGGCCACCCTCGTCGTCGATCTGCACCGCCATCAGGCGCGGGGCGAACTCGACGACATGGGTCTCCAGACCGAGGTCGCACAGCGCCTTGGCGCACTCCAGGCCGAGCAGGCCGCCGCCAACCACCACGCCCTTGCGCGAGACGGCGCTGGATGCCTTCATTGCCTCTAGGTCTTCGATGGTGCGATAGACGAAGCAATGCTCGCGATCGCTGCCCTTGAGCGGTGGCACGAAGGGGTAGGAGCCCGTGGCAAGAACCAGTTTGTCGTAGGGCAGGGTGATGCCATTTTGCGTCGTCACCGTATGTGCGCGCCGGTCGATCGCAGCCGCGCGGCTGTTCAGACGCAGTACAAAGCCCGTGTTTTCAAAAAAGCCGGGCTCGACCAAGGACAGATCTTCTGCGGTTTTCCCGGTGAAGAATTCGGACAGATGAACGCGGTCGTATGCTGTGCGGGGCTCTTCGCACAGTACGGTGACGTCTGCGCCCGGAATCTGCGCTTGCCTGAGCTCATCGAGGAACTTGTGACCCACCATGCCGTGGCCAACGAGAACGATCTTCATTCTGGTATCACTCATTTGATGCGGGAGGCTGGCAATGCCTGCGCAGGCAGGCATGACCGGGTGCAAGGATGAAAGGCCCCGCGGAACGCTGTTCGAAAGCGGATGGAATTGGTCGCAGGGTGTGTTCAGCGCTGCGCCCATCGGTCCCCACCGTCGTCGGCGGAGGTAGTAGCTCGTCATGTCGTCGATGACGAACCCGAGAAGGAATTAGCACGTACCGTGCCAGCGATTGGAGATGCCAATTCGGCTGGTTTTCGTTGGCGTTTTGGGATTTTTCAGTGATTGATGCACCGCAACGGTGCCAGCGCTGACAAACAGGGTGCATGCGCACGCCTGCGCGCGTCTGGACTATTCTTCAGGGCATGTCCTTCGCTCCGGCCTCGCTTATGAAAGCCCACATCCTGCAGCACGTCGCATTCGAAGACGCCGGCATCATCAATGCATGGCTGGACGCACGTGGCGCCGAAACCAGCCTCACCCGTGTTAACCAGGCTGCGACCCTGCCTGATCCCGCTGGCCTCGACCTGTTGGTGGTAATGGGTGGGCCGATGAGCGTCAATGACGAGGCTGAATACCCCTGGCTAGTCGCCGAGAAGCGCTTCATCGCGCAGGTCGCCGCGCAGGGCACTGCCGTGCTCGGCATCTGCCTGGGTGCGCAACTGATTGCTTCGGCACACGGGGGGCGTGTGTATCGCGCTCCAGAGAAGGAAATCGGCTGGTTTGACATTGAGGCGGTCGACGCCCCGCAGGGCTGCTTCCGTTTCCCGCAGCGCTGCACGGTCATGCACTGGCACGGCGAAACCTTCGATCTGCCCCCCGGCGCGCACCGGCTGGCGGTCAGTCAGGCCTGCGCCAACCAGGCCTTTCAGCTCGGCGAACGCGTCATCGGTTTGCAGTTCCACCTCGAGATGACGGAAGCCAACCTGCACGCCATCCTTGCGAACTGCCGCCATGAACTGCAAGTGGCGCGCTATGTGCAGACTGAAGCCGCGATCCTTGAGGCCGGACTGCAGCACTGCGCCAAAGCACATGCCCTGATGGCGCAACTGCTGGACTACCTGACGCGCCGACGTTCCACCTGAGGCACTGTTGTCGCGCGCACCGACCGCACGCTCGCGTGTCTTTCATTGGCCGGACGGAAGGGGATCACCGACAGGCGTTTAGAATGCGTCAAGTCCTTCCTTGCAGGAGCTTACGTCATGCGCATGCCCCTCAGTTCCAGCGTCTTCGCATCCCCCCGCGCGTTGCTTCATACCTTTTTGCTGCTATGCACCTTGTCGCTCGCCGGCTGCGCCAGCCTGAGCCAGCGCGAACCGGTCCGCATCAATGTCGTGGGGCTCGATCCGCTTCCTGGCCAGGGCATGGAAATGCGCTTCGCGGTGAAGTTGCGGGTGCAGAACCCCAACGACGCCGCGATCGACTTCGACGGCATTGCCCTGGAACTGGAGCTAAATGACAAGCCCTTTGCCACCGGCGTTAGCGACCAGCGCGGCAGTGTGCCGCGCTTTGGTGAGGCGGTCGTGAGCATTCCGGTGACGGTGTCGGCCATTGCCGTGGTGCGCCAGGCGCTCGGGGTGATCGACGGCAAGCCCAGCGACAGCGTGCCCTACTCGGTGCATGGCCGTCTGGCTGGTGGCCTGCTTGGTAGCGTGCGCTTTTCGAACACGGGCAGGCTGAGCCTCCCTGACAGCCTGAAGACGCTGCGCTGAGTCCTGCACGCAGCGCGCTGTCAAATGCATCCGCGGCTTGTCCGCATCCCTCTTTCGCGTCCCGCCACCCGCCCGCGCCCCTTGCCACAACACGCCGACATGCCACCCACTGCGTCGCTCCCGTCCACCCCGATTCGCGTGCTCTCCGTCATCCCGCCGATGACGCAGCTGAACACGCCCTATCCCTCCACCGCCTACCTCACCGGCTTCCTGCGTTCGCGTGGTGTCGATGCCTTGCAGGAAGATCTGGCGTTGAAGCTGGTGCTGCGCCTGCTGTCGCCAAACGGGCTGGATGCCATCCGCGTCTGCGCCGAGGCCTTGCCGCGCAGGAAGCGCACGCCGCTGGTGCAGGGCTTCATCGAGCACTTCGCGCGCTACCGCTTCACCGTCGGCCCGACCATCGCCTTCCTGCAGGGGCGCGACCCGACCATCGCCCATCGCATCGCCAGCCGCAGCTTCCTGCCCGAGGGCCCGCGCTTCGATGCGGTCGATGCTTATGTGGACCCGAACGACCCTGACGGTGGCGACCCGCTGGGCTGGGCCTTTGGTGCGCTGGGCCTGACCGACCGCGCCCGGCACCTGGCCACGCTGTACCTGAACGAGCTTGCCGACATCCTGCGCGACGCGGTCGATGCCCGCTTCGAGTTCGTGCGCTACGCCGAGACCCTGGCGATGAGCCAGCCCACCTTCGAGCCCCTGGCTGCCGCACTGGCCACGGCGCCGACGCTGGTGGATGAGTATCTGCAGGCGCTTAGCCTCGAAGCCGTTTCCCGTCACGCCCCTCAGCTCGTGCTGCTGTCCGTGCCCTTTCCAGGTTCAGTCTATGGCGCCTTCCGCATCGCGCAGACAATCAAGGCGCAGCACCCGGACATCGTCACCGTGCTTGGCGGTGGCTTCGTCAATACCGAACTGCGCGAGCTGGCCGAGCCGAGGGTGTTCGACTACTTCGATTTCGTCACGCTCGATGATGGCGAGCGTCCGCTGCTGGCGCTGCTCGAGCACCTGCAGGGCCGGCGTGGCAGGTCGCGCCTGGTGCGCAGCTTCATGCGCGAGCCTGACACCGGTGCAGTGCGCTACATCAACCT
>DAORUJ010000181.1:0-5802 GCA_035433105.1 Thauera sp.
GCCTGCTTGACCACGTCGGCACGCTTCTGGCCCAGCGCCAGGTTGTATTCGCGGCTGCCGCGCTCGTCAGTGTTGCCCTGGATGAGCATCTTCATCTGCTGGTTCTGCACCAGGAAGCGGGCATGGGCTTCGACCAGCGGCTTGGCTTCGGACTTGATGATGTAGCTGTCGAAGTCGAAGAACACGCTGCGCTTGGACAGGATGTTGTTCGGGTCGGTCAGGGCGGCGATGCCCGAGCCGGAGGTGCTGCCGGCGGTCACGGTGGCCACACCGGCGCCCGAGCGGTCTTCGACCTTGGCGGCGGTGTCGGTGCCGGTGCTCGAGCACGCGGCGAGGATGAGGGACAGCAGGGCGGGGACGACAAGTTTCTTCATGGGTTGCTCCGGTTTCTTTCGTTTTAAGACAGCAGTGGTTACAGCTTTGTTATTACCGTTGCTGCGGGCCCCAGGCGGGCTCGCGGACATCGGCTGCCTGCACCGTCAGGCGCTGCTTGATCCGACCATCAGACGACACCGCGGACAGCACGCCCCGGCCACCGCTTTCGGTGGCGTAGAGGATCATGCGTCCGTTGGGCGCGAAGCTGGGGGATTCGTCACGTGCCGAATCGGTGAGGATCGTTGTCTGGCGGGTGGCGAGTTCCTGCACCGCCACCTGGAAACGGCCTGCATTGCGGGTGATGAAGGCGAGCAGCGTGCCGTCCGCGGACAGGCGCGGAGTCACGTTGTAGCTGCCTTCGAAGCTCACCCGCTGGGCACTGCCACCGCCAGCGGAAATACGGTAGATCTGCGGGCTGCCGCCGCGATCCGAGGTGAAGTAGATGTTGCTGTCGTTGCCCCAGAAGGGCTCGGTGTCGATGCCCGATGAACTGGCCAGGCGGCGCACGCCCGAACCGTCGGCATTGAGCACGTAGAGCTGCGACTGACCGTCCTTGGTCAGCACCACCGCGAGCTGACTGCCGTCAGGCGACCAGGCGGGCGCCGAGTTGGAACCCTTGAAATTGGCGACGATGCGGCGCTGACCGGTCGCGAGCGTATGAACGTAGACGATCGGCTTCTTCTGCTCGAACGACACGTAGGCCAAGCGCTGCCCATCCGGCGACCAGGCGGGCGAAATGATCGGTTCGCGCGAACGCAGTGCTGCGGCAGCATTGACGCCGTCGGCGTCGGCCACCTGCAGTTCGAAGCTGGTGCCGCTCTTGATGACGTAGGCGATGCGGGTGGAAAAGTAGCCGGGCTGGCCAGTGAGCTTTTCATACACGAAGTCGGCGATGCGGTGGCCGATCAGGCGGTTCTGCGCGGCCATCATCGGTAGTGTCATGGCGCCGAGCTCGAGTTGCGTCTGGGTGTCGAACAGGCGGAAGCGGACTTCATACCGGCCGCTGCCTTGGGGGATGATGCTGCCGGTCAGAACCGCATCCGCGCCCCGGCCGCGCATTGCCGGCAGGTCGGGCATGACGGACTCGGGCAGGGCCAGCGGGCCGAGGTCGACGAGGCTGAACAGGCCACTGCGGTCCAGATCGGCGCGCACCACGTCGGTCACGCTGCTGGGCAGCTGGCCCTCGTTCTGGAAGATCGGGACGACCACCGGAAAGCGTGACGCACCTGCGCCCGTGATCTCTATTGAGAGCTGGGCGTGCGCGCCAAAGGCGAACGCTGCCAGCGCAAGGGCCAGCAGCAGGCGGAAAGCGGGGATAACTCGGGTCATGTGGGGTACTCCAGCCGCGGATTATATAGATTAATTAAGTAGATAAGCCACGATCAGTCGTCGGCCAGCGGGCGGAACTTCAATTCCAGGGTGCGTTGAAAAAGGCTTGGGTTGGCCGGCACGGGCAGAGGGTTCGAGCGCCGGATGGCGCGTTCGATCGCCTCGTCCAGCGCCGCCACGCCCGATGAGCGCTTGAGCCTGACATCGAGCACTTCGCCCGATGGCAGCTGATCGACCTCGAACGTGGCTTCAGGGTTTCCGCTCAGGCCGGGCGGGCGCAGCAGATTGCCCCGCACCTTGGTGGCGATCGCGAGCTTGTACTTGTCCACGTCCCCCTGGGCGCCGGCACGGGCGGCTTCCTGGCGCAGCATGCCTTCCAGACGCGCACTCTGAGCGCTCTGTGTCTCCTGTGCCAGGAGTTGCTTCATGTAATCGTCCTGCACGGGTTTGGGCTGTGGCTGTGGCTTGGGCTCGGGTTTTGGTTGTGGCTTAGGTTCGGGCTTGGGCTGCGGCTTAGGTTCAGGCTTCGGCGCGGGCTTGGGTTCGGGCTTGGGTTCGGGTTTTGGCGCCGGCTTTGGCGGCTCGGGTTTTTTGTCCGGAGCCTTGATCGCGATCTCGGGTTTTGGAACGGGCGTGGGCTTTGGTGCAGGTGCAGGTTTCGGTGGCTCGGGCTTGGGTTCAGGCTGGGGCTCGGGTTTTGGGGCCGGTTTCGGTTCGGGTTTGGGCTCAGGTTTGGGCTCGGGCTTGGGCGCGGGAGCGGAGGACTGCATCAGCGGTGCGCTGGTGAGCCCGACCTCGATCCCGGCCGGCGGCGGGCTTTGCCAGCGGACACCGAAAAAAAGAAACAGGAACAATCCCACGTGGACCGCGACAGTCAGCCCGAGGGATTGCCATTTGCCCGGCTGCGGCTTCCGGGTCGGTGCTGCGCGATCCCTCATTTGCCTGCGTTGCTGCTTTGGGTGACGAGGCTGATCTTGCGCACGCCCGCGCTACGCGCGGTTTCGAGAACGTCGATGACCTTCTGGTAGTCGAGTTTGCTGTCGGCGTCGACGAGGAAGGGCTGTTCGGCATTCTTCGTCAGCGCTTCCTTCAGGTTGAGCTCGAGCTGATCCTTCCTGATCGGGCGCGAAGTCGTGCCGGCGCGCAAGGCCAGTGCGCCGTCGGCTTTCACCTCGATGGTGATTGCGTCAGCCTGCGGTGGCGGAGTGCCCGGCCCGGCGGATGGAACGTTGATGGTGCCGTGCTGGATCATCGGAGCGGTAACCATGAAGATCACCAGCAAGACCAGCATTACGTCGATGTAGGGCACGACGTTGATCTGGTTCATGAGTCTGCGTTGACGCATAGATTGGCTCCGTGTGCGTCAGCGCAGGTTGCGCTGCAGGATGTTGGAGAACTCTTCCATGAAGCTCTCGAACCGGATGCTGAGACGGTCGATGTCGTGCGCGAAGCGGTTGTAGGCGACCACGGCCGGGATGGCTGCGAACAGGCCGATCGCGGTGGCAACCAGGGCTTCGGCGATGCCGGGCGCGACCTGGGCCAGCGTGGCGGCGCCGACGCTGGACAGCCCGCGGAAGGAGTTCATGATGCCCCAGACGGTGCCGAGCAGGCCGATGTAGGGCGATACCGAGCCGACCGAGGCGAGGAAGGCGAGGTGGGCTTCGAGGTCGTCGACCTCGCGCTGATAGGTGGCGCGCATCGCACGGCGGGCGCCGTCGAGGATGGCCGAGTGGTCATGGGCCTTGGCGCGCAGCTTGGTGTACTCACGGTAGCCCGCTTCGAAGATGCGCTGCATGCCGTCGGTTTCGTGGCGGTTGGCGGCTTCGAACAACGTGTTGAGATCGCCGCCGCTCCAGAAATCGCGCTCGAATGCGTCGGTCTGGGTGCGTGCAGCGCGAATCCGGAACCATTTGCGGAAGATCCAGTACCAGGACATCAGCGATAAGGTGGCGAGTAGCGCCATCACGAGCTGGACGAGTACGCTGGCCTGGCTGATCAGGGTAAGGATGGAAAGGTCGTGGCTGACGGTCATGCTAGGCTTTCAAAGTGAGTGTGCAGGTGAGCCGGCATCGGGGCCGGTTTTTGCCGGCGGTGATCGATGCAGGCAATTAGGACTTGGGCCGAGAACAGAAGTTGCCCGTCGCGCCGGATGTCCTGCTCGAACAGCAGGCTGGCGCGACGTAGTGTGGCGATACGGGTGATGACGACAAGGGCGTCGTCGAGACGGGCCGGTTGCAGGTAGTCGGCCTTCACCGAGCGCACGACGAAGGCGATGCCGGTGCTGCTCATCATCGCCTGCTGTTCCACGCCGAGTTTGCGCAGCCACTCGGTGCGGGCACGCTCGCAAAAGCGCAGATAGTTGGCGTAATAAACGACGCCTGCCGCGTCCGTGTCTTCATAGTAGACGCGGACCGGCAGCACGAAAGACGCCCCCGCGGATGAGAAGGCTTCCGGCGGGGGGGCGGCAGGGAGCGGCAGTTGCATTGCAGCATTCTATCCGAGCCCGTGCGCCCGTCCAGTGGTGCGTGCTGATGTGTAGATTTACAAAACGTAAGCCCTGCCAATGCCAGCGTTCGCAGGCATATTGCGGGAAATGCTATCCTTTGATTCGGGCTGTCCAGCCCGTATCGCAACCTTGGGACGAAGCGCAGCGTGGCACTTTCCTTTTTCGGCCGGAAATCATCGGGCGGCGTTGCACCGACAGGGTCGCGTCCGTCAGCCGAAGGCGATCTTCCGCCGCCGACCGAGCTCTCCGAGCTCGACTTCAGCAGCACCGATCTTGGGCGCGGACTCGCGAACGCGGCTGAACAGGTCGAGGTGCAGGAGCATGGCTCGGGCATCGGCGCCGTGTATGAGGAGGCCGCAGTGCTCTTTGCCAACGGCAATGTCGCGGACGCCGAACAGATCCTGGTCGCATCGCTGAACGATCCGACAGCGACGACGGGCGAAGGCCTGTGGATGATGCTGCTCGACCTGTATCGCCTGACAGGGCAGCGCCAGCCGTTTGAGTCGCGCGTGCTCGATTACGCAACGCGCTTCGAACGTTCGCCGCCGCCTTGGCTGGATCTGTCGTCGGCGGCAGGCCGGCCCTCGGGCGATCGCAGTCCGACCGTCAATCTGTCGGGTAGCCTGGCCGCACAGGCCGAGACCCAGTTGGGTCAGATCGCGGTTGTGGCGCGCCGTGCCGGCGCCGTGCGTATCGATGTCGGCAAGCTGCGTAGCGTTGCCGACGCCGGTTGCGGCCTGCTGCTGAGCCTGCTCGACGAACTGGCGGCCGAACGTATCAAGGTCAGTCTTTCGAGCGTCGGCCCCTTCATCGAGGAACTCGCCCGACGTGCGGTCGTGGGGCAGGCCGAAGGGCGTGAGACCTGGTTGCTGCTGCTTGAGTTGCTGCAGTTCACCGGCAATCAGGAGCGCTTCGAGAATATCGCTGTGGATTATGCGGTGACTTTCGAAGAGTCTCCGCCGTCCTGGAAGGGCATTGCGCTCGCCTGTGCACCGCCTGCGGTGGTGCAGGTGGCGACGACGACAGGTGGGCCGTTCCAGTTGAGCGGAGAATTGTGCGGTGCGTCCAACGAAGGGCTCAAGCGTCTCGCCAGTCTTGCCGCCGAGCGCCAGAACCTCAAGGTCGATTGTGCCCAACTGCGCAGGGTCGACTTCGTTTGCGCGGGCCTGCTTTTCAACATTCTCGCCACTTTCAAGGCCCAGGGTAAACACGTGACCCTCTTCAACGTCAATGCCATGATTGCAGCCTTGCTGCGCGTCATGAGCGTCGATCAGGTCGCGCACGTCACTCTGCGCTACTGAACAACCCACCAGCGCCGGCCGTGGGCTGGCGAGGAATCGTCATGGAACAATATCGCGGTACGACCATCCTGTCGGTGCGACGCGGCAACCGCATCGCGCTCGGCGGAGATGGCCAGGTCACGCTCGGCAACATCGTCATCAAGGCCTCGGCACGCAAGGTGCGCACGCTCTACGATGGCAACATCCTTGCCGGATTTGCCGGTGGCACGGCCGATGCCTTTACCCTCTTCGAGCGGTTCGAGGCCAAGCTCGACAAGTACCAGGGCAATCTGCTGCGCAGCGCGGTGGAGC
>DAORUJ010000182.1:0-5786 GCA_035433105.1 Thauera sp.
CTTGATCCTAGGGCCGCACACTTGTGCTTTCGGCCGTGATTGGGCTCGTGATGAGCCGCGGGCTGGGTTGGATCTGAGCCACCTCGGCGCGAGCGCTTGTCCACAGGTCCGACTCGAATTCGGGAATCGACGATGCGGGACAACATGACCCAGAGGGGAATGCCGAGCTGGCACGACCGGACGGCGGAATCGGTACTTGCCGACCTGAAGGCCACTGCGTCAGGTTTGAGCCATGACGAGGCCCAGTCACGGCTCGAGACATACGGCCCCAATCGACTGCCCGAACCACCGCGGCGCAGCGCGCTCATTCGCCTTCTGATGCAGTTTCACAACATCCTGATCTACGTGCTGATAGTGTCGGCCGTGATCACGCTCGCGCTGGACCACGTGGCGGACACGGCGGTGATCCTCGCGGTCGTGATCGCGAACGCGATCATCGGATTCGTCCAGGAAGGCAAGGCCGAGAAGGCCATGGAGGCCATTCGCCGCATGCTCGCCCCTCGCGCCGCGGTGTTGCGCGGCGGCGAACGGCAGACGGTGGACGGTGAGGCGCTCGTGCCCGGGGACATCGTGCTGCTCGAGGCCGGAGACAAGGTGCCTGCCGATGTGCGGATTGTCATGACGCACGGCGCATTCGTTCAAGAGGCCATCCTCACCGGTGAATCGATACCGGTGGAGAAGGGCGTCAAGCCGGTTCCCAAGAGCGCGACGCTGGGCGATCGGACCTGCATGGCGTTCAGCGGCACGCTCGTCACCACCGGCCAATGCAAAGGGGTGGTGGTCGCCACGGGAGCGGCGACCGAGATCGGGCGCATCAGCGGAATGCTGTCGACCGTCGAGGCCCTGACGACGCCGCTGGTGAAGCAGATGGACGTGTTCGCCCGGTGGCTGACCGTGCTGATCCTGTTGGTCGCGGCGATCCTGCTCGCGTTCGGCTACTTCGTCCGCCATTACCCCTTTACGGACATGTTCATGGTGGTGGTCGGGTTGTCCGTGGCCGCGATACCCGAAGGCCTCCCGGCCGTTCTGACCATAACCCTCGCCATCGGCGTGCACGCCATGGCACGGCGCAATGCCATCGTCAGGCGGCTTCCTGCCATCGAGACGCTGGGTTCGGTGTCGGTGATCTGCACGGACAAGACCGGTACGCTCACACGCAACGAGATGGCGGTGGCGTCTGTTGCAACCGTTGCTGGCGTCTATGCGATTCAGGACGCGGGCTACGCACCTGCAGGTGAGATCTACCTGGCGGGTCGCGCGATCGCTGCCGTTGAACACCCGATGCTGGCCGAACTGGGCCGCGTCGCTGCCTTGTGCAGCGACGCCTCGCTGCGCGAGCACGAAGGCGATTGGACTGTAGAGGGCGATCCGATGGAAGGCGCGCTCCTTGCATTCGCTGGCAAGACCGGCGTCGACTGGCGCGATGAACGCAGCACCTGGGCCCGCACCGACACCATCCCCTTCGATGCCAAGCATCGTTTCATGGCCACGTTGAATCACGACCACGAAGGCCATGCGTTCGTCTTCGTGAAGGGTGCGCCGGAGCGGATCATTGCCATGTGCAGGGAGCAGCGATCGGCCAAGGGGGTGCAGCCCCTGGAGGATGGCGCCTGGCACGAAGCCGCCAACCGCATCGCTTCCCAGGGCCAGCGCGTGCTCGCGCTCGCGTCACGACCGGTGTTGCCGGAGCACGCCGTGCTCGAGCACGCGGAAGTCGACGGCTCGCTGACCCTGCTCGGACTGGTCGGGCTGATCGATCCGCCGCGCTCGGAGGCGATTGCAGCAGTGGGTGAATGTCACAGCGCTGGCATTCGCGTGAAGATGATCACTGGCGATCATGCGGGAACGGCAAGGGCGATCGGCCGGCAAATCGGTTTGCAGAATCCGGAGAAGGTACTCACCGGCGTCGATCTTGACGCCATGGACGATGCGAGGCTTTCCGTCGCGGTGCTGGAGACCGATGTCTTCGCCCGCACCAGCCCCGAGCACAAGCTTCGACTGGTGATGGCGCTGCAGTCGCACGGCATCAGCGTTGCAATGACGGGCGACGGAGTGAACGACGCGCCGGCGCTGAAGCGGGCGGATGCCGGCATTGCGATGGGCAGAAAGGGCACCGAGGCCGCGAAGGAGGCCGCGGAACTGGTGCTGGCGGACGACAACTTCGCGTCGATCGTCGCAGCCGTCCAGGAGGGGCGGACGGTCTACGACAACATCAAGAAGGTCATCAGCTGGACGCTCCCCACCAACGCAGGTGAAGCCATGACCATCATCGCGGCGCTGCTGGTGGGCATGACGTTGCCGGTGACGCCGGTGCAGATCCTGTGGATCAACCTGGTTACCGCCGTCACGCTCGGCATTGCATTGGCCTTCGAGCCGACGGAGGACAACACCATGCGCCGTCCGCCCCGCGCTCGCAGCGAACCCCTGCTCAACGGCGAACTGGTGTGGCACATCGCGCTGGTGGCTGTCCTGTTCGTGTGCGGCGTATTCGGCATCTTCGCGTACGCGATCGACCGCGGCTATTCGGTCGAACTCGCCCGCACCATCGCCCTCAACACGCTTGTCGTCATGGAGATATTCCATCTGTTCTTCATTCGGAACATCTACGGAACGTCGCTTACCTGGAAAGCGGTGCGCGGTACGAGAGTCGTGTGGCTGACGGTCGTCATCATCACCGTCGCCCAGTTCTCGATCACTTACCTTCCGCCGCTGCAAGCGGTGTTCGCGACCGAAGCGGTGCCGTTCCTGGACGGGCTGCTCATCGTCGGTGTCGGCATCGCGTTGTTTGCCATCATTGAAATCGAGAAGCAGCTGCGGCTGCGTCTTCGTGCGATGCGCGCACCGTGAGGAGGGTACATCGTCGTGAGCTGCTCTGGGCTCTTGTGCCCTTGGAGCGGCGCGGCCGCATTGCGACACAGCCGCTCGGTGTTGGCGCTGGTCCCTGCCTGGGCGGAGTCACGCAGGGCCTGTTTCGCCCGTCGGCGCCGCGCGCATGCAAGGGCTGCAACGACGCTTGGAAGGACGGGCAGCGATGCGCCTGGAGCGATCCAGGCGTGGGCATTCGGCAGAATCCCTTTGACAACCCCAGCGACGATGAAACCGGGACGCCCTGACACCGCCCACCAGCGGCTGTGGAGCGCAATATGGCTGATCGCGGCGGCAGCCATGCTGGTGCTGGTAGCTGTGCTCGGCTGGCTGACGGACACACCGGTCCGCAGCCTCTTTCCATGCGGGATCGCCGTAGGCTTGGCGACCTGGCATCACGGCATGACGGGCGGGCTTGTCTTCGTGGGCCTGGGAACGCTCGCGGCTCTTGCGACCGCCGCTTCCATCCGGTTCGAGTCCGTGGGCGGATTCGTGCTCACTGGGGGGCTGTGGACGCATCCCAGCCGCCACCGAGCGCCTTGTACAGCGCCACCAATTGCATCCCTGCGCTGGTGTGTGCGCGCACGGCCGCGGTTTCGGCTTCGTGCAGTCCACGTTGGACCGCCAGCAGTTCAACCAGAGCGATATCGCCCGCGGCGTAGCGCGTTCTTGCGTGGCCGTGGCTGGCGCGTGCTGCTTCCAGCGCCATCCGGCGGCGCTCGAGCGTGTTGAGTCCCCCGTGATAGTCACCCAGCGTTCGCTCGGCGTCGCCCAGCGCTGCAAGCACAGCCTGTTCGTAGGCGAGTGCGGCCTGCCGCTCGGCCGCCTCGCGCGCCCGAATCTCGGCGCGTACACGCCCTCCATCGAACAGCCGCCAGGAAATCAGCGGCAGGACGGAAAAGCGCGAGCTGGACGCGTCGAACCAGTTTCCCGTGCTGAGCGCCTGAAACCCGCCACCGACGCCGATGGAGAGCTTGGGGAAGAACTCAGCCGTGGCCACGCCGATGTCGGCCGAACTCGCTGCCAGGCGCCGCTCGGCGGCCAGCACGTCGGGACGCCGGCGCAACACGTCGGCGCGTTCGCCTATGGGCAGGGCCGGGAGCGTACGGCGAGCCAAAGTACTGTCGAGCAGTGCCAGTTCGCGTTCTGGCGATGCGCCCAGCAGCACGCCCAGCCCGAGTACCGATGCGCGCTGACGCGCCTCGATATCCGGCAAGAGCGCGTTGACCGCCGCCCACTGCGCGTAAGCAGCGTCCACGTCGGCCGCGGACGCATCGCCCACTGCGCGCCTCAGGCGCACCAACTCCAACGTCTGCTGCAGCGTGTCCAGCGTGGCCTGCTGCGCGTGCAACTCATATCTGGCGCCGACGGCGGTGAGCCAAGTGCGTGCGACTTCAGCGACGATGCGCATGCGTACGCCCTGTGCCTCGATTTCAGTCGCCTGCAAGCGGGCGCTAGCGCCTTCCAGCGCACGCCGCTTGGCGCCGAACAAGTCTGCTTCCCAGGCCGCGTCGAAGCCTGCGTCGTAAATGGTCTGCGTGGGTTCAAGGCCAGGAATGGCGCCAATGGGCAAGGGGCCGTTCTCGCTTTGCCGTCGGCGATTGACGCTAGCGCCAACGCTGGCGGTGGGCAATTTCTCGCCGGCCACGCGGTCGCGCAGGGCGCGCGCCTCGTCAACGCGCGCCGCAGCCAGGCGCAGATCCAGGTTTTGTGACAGCGCCGTCGCCATCAGGCGATCGAGCACCGGATCGTCCAACGCGGACCACCAATGGGTCAGGTCCGCGGACTGCGTTTCACTCGCCAATGGCAAGATCCAGCCGCTGCCGATGTCTACCGACGGTGGCTCGCGGTAGTTGGGGCCGACGGCTGCGCAAGCAGTCAGCAGCACGCAGGACAAGGCCAGCGCGAGCGGACGCAAGCGCTTGGACGCCGACTCTGCGGCTGGCGCGCTCGAGGGGAGGGTGCGGGCTTTGGTTCTCATTGGAGGCGTCCTCGGACGAATGCGGTAGCCATCGTCAGCGTGCTCAGGGCGATGAGGGCCAGCGGCCACAGGCTGGCGAAAATGTCACCGGGCGGCATGGCCTTGAGAAAGCTGCCTTCGACGATGATGAGAAAATGGGTCAACGGAATGGCTTGGGCCAGCCATTGCAGGATGACGGGCATGTTTTCCACCGGCGTCGCAAAACCGGACATCAGCACCGCCGGCACACCGATGGCGAACGCCCCCAGGATGGCCTGCTGCTGCGTCATGCTGACCGCGGAAATCATCAGGCCGATGCCGACCACCGACAGGATGAACAGCACCAGGCTGGCGAGCAGAAGTGCAAACGAGCCGGTAAACGGGATGCCGAACAGGAATACGCCTGCGCTGATCATGAACAGGCCCAGCACGGTGCCAATTGCGAGTGCAGGCAGCGATTTGGAAATGATGATTTCCGGCGTCGAAGTCGGTGACACCAGCAATTGGTCGAAGGTGCCGAGTTCACGTTCGCGTGCAATCGACAGCGAGGTGATCAACAGCGCGCTGAACAGCGCCAGAATGCCGGTGAGGCCGGGCACGATGAACCAGCGGTAGACCAGGTTCGGATTGAACCAGTGGCGCACCACCACCGGGGTTGGCGCTCGAGCGTCGGGTACGACCTCGGCGCCGACATCGGCGGCGATGGTGGACAGATAGGCGACGGTGATCTGGCCCGAGTTGCTGCGCCGACCGTCGACCAGCACCTGCGCGCGGCCGCTATCGCCGGCGGCAATCGAGCGCGAGAAATCCACCGGAATGGAGAGTGCTGCAATCACCTCGCCCCGATCGATCAGCTCGTGCAGGTGCCGTCGACTATCGACGTGCCGCACGCGGGTGATGAATCTTGCGCTGTCCAGGCGCTGTACCAACTCGTGCGACCAGCGCCCCGCATCCTGGTCGT
>DAORUJ010000183.1:0-3231 GCA_035433105.1 Thauera sp.
TTTGGTTCGCGCACCGGAGTCGACTTGCCTGGTGAGGCGGCCGGCGTGCTGCCCTCGCCGGAATGGAAGCGCCAGCGCTTCCGCCGCCCGGAGCAGCAGCAGTGGTACGCCGGCGAGACCATCTCGGTCGGCATCGGCCAGGGCTACAACGCCTATACGCCGCTGCAGCTCGCAACCGCGCTCGCGGCGCTGATCAACGGCGGCAAGCTGTACCGTCCGCACATCGTCCGTCATGTCGTTGATGCACGCACTGGCGAGCGGCGGGTCGTCGAGCCCGAACCCCAGCGCCAGCTCCCGTTCAAGGCGGCCAACGTCAAGGCCGTGCTTGACGGCATGGTCGGGGTCAACATCGAGGGCACTGGCCGGCGCGCCTTCCAGGGTGCGGCCTATACGTCCGGCGGCAAGACGGGTACGGCACAGGTGTATTCGCTGCGCGGCCAGCGCTACGTCGAGGGTCGGGTGCGCGAGCGCCTGCGCGACCACTCCTGGTTCATCGCCTACGCGCCGGCGGAAGCGCCCAGGATTGCTCTCGCGGTGCTGGTCGAGAACGGCGGTTTTGGCGCACAGTCAGCGGCGCCGATTGCACGCCAGGTGATGGACTATTATCTGTTGCACCAGCGCGCAAGCGCCGCTGCGGCGGAGGATGTGGGCGCGGACGAGATCGAGACGGATGCAGACGCGGCCGAACCGGTTAGCCAATCCGCAGTGAGTGCAGGGGGCGTTGCGGGCCCCGAGCGGCAGGGCTCCACGTCACCCGGAGGCGCGCGGCCGTGAGCAGCAACTGGCGTTTCAATCCGCTCGCGCTGGTGCGTGGCTTTCTGCGGCCGATCGACCCGCTGTTGATGCTGGTGCTGGGGGTTCTGCTTGGCTACGCCTGGGTGCTGATGCAGAGTGCCTCGCCCGAGCGCCTGGATAGTCAGGTGACGCACTTTGCCATCGCCCTCGGCGCGATGTGGCTGATGGCCTGGCTGAAACCTTTGCGCCTGTTTCGATTTGCGCTGCCGCTGTATGTTCTTGGCGTGGTGTTGCTGATCGGGGTCGAACTGTTTGGCGAGGTGTCCAAGGGTGCGCAACGCTGGCTCGATATCGGTGTCACCCGCATTCAGCCTTCCGAGATCATGAAGATCGCGATGCCGCTGATGCTGGCCTGGTATTTCCAGCAACGCGAGGGGCAGACGCGTTTCGTCGACTTTCTCGTCGCCGGCCTGCTGCTGCTGTTGCCGGTTGGACTCATCCTGATCCAGCCCGATCTGGGCACCAGCCTGCTGGTGGCGGCCGCTGGCCTGTACGTGATCTATTTCGCCGGGCTGTCGTGGAAGCTGATCGTCCCGCTCGTGGTGGTGTTGTTCATCGGCCTGGGTTCCATCGTCACCTTCGGTGACACGCTGTGTCAGCCCGAAGTGGACTGGCAGGTGTTGCGCGAGTACCAGAAGCAGCGTGTATGCACCCTGCTCGACCCCACGCGCGACCCGCTCGGCCGAGGCTTTCACATCATCCAGTCCACGATTGCGATCGGCTCCGGCGGGGTGTCCGGCAAGGGCTGGATGGAGGGCACCCAGACCCATCTCGCCTTTCTGCCCGAGCGCCATACCGACTTCATCTTTGCGGTGCTGGCCGAGGAGTTCGGTCTCGCCGGCGCGCTCGTCCTGCTGGCCGTCTACCTGCTGCTGCTGATACGTGGATTTGTCATCGCCGCTTTTGCGCCCACACACGCCACGCGTCTGCTGGCCGGTTCGATCACGATGATTTTCTTCACCTATGCCTTTGTCAATATGGGCATGGTCAGCGGCATCCTGCCCGTGGTGGGTGTGCCCCTGCCCTTCATCAGCTACGGTGGAACGGCGCTCGTCACCCTGTGTCTGGGCATTGGCATCCTGATGAGCATCCAGCGCAGCAGACTGATGGCGCGCAGCAACTGAGTCGCCGTTCGTGACCGGATACGGAGTGCCAATGACTTTCGACCCTGCCCGTGTTGATGCCATGCCTGCCTTTCGTCAGGTCGCCCCTCAGCCTCTCGCTCCCCGGTTCCGCAGCCGTGCACTGGTCGCCATGCTGTCGGCGGTGGCGGCTGCGCTGCTGCTGTCGGCCTGCGGTTCGGCGCCCAAGCGCGGTGACGATACGGCGGCGGTGGCGCCTTCGACTGCGATTACCAAGTCCGGCGGGGGTGGTGGCTATTACAAGGACGACGGTCCGGATGCGGTGCCGCCGGAAGATCTCGCGTCCATTCCCGATGCCGAGCCGCGGCTGGAGCCGCTGCACCGTTTTGCCAACCGGCCTTACAACGTCTTTGGCCAGGGCTATGTACCGGTGACCGAACTGCGGCCCTTCCGTGATCGTGGACGGGCGAGCTGGTATGGGCGTCGCTTCCATGGCAAACCGACATCCAGCGGGGAGCCCTACGACATGTATGCAATGACGGCTGCGCATCCGACGCTACCGATCCCAAGCTATGTGCGTGTGACACACATCGCCAGCGGGCGCACGGTCGTGGTCCGGGTGAACGATCGCGGCCCCTTCCACAAGGGCCGCATCATCGACTTGTCCTACACTGCCGCGTACAAACTGGGCTACATCAACAGCGGCAGCGCCGAGGTCGAGATCGAGCAGATCGTCCCCGATGAACTGCCGCTGGTGGCAACAGCGAAACCGGTGCCGCCGCTACGCGGGCGCGGGGTCGCTATTGCCGAGGCGTCCACGAGTTCTGCGCCGGTTGCGCCAGGCGAGGCTGCCCGACCTCTGCCGCCGCTTGTGTCCTCAGCCGGGATGGCGCCAACTCAGGGCGCCGAAACGGATGTTGCGGGCCTGGATTCGGCAGGGGATGGCCTGGTGCCGCACATCGCGTCGGCCAGTGCGGGCATTTATCTGCAGCTTGGCGCCTTTGCCTCGCGTACCAACGCCGAGGGCTTCAAGGCCGCGGTCGAGCAGGAGGTGGTGGAGCATGCCGAACGCCTCGAACTGTTCGCCGATGGCGAGCGCTTTCGTCTGCATGCCGGCCCCTATGACACGGTTGATGCCGCGCGCGCCGCGGCCGAGCGCATGGGGTCGACGCTCAAGCTGAAACCCTTCGTCATCGTGCGCTGAGCGCGGCGCTCTGCGCTGCGTCGCAGCATCGGGTTGAAACAAAGCCCTTCGCTTTTGGTCTGCTCCTGGGTGGGCGCCTATAATTCGGCGTTCCCGCCGGCCTTCATTCGGTCCTCCTCGTCCTCCTGTCTGAGTTCTCGTGACTCCGTT
>DAORUJ010000183.1:3331-5605 GCA_035433105.1 Thauera sp.
GTGACTCCGTTCTAACTTCCCGGGTTTTTCTCATGCGTTTTGTCCTTGCTTTGCTGATTTCACTGTTCTCCATGGTTGCGCTGGCGCAGTCGGTGCCGCCGCCTGCGCTCGCCGCCAAGGCCTGGGTGCTGGTTGACCATGCCACCGGCCAGATCCTGGCCGAGAAGGATGCCGACGCGCATATCGAGCCGGCGTCGCTGACCAAGCTGATGACGGCCTATCTGACCTTTTCGGCGCTGAAAGCGGGCACGCTCACGTCCGACCAGGTGGTGCCGGTTTCGACCAAAGCCTGGCGCATGGAAGGTTCGCGCATGTTCATCGAGCCGAACAAGGCGGTGACGGTGGGCGAATTGATCCGCGGCGTGATCGTGCAGTCGGGCAATGACGCCTGCGTGGCGCTGGCCGAAACCATTGCCGGCAGCGAGGAGGCCTTTGCCGCGCTGATGAACCGCGAGGCTCAGCGCCTGGGAATGAAGAACACGAGCTTTGCCAATTCCAGCGGTTTGCCCGACCCGCAGCTCTACACCAGTGCGCGTGACTTGTCCCTGCTGGCCAGCGCCATCGTTCGCGACTTCCCCGAGTTCTACAGCCTGTACTCGCTGAAGGAATACACCTACAACGGCATCAAGCAGCCCAACCGCAACCGCCTGCTGTACATGGATGAAACCGTCGACGGCATGAAGACGGGTCACACCAGTACTGCCGGCTATTGTCTGGTGTCCACCGCGCTGCGCGGTCCGCGCCGGCTGATCTCGGTGGTGCTGGGTGCCGAGTCCGATACCGTGCGTGCGCAGGAGTCGTTGAAGCTGCTGAATTTCGGCTTCCAGTTCTACGACACGGTCAAGCTGTACGCGGCCGATGAAGTGCTGTCGCAGTTCCGGGTGTGGAAGGGGCAGGAAAACGAAGTGGCGGTCGGCTTCACCCGTGACTTTGTCCTGTCGCTGCCGAAGGATGCAGCACAGAAGGTGCAGGTGACACTCGAGAGTCGCCAGCCCTTGATTGCGCCGCTGGAGAAAGGCCAGGAAGTCGGCACCCTTAAGCTGAGCATCGATGACAAGCCGATCGGTGACTACCCGGTGCTCGCGCTCAATGACGTGCCGGTGGCCGGCTTTTTTGGCCGCCTGTGGGACGCGATCGTGATGTTTTTCAAGAATCTCTGACCGGACCCATCTGACCGGCCCCAAACGAGGTTGAGGCAACATGACTGAGCACAGCGACACTCCGGCGCGCCAGACGCTGATCGAATACCCCTGCGACTTTCCGATCAAGGCCATGGGCGCGCGCGTGGATGGGTTCGCCCAGGCGGTGATCGAGGTGGTGCTGAGCCACGCACCGGATTTCGACCCGGCCGGGGTCGAGATGCGGCCTTCGAGCAAGGGTAACTACCTGGCGGTGACCTGCACCTTCCGTGCGGTCTCGCAGGCCCAGGTCGACGCCGTGTACCAGGCCCTGACTGCGCATCCGATGGTCAAGGTGGTGCTGTGATCGTAAAACGCCTTGGCCTGGTGGAGTACGCACCGGCGCTCGAGGCGATGCGCGTGTTCACCGCCGCACGGCAGGCCGACACGGCCGACGAGGTCTGGCTGCTGCAACATCCACCCGTGTACACCCTGGGCCAGGCCGGCAAGCCCGAGCACCTGCTGCAGAACCCGGCCGACATTCCGCTGGTGCACATCGACCGGGGCGGCCAGATCACCTATCACGGCCCCGGCCAGCTGGTGGCCTATTTGCTGATCAACCTGCCCCGGCGCAGGCTCAAGGTGCGCGAACTGGTGTTGGTGATGGAGCAGGCGATCATCAACACCCTGGCCGAGTATGGACTGCGCGCTGAACGCAAGGACGGCGCCCCGGGGGTCTATATTGCTGGTGACAAGATCGCCGCCCTTGGCCTGCGGGTGAAGAACGGCTGCAGCTACCATGGCCTGGCGATCAACGTCGATGCCGATCTTGCCCCCTTCGGCTGGATCAACCCGTGTGGCTACGAGGGCCTGAAAACGATCCGGATGAAGGACTTCGGCGTGACCGATACGGTCGAACAGGTCGGCGAGCGCCTGCTGGGCCAGTTGCAGCGCCTGTTGCCCGCGATCGATGGCACGCCTGATGCGCACAATCAGTCCGCCCGGGGTGCGCAAGCCCTGCCCACCGGGCCATAATCGCGGGCGGTACCACCTGCTCCGCTCACCCGAGAACCCCACAGAGAACAGCGACCATGGAAACCACAGCCCGCAAGCAGCGCGGCGCCGAAAAGACCGCGCGCATCCCGATCAAGATCGT
>DAORUJ010000184.1:0-5587 GCA_035433105.1 Thauera sp.
CTGGCGCGCGAGCTTGACGGCGCCCGGATCACCGTCATCGACCGCAAGGAAATCCACAACTACCAGCCGGGCTACACCCTGGTGGCAACCGGCATCTGGCCCGTCGCCAAGGTCAGCGATCGCAACGCCGACCTGATGCCCGCCAACGCGCAATGGGTGCACGAGATGGTCGCGGAGTTCGACCCTGTGGCCAACGCGGTCGTCACCGACAGCGGCAAGCGCATTGAATATGACTATCTGGTGGTCGCCACCGGCCTGCACCTCGACTTTGCGCAGATCGAAGGCATGGACGTCGCCGCCATCGGCACCAACGGCCTTACCAGCGTCTATCCCAGCCCCGCCGCTGCCGAAGCCACCTGGCGAGCGATGGACACATTTCGCCAGAAAGGCGGCCAGGCCCTGATGACGCTGCCCGCCACCGCGCTGAAGTGCGCGGGCGCACCGCTGAAGATGACCTTCATGATCGCCGACCGGCTCAAGCAGGCCGGCACGCGCGATGCTTCGAAGATCGATTTCCATTCGGCGCTGGGTAACATTTTCAGCGTGCCGGTGATCAACGATGAAGTGCTGCGTCGCTGGCTCAAACTGAACATTCCGGTCACCTTCAACAGCAAACTGGTCGCCGTTGACATCGGCGCGCGTCGGGCCACGGTCACCAGCCCGGAAGGCGAGCGCACCGAGATCGACTACGACTTCATCCATGTCGTACCGCCGATGCGCGCCCCCGACGCGGTCAAGAACAGCCCCCTGGCCTGGCAGGAAGGCGGATTTGCCGCGGGTGGCTGGCTGGAAGTCGACCCCAAGACCCTGCGCCACCGACGCTTTCCCAACGTCTTCGGGCTGGGCGACATCAATGGCACCGGCAAGGGCAAGACAGCTGCCACCATAAAGAAAAGCGCGCCAATCGTGGCGCAAAACCTGATCGACGTCATCGCCGGACGCGAGCCTTCGCAGGTTTTCGACGGTTACACCTCCTGCCCGCTGCTGTTGCGTGAGGGCGCTGCATTGCTGGTGGAGTTCGACTACCAGAACAATCTGACACCTTCGCTACCCATGATCGACCCGCTGCAGGACAGCTACTTCGCCTGGGTCATGAAATACCGCTTGCTCAAGCCCGCCTACATGGCGGTCGCTAAAGGCCGGGTCTGAGGGGGAATACGACATGTACGAAATCTGGCTGACCCTGAACATCCTGTTCGAACTCGGGCTGCAATACCTTCCGCTCGTCATCGGCACGGCAGCGCTATGGCTGGTACTGATGATCTTCGCCGCCACGCGTCGCCGGGCAGGCTGGAAAAAGGCGCTTGCCCCGGCCCTTGTGATCGGTGTCATCGCCACGGTGATCACCTTCTTCATCACCCCGTCGATGACGATGTCGTCCTTCGACAACATGGGTTACTGGGTAGACTGGATGAACCTGTTCTTCTATGCGGTCGCCTTCGGTGGCGTGGCTGCGGCCCTGGCCTGGCCGATTGCAGCCAGCCTGCGCCGACGGGGCTGAGATCCAACGACACCGCGAAACCAGGCACCAACGCCAGGCCGCGACCTGGCGCCCCATTCACATACGGGAGTACACACCATGAAACGCCTTCTGATTGCCGCCGCCATCGGTCTTTCCAGTCTTGCCGCACACGCCGTCGACATGCCGATCTCGGCTGACGAGGCCTACGCCAAGATCCAGCTCGCCGACAAGAATGTGCTGCTGGTCGACGTGCGCGACCCGGTCGAGATCATGTTTGTCGGCTTCACCGATGCAGTCCATGTCAACGTGCCGTACATGATGGTCGATCGCACGCAATGGAACGCGGAGCGCGGCGTATTCCGCCTGTATCAGAACCCCGACTTCGCGGCGCAGATCAAGGCCGAGCTGGACAAGCGCGGCATGGACGCCGACGCCGAAGTCATCACCATGTGCCGTTCGGGCAGCGAGCGTGGCGAGCCCAGCGCCGCCTTCCTGCGTGCCAACGGCTTCCCGAACGCGCGCTTCGTGGTGAACGGCTTCCAGGGCTCGGCGATCAAGGAAGGCCCACAGGCCGGCTTCCGCGTTCAGAACGGCTGGCAGAACAGCGGCCTGCCGTGGTCGGCCAAGATGAACCCGGAAAAGATCTACCGCCTCGACAAACGCTGAACGGCACGCAGCCCCCTCCATCCGGCCCGCCACCCAGCGGGCCGTTTTTTTGGGGTGCGCCGCGCAAGCGTCCGACTGCCCAATCAGGACATACGCTCATCTATGATGAAGATCTGAGCACACACGCCCGAGGTCCGCGCATGTCCGACACCACTGATTACACTCCGCCCCGGATCTGGATCTGGAACAAGGCCAGCGGTGGCCGCTTTGCCAACATCAACCGCCCCATTGCCGGCCCCACACACACCCACGAACTCCCGCGCGGCAGGCACCCCTTCCAGCTCTACTCGCTGGCCACCCCCAATGGGGTCAAGGTCGGGATCATGCTGGAAGAGCTGCTCGCGCTCGGGCATCACGGCGCCGAATACGACGCCTGGCTGATCCGCATCAACGAGGGTGACCAGTTCGGCAGCGGCTTCGTCGCGGTCAATCCGAACTCCAAGATTCCGGCGCTGCTCGATTGCAGTGGGCCGGAGCCCATCAGGGTGTTCGAGTCCGGCTCGATCCTGCTCTACCTAGCAGAAAAATTCGGCGCTTTCCTCCCGACTGATCCAGCCCGACGTGCCGAGTGCCTGTCCTGGCTGTTCTGGCAAATGGGCAGCGCGCCCTACCTGGGCGGCGGCCTGGGGCACTTCTATGCCTATGCGCCGATCAAGATCGAGTACGCCATCGACCGCTTCGCGATGGAAGTAAAACGCCAGATGGACGTACTCAACCGCCGGCTGGCCGAAAGCCCTTATGTGGCCGGTGATGAATACACGATCGCCGACATCGCAATCTGGCCCTGGTATGGCGGCCTGGCCAAGGGCTTGTTGTACGAAGCGGGCGAATTTCTGCAGGTGGATGAATACACTCACGTCGTCCGCTGGGCAGACGAAATCGCCGAACGTCCTGCCGTCAAACGCGGGCGCATGGTCAACCGGATAGTGGGCCCGCTGGAAACGCAGCTTCACGAACGCCACGACGCAAGCGACTTCGACACCCAAACACAGGACAAACTGCAGACCGAATCCTGAGCATCACCCCCCGCGTCGGCAGCGCAAACGGCCGACGACGACCCAGCCCGCCAATCCCGCACAAGGAGTGGATCAAATGGACCAGGACAGCATCTGGAGCAAGCGCTACCGCGACGTCGGCAAAGCCTACCTATTCGGCACCGAGCCAAACCGTTTTCTTGCCCGCCGCGAGGCGCTGCTGCAAAACGGCAGTAACGCCGTGTCGATCGCCGACGGTGAAGGCCGCAATTCGGTCTGGCTGGCGGAGCTGGGCCTGGAGGTGACAGGCATCGAAATCTCCGCCGTCGCCATCGAAAAGGCCAGGCACCTCGCCGCGGCACGCAAGATCGATGTCCACTTCATCCAGGCCGACATGCTCGCCCCGGGCTGGCCACCCACCGAGATGCAGGACGCCTTCGACTGGGTGGTCGGCATCTTCATCCAGTTCGTCGGCCCGGAATGGCGCGAGCGCCAGTTCGAGGCCATGAAGCAGCTGACCCGACCCGGCGGACGCATCCTGCTGCAAGGTTACACACCCGAGCAGCTCGAATTCCGCACCGGTGGCCCGTCTGCTGTGGAGAACCTGTACACCGCAGACATCCTGCGATCCGCATTTGCCGACTGGGAGATCGAAGAACTCGTCGAGTACGAGGACACCCTCGCCGAAGGCACGGGACACGTGGGCCGCTCGGCACTGATCGGCATGGTGGCGCGCCGACCCGGCTAAGAAAATCAGAGCACGAACATCAGTTTGGCCAGGATGACGATGCCGATACCGAGCGTCATCGCAAGGTAATGCACGGCCTCGAACCGGTCGACACGAAAGTCTTCCGGCCCGCCAGTGACGACGAGAAAGTGCTTGATGTGACCCGTCACACTGCGCGCGCGGTTGCGCATGAAGACAAAGGGCGAGGTGGCAAAGATGGTCAGCAGGCCCAGCGCAAGGCTCATCTTCAGCGTCAGCAACTGGCCGAAGCGCGTGTCGATGAATTCTTCGAAACCGCCGAAGTTGTCGACATAGCCGAAGTACATGTAGAAGCCGGTGATGTAGAGCGGAATCACTGCAAGCGGATAGGTGCGGCGGATCCGGCGAAACAGGAAGAACTCGACGCGCTGGAAGGTTTCGTCACCGATGAACTTGCGCACCGGCTCGAGAATCAGCACCTCCATCGCCACCGCGCCAACGAAAAGAACGGCACATAAAAGGTGGAAGACGACGATCAGTTGGTGGTCCATGGGGCACTCCTCCAGGGCGTTATTGCAAATGCGAATGCTTCGCATTTTGCAGCATTAGAGAGTGCTTATAAATTGATGTACATCAATTCAGCCAGCGAATTCGCCCTGCCGCTGTTGTAGACCACCGCTGTCGCCCTCAGCGCGCTGGGTGGGCCAGGAAATCCAGCACAGCGCAGGTTTCGGTGCGCGTACTGCGCGCACGCCCGTCCACGCCCCGACCCTTAGAAGCCCGATCCAGGCTGGCGCAGGAATTCGGCCTCGGTAGCCGTCGTTTCGCGACCGAGCGCGGCGTTGCGGTGCGGAAAGCGCCCGAAACGCTCGATGATCTCCAGGTGGCGGCGCGCATAGTCAAGATAGCCCGCAAAGGTCGGCCGCGCCACCGGCGCCACGCTTGTGGCGAGCGCGTCGAACAGGCGCACCGCCTCACGCTGGTCGGCAAGGTCTTCGGAATGCTCCAGCGGCAGGTACAGGAACACGCGTTCGATCGGCCGCGCATCCAGGTCGAGGCCACGCTCGATCACCTCCTTCGCCCAGCGCAGCGCGAGCACATCGAAGGCGAAGGCCGCAGCCTGACCGCGCCAGATATTGCGCGGGAACTGGTCAGTCAGCAGGATCAACGCAAGCCGCCCGCGCAGCCCCGACAGCCATTCGTCCAGCTCTCCCACCGCGGCCCGGCCCACCAGGGGCGCAAAGCGGCGTCGAATCCAGGTATCGATTTCGGGCTGCTTCTTCCACCACAGCGCCGACTGACGGGCGCCGATCTCGCCGTCGCCGGCATCATCGGCCGCGGGACCGAACCAGAAAGCGTGGATCGTGTCGGGGGTGTCCATCAGGTGCTCCGTGGGAAAGGCCTGGGTGGCTCAAGCATAGTTCAGCCGTTGCGCACATTGTTCAGCAGGCGATGTCGGACATGGGCTGGAATGAATTCCACAATCAGGACGACCGCCTGGGAGCTGGATAAATTGCCCCCCCGGAATGCTACCCTCCCGGGTTTTGTCACCTGTCCGCTGCGGAAGCCGTATTGCATGAACCACCAATCCCTTTCAGCCTTCATATGGTCCGTTGCCGACCTGCTTCGCGGCGACTACAAGCAATCAGAATACGGCAAGGTCATCCTGCCCTTCACCGTGCTGCGTCGTCTGGACTGCGTGCTCGAAGCCACCAAGCCCGCCGTGCTCGCCGAGTTCGATGCCAAGACCCAGGCCGGCCTGAACCCCGACGCCTTCCT
>DAORUJ010000185.1:0-5453 GCA_035433105.1 Thauera sp.
ACAAGGCTCCCTGGATGCGCGAGTAGTAGACGTCGTCGACGTACATGCCGACACCGGGATCAAAGGTCTGCAACGCATCGGGTTGGCCGATGCCGCGAATGAACACGTTGACCGACGACGCCGAGCCACGTCCCTGGACGATGTTCATGTTCGGCACACTGCCTTGCAGGCTGTCGATGTTGTTGGCCTGCATCTCGACGAGGTCGGCATCGCTGAATGCGCTGACGGCGACGGGCACTTCCTGCAGGGTTTCCTCGCGCCGGCGTGCGGTGACCACGATTTCGTCGAGACGCGCGGTCTCCTTGCCGGAAGGATTGGCGGGCTCCGGCGTGTCTTGCTGGGCCTGCGCCATCGCCGACATGCCGACGAGCAAGCCGATTGCAAGACTCAAGTGCGTACGTTTCATCGTGTTTCCCTTTCTCGTGATGGGGCAGTCGGGGCCGACCGCGGGCAGAATGGCCGCAGACTAGCGGCATCGACAAACGGCCGACACTTGTACCTTGGTACAGTGGGCTGGCCGGGAATGGCTGCCGATACTGCGCAGCCGCAGCGAGTTGCGCGTTGCCGTATGGAGTCCATGGATGTCCCTGCTGATCGTGTTGGCCGCGCTGGCGTTCCTGATGTTTGTCGCCTATCGCGGCTACAGCGTGATCCTTTTCGCGCCCATCGCCGCGCTCGGTGCGGTGCTGCTGACCGATCCGGCCCTGGTCGCGCCGATGTTCACCGGCCTGTTCATGGACAAGATGGTCGGCTTCCTCAAGCTGTACTTCCCGGTGTTCCTGCTCGGCGCGGTCTTCGGCAAGCTGATCGAGATCTCCGGATTCTCGAAGTCGATTGTCGCCGCGACCATCCGCGTGGTTGGCGCACAACGGGCAATGCTGTCGATCGTGCTGGTCTGCGCCCTGCTCACCTATGGCGGCGTGTCTTTGTTCGTCGTCGTCTTTGCCGTGTATCCGTTTGCCGCCGAGTTGTTTCGCCAGAGCGACATTCCCAAGCGCCTGATCCCCGGCACGATTGCGCTCGGCGCATTCACCTTCACCATGGATGCCCTGCCCGGCACGCCGCAGATCCAGAACATCATCCCGGCTCCGTTCTTTGGCACCACCAGTTGGGCGGCGCCGGTACTCGGCACGCTTGGCGGCATCTTCATCCTGATCGTCGGCATGCTCTACCTTGAATCGCGTCGCCGTCGCGCCGTGCGAAATGGCGAAGGTTATGGCGACAACCTGCTCAACGAGCCGATTGCCTTTGCCGGCGAAAAGCTTGCCCACCCGCTGATCGCGATCCTGCCCTTGCTGCTGGTCGGCGTCGCCAACTTCCTGCTCACCCGCTGGATTCCCGGGTTCTACGGCGAGACCCAGTCGTTTGTTCCATCGGTGATCGGCTCACCGGCTCCGGTGGTGCAGGAGGTCTCGAAGATCGCCGCAATCTGGGCCGTGCAAGGTGCCTTGCTGATCGGCATCGTCTGCGTGTTCGTCTTTGCCTGGCGCAATGTCGTGGCCAGCTTTGCCGAAGGCAGCAAGAGCGCAATCAACGGCTCCCTGCTGGCCTCGATGAACACCGCTTCCGAATACGGTTTCGGCGCGGTGATCGCGGCCTTGCCAGGTTTCCTCGCGGTCGCCACGGCGCTGAAGGCAATTCCGGATCCACTGGTCAACGAAGCGGTTTCCGTCACCGCGCTGGCCGGCATCACCGGCTCGGCATCCGGCGGCATGAGCATCGCCCTGGCGGCAATGGCCGACAGCTTCATCGCCAATGCCAACGCCGCCGGCATTCCGATGGAAGTCCTCCATCGCGTCGCCGCGATGGCATCCGGCGGCATGGACACCCTGCCGCACAATGGCGCGGTCATCACCCTGCTGGCGGTGACCGGCCTCAGCCATCGGCAGAGTTACAAGGACATTTTCGCCATCACCCTGATCAAGACGACATCGGTCTTCGTCATCATCGGCCTGTTCTACCTGACCGGCTGGGTTTGAGCCGAGGCCATCGCGCCGGCGCGCCCATTGCGCGCGCGATCATCGGGTGTTCAAGACGGGACGGCAGTTGCCGGCTCCGGGATGCCTCGGACAGGCAAGCCGTGCGATTGATTTCCACGAGAGCCGCCCCAGCCGCCATCGACGATGACGTGTGGTGCATGGCGCAATCCAGCATGTGGCCATCGCCGGCAACTGCTTTGAAGCAGAGCGTTCGATCACAGATCGAACCCACAGTGCTCCCTCTGGTCGATCGCTGATGTGGGTCGGCTGCTGTTGTGGGTCAGCGCTGTGCGCTGACGTCATCCATGGCATTGCCTGCAACTGCTTCGAAGCAGAGCGTTCGATCACGGATCGAACCCACATGGCACCCGGGTCGATTGCTGATGTGAGTCAGCTGCTGATATGGGTCGGCGCTGTGCGCTGACGTCATCGTTGGCCATCGCCGACAACTGCTCCTGCGTTGTCGGCATACAGGCCATCCGTGGCCATAGAAAAGGCGAACCGCGCGCTCGCGGTTCGCCTCGTCTTGCAGCCAGGATTACGGTGTTGCTTCGAAGCCGTCGGCGAAGATCACATCGCTTCCGGCCGTGCAACCCTGGACCGTGACATCGTCGATGACAAAGCCATCCGGGGCGCGTCCGGCCGATGAATCGCTGCTCATGCGGAAGCGGAAGTTCACGGTCTGCCCGGCATAGGTATCCAGACTGACGACATAGCGCTGCCATGCCTGTGGATCACCGCACCAGGCGTTGAGGCCGGCCAGTGGATTGCCGAAACTCGTGCTGATCGGGCCCTGGTACTGGCCGACCAGCAGTTCGGCATTGCTGATCTGCGTCCACGTGCTGCCGGCATTGGTCGAAATCTCGAGGATTGCGCCGTCAAAACAGCCGCCCGTGCGATCTTCGATCGATTGGCGATTCCAGAACAGCAGGCTCAGCGGCGTTTGCCCGGTCGGCAGGGTCATGGTTGGCGAGACCAGTCTCTGATCGGAAACCGAGGTTGCATCCTGGGCCAGGAAGGCCTTGGTTCCGCTGTGCGGATTGACGCTCGTCACCGCCCATGTGTTTTGCGTTCCCGAACTGGTCCAGGCGGAATTGTCGCCCTCGAAATCCGTCGAGTAGGCATTCTGCGCGGTCGAACCCAGTGAACAATCGCCGGGAAGCGGCAGTGTCGAGAACGAGAAAATGGAACTTGCCAGGGTGTCACCGCACTCATTCTGGGCGGCAACCCGCCAGTAGTACTGCGTGGCACTGTTCAGGCTGGTACCCACTACCAGCGAAGTTGTCGTCGAACTTCCCGTGTAGACGATATTGCTGAAGCCGGCATCGGTGGCAATCTCGACCTGGTAGCTGGACGCCTGCCCGGCTGCCGTCCAGCTCAAGGTCGGACTCAAGGCCACATTTGTCGCCGCATCGACGGGGGCGCTCAGGCCAAAGCTGGCCGGACTGGCGGTGAACAGGTCAAGGGCAATGCTGCGCGTCTTGACCTCGGCCGCAGCCGTGCCGGTGACATTGACGGTGTAGGAGCCCGCCGCCGCACTGCCCAGATTGCCGAGAGTCAGCGTGCTGTTGCCCGGCAATGGAACCGGATTGATCGAGAAGCCGGTTGTCGTGCCGACCGGGTTGTTGGTCGCCGCAAGAGTGACCGGCGTGCTGAAACCGAGAATCGAACCGAGCGAAAGATTGAACGCTGCCGACGAGGTCGTCGCCGTACACACCTTGGCCACAACCGGATCGATCGCCATGGTGAACGTGGGCGTCTGCGCACAGTTGTTGCAGACCAGGGCGAAATCCTGGTCGGTGGTGTCGCCGACATTCGGCACACCATCGCCGGCAATGTTCAGCGCCTTGACGCGGATCGTCACGGTATCGTCGGCACCCGAAGGCAGGAACACCGCCTCGTAGTTGTTCTTGTTGTCAGCCGTGCCGCCCGACACGCTCCACTGGCCGGTAAAGCGATTGCCCAGATAGGTGGTGGCACCGACATCGACTTCCAGATCGAGATTATTGACCTGCGGACTGGTGCCGATCGCGCCAGCGGCATCGGTGTAGGCCAGGGTGACACGCAGCGGTTTGGCCGGATCGGCCACGGCACCGGTCCAGGTCCAGACCTCGCCGGTATTGTCGAGCAAGTGGCTCTGGTTGAGGATGAAGGTGGGCGTGTTGCTGAACATGTCGCCAAGGTTTGGCATGCCATAACCCTGCTTGTTGCTCGGCAGCGTGTCATTGGCGGCAACGCCGGTGAGATAGGTCGGGAATGCCATCAACCAGGCTTTCATCAGCGCCGGCGAAGGGGCCGATGCACTGCCGCCGTCAAACGACAACGCACCCTGGTTGTTTGCGACCCACCAGTAGACGAGCGAGGCCACACCGGATACGGCCGGGGTTGAATGACTGGTTCCCGATGACGCCGCATAGGTGGCATTGCCGACGGGTCGTGCACCATCACAGGTGCTCGTACCCGAAGTCGGATTGGCGCGCGTGCCTGTGATATGCGTACCGGGGGCGATGACTTCCGGCTTGACGCGTCCGCCGGGCGAAGGTCCGCGCGAGGAGAAATCAATGACATCCATGGCATTGTCCGCGCCGCTTGGACCGATCCCGCAGCCATCCGTCCAATTGCCATTTTCGTCCGTCGGGCGCTGGTTCTCCGAGGCACCGACCGTGATCATGTTCTTGCCATTGCCGGGTGTGCCGATCGTGCCCGCGCTTGAGCCATTGTTGCCGGCGGCAAATACGGTGATCAGCTCCTGGTTGCCGGCAACATCGAGGTTGGCGTCGCGCGTGCCGACGTCATAGGCTTGCGAGCTGTCGTCGTATTGCGATGCGCAACCCGAGCAACCCCAGGAGTTCGACGAGATGCGGGCACCGGCCGTGTAGCTCTGCTTGATCGTGCCGGTATCGGTATTGCCGCAGGCGCTTTCGTCGAAATTGCCGCTGGAATTGAAGATCCGCGTGCCGCCAATGCGTCCGTACGGGTTCATGCCGAGACCGCGCTGGTACTCGCCCGGGAAACGCGCACCCGGCGTGCCGGCATTCGTGCGCAGGTCATAACCAAGCGCGATGTTGGCGTTGATGTGGCCGTGTCCTTCAACCGTCCCGTTTGCGGCGGCGCTGCCGCAGGTCTGGTTGAAGACCACGCGCGAGGCGTTGCTCGTGTCGCCGAGCACATGCAGGGTCGGGTCACCGCTGGTGGTCGTGCGATTGCCGATGCCGTCATCGGTGATGTCGACGACCGGATAGGCGGCTGGAGTATCTGGAAAGCCGAGCGAATCAAGCCAGGGCAGGTAACCCGGGCCCACCGGCCCCGCCTGTCCGGCTGCAAAATAGCCGCGGATGATCTGTGACTGCACTTCATCGTTCAGCGTACGCGGATGGATTTCACCCACCCAATACACATCCGGCATTTCAATGATCTGCCGCACCTGGTCCAGGGTGACATTGAATTTCGCATTCTCGTAGGCAAGGATCGACG
>DAORUJ010000186.1:0-5436 GCA_035433105.1 Thauera sp.
CTGGAGGCCGCGCGCCAGGCCATCGAGCACAAGATGCAGCGCGGTGCGTCGTTCACTTCGCCGGCGGCGGTCAAGGAATACCTGTGCGCCAAGCTGGCCGGCTTCGAGCACGAGGTGTTCGCGGTGCTGTTCCTCGATACACAGCATCGCCTGATCGAATACGCCGAGATGTTCCGCGGCACCATCGACAGCGCATCGGTGTATCCGCGCGAGCTGGTCAAGGAGGCGCTGCGGCTCAATGCAGCGGCGGTCATCGTTTCGCACAACCATCCGAGCGGCAATCCAGAGCCGAGCAGAGCCGACGAAGTACTGACCCAGCGGCTCAAGGAGGCGTTGGCGCTGGTGGATGTTCGCACGTTGGATCACATCATCGTGGCGGGTGGCAGCACCATATCCTTCGCCGAACGCGGTCTGATTTGAGCGAGGGGGCTTCGGCCCCCTTTTTGCTGCGATGGCGGTTCTCAGATCGCTGCTTGATTGACGCGCCTGCTCAGGGCTTCGGCGCTTTCCTTGCGCTCGCTGTAGCGATCCACGAGATAGGGTGCCACATCGCGCGTGAGCAGCGTGAACTTCATCAGCTCTTCCATCACATCCACAATGCGGTCGTAGTAGGCAGAGGGCTTCATGCGTCCTGCTTCATCAAACTCCTGGTATGCCTTGGCCACCGAGGACTGGTTGGGAATGGTCAGCATCCGCATCCAGCGGCCCAACACGCGCATCTGGTTGATGGCATTGAAGGATTGAGAACCGCCCGATACCTGCATCACCGCCAGCGTCTTGCCCTGAGTGGGGCGCACCGCGCCGATGGACAGTGGAATCCAGTCGATCTGCGTTTTCATCAGGCCGGTCATGGCGCCGTGGCGCTCAGGCGAACTCCACACCATGCTTTCGGCCCATTGCACCAGTTCGTGCAGTTCCCTGACCTTCGGGTGATCGTGAGGCGCATCGTCCACCAGCGGCAGGCCCGAGGGGTTGAACATTCGCGTTTCGCCACCGAGCGCACGCAGGATGCGCGCCGCTTCTTCGGCAGCCAGGCGGCTGAACGAGCGTTCACGCAGTGAGCCGTAGAGCAGCAGGAAGCGCGGCGCGTGGGTGGCACGCTCGGGCGCCATCAGCCGCTGGGCATCGGGTTGCTGGAACAGCGCGGTGTCGATATTGGGCAGGTCAACTCTGGATTCAGACACGGCGGCCTTCCGCATTCACGACGGCTTCGCCGTCTTCCTTGCTGAATGCACCGCGCTGCGGCTGGGGCAGGATGTCCAACACCGTCTCCGAAGGCCGGCACAGCATGGTGCCCAGCGGCGTGACCACGATGGGGCGGTTGATAAGAATGGGGTGCTGGAGCATGAATCCGATCAACTGCTCGTCGCTCCATTTCGGGTCATCGAGACCCAGCTCGGCATAAGGCGTACCCTTTTCGCGCAGGACGGCACGTACCGGCACGCCCATGGCGGCGATCAGCGCTGTCAACGTGGCCCGGTCGGGCGGTGTCTTCAGGTACTCGATGACGACAGGCTCCTCGCCACTGTTACGGATCATGGCGAGCACGTTGCGCGATGTGCCGCAGGCGGGGTTGTGATAAATAGTGATTGGATTCATTGCTGTATGCCGACTCAGAAATTCGTAGGGTTGGGGATCTGTGTTCCTGTGGCCCAGGCGTATTCGATGGTTGCCAATATGCTGAGCAGCCCAAGCATGAGGTAGCCCAAGGCTGGGCCGCTCGGAACGTACAGCGCCATCCAAAGCGGCAGGTAGCGTTCGAATCGGCCCATAGGCGAGGCAGCGCGGGCCATGACACTCTCCAGCTCGCCAAGGCCCACAGCGCTTTAGCACCCACGGGCCCTTCAGTCATGAGAGATGCGACGGCGTGGTGCCCGGCTTGATGGCTTCGATCGTGGCCGAGACGACGAAGTCGGTGACCTTGCGTCCCGGCGCCCAGTCCTCGATGAAGGTCTTCGACTCGTCTTTCGGCTGGATGCGGATCTGCTCGAATCCGGCGGCACGCATCATCGCCTCCAGGTCGGCGATCAGCGATGCGTTGCCCATGCACCCGGTAACGAGCGCGGCGTCATTGCGCATGTCCTCGGGCAGCGGGGCAATCGCGACCACGTCGGAAATGGCCAACCGCCCTCCGGCCTTGAGCACGCGGAAAGCCTCGCGGAACACCTGGGGCTTGTCGGGCGACAGGTTGATGACGCAATTGGAGATCACCACGTCGGCAACAGCATCGGCAATCGGCAGGTGCTCGATCTCGCCGAGGCGGAACTCCACGTTTTCGTATTGACCCTTTAGCGCATTGGCACGTGCCTTGGAGACCATCTCCGGGGTCATGTCAACGCCGATCACCTGGCCGCTGCGCCCCACCTCGCCAACGGCCAGGAAGCAGTCGAAGCCACCGCCCGATCCCAGGTCGACGACTGTTTCGCCCGGCTTCAGTGCGGCAATGGCCTTGGGATTGCCGCAGCCCAGACCCATGTCGGCGCCAGCGGGCGCCAGATCCAAGTCGGCCTGGCTGTAACCCAGACGGGTGGAGATGAGCGTGTTGATGGCGCCATCGTCGCTGACGCCGCAGCAACTCGAAGCATTGCCGCCGCTTTGTCCTTTGCCGCTGACCTGAGCCACCTGGGCATAGGCATCTCGCACGGTACGGCGATGCGCATCGTCACTCATTGACGTCAACGATACGTTGGGCTGCGCCGCAGAGGCGCAGCAGGCATTCGGCTTGTCCATAGATGGGCTCCTTAGGTGAGAGGTTCCAGATACCCGTTTGCCGACATTCGTCATAACGCTGCAAAACGCACGCGCGTGCGGTTGGCAAAAGCCACCAGGGACAGCATCACTGGCACCTCGACCAGCACGCCAACCACGGTGGCCAGCGCCGCGCCCGAGTTCAGGCCAAACAGGCCAATAGCCACGGCCACCGCCAACTCGAAGAAGTTGGACGTGCCGATCATTGCGCAGGGTGCGGCAATCGGGTGCGGCAGGCGCCAGGCCCAGGCCCAGGCATAGCCCAGGGCGAAGATGGCGTAGGACTGGATCAGGATGGGCAAGGCAATCAGCGCAATCAGCGTGGGCTGGGCCAGGATCACCGGGCCCTGAAAGCCGAACAGCAGCACCACGGTCAGCAGCAGCCCGAGCATGGAAGCAGGCTTGATGCGCGCGGTGAAGTCCGAGACGGCCGCCTCGCCACCCTGGGCGGTCAGGCGCTTGCGCGTCCACCAGCCGGCGATCAGGGGTAGCACGATGTAAAGCACCACCGACAGCACCAAGGTTTCCCAGGGGATGGCGATTTCGGTGACGCCCAGCAGCAGGGCGACGATGGGTGCGAACGCCACCACCATCACCAGGTCGTTCACCGAGACCTGCACCAGCGTGTAATTCGGATCGCCCCGAGTCATTTGTGACCACACGAAGACCATGGCGGTGCAAGGCGCGGCGCCCAGCAGGATCAGGCCGGCGATGTATTGCTGAGCATCACCCGGGTTGATCAGATCAGCCAACAGATACTCAAAGAACAGCACCGCCAGCGCCGCCATGGTGAAGGGCTTGATCAGCCAGTTGATCGTCAGCGTGATCACCAGCCCCTTTGGTCGCCGGCCCACGGCCTTGAGCGAACCCAGATCAATGGCGATCATCATCGGGTACACCATGGCCCAGATCAGCACGGCGACGATGAGGTTGACCGAGGCGTATTCGATGGCTGCCAGTGCACTGAACAGCTCTGGCATCAGGTTGCCCAGAGCCAGCCCGGCCAGGATGCACAGCGCGACCCAGAGCGTCAGGTAGCGCTCGAACAGGCCCATGGGCGAGGCAGCGCGGATCATGAAACCCTCCAATTCGCCAAAGCCCGCAGGCGTTCCACACCCACCGGTTCCTCCGTCAGCAGCGGCACGATGGCGTAACGCTGCGCGTGCTTCGTGGCCACAGCGTCGATCTCGCGCAGCTCGTTGCGCGCGCGCTGGCGCAACAGCGGGGAATGCGGGTGCGCGGCCGCCACGCTGTTGTTGACGACCCACGCCCACGGCTCGATACCTGCACGACGCAGGTCGTCTTGCAGGTTGGCCGCTTCCAGCACCGGTGTGGTCTCGGCGAGCGAGACGATGAGCACCTTCGTCTGCTTGGGGTCTTGCAACTGCATCATCGGCGTCGTGAAGTGAACGCCCGTCTCCCCCATCTGCCGGGCAATGTCGCGGTGGTAGGCGCCGGTGGCGTCGAGCAGCAACAAGGTGTGGCCGGTGGGCGCGGTGTCCATCACCACGAACTTCCGTTTCCCTTCGCGGATGGCGCGGGAGAACGCCTGGAACACCGCGATTTCCTCGGTACAGGGCGAACGCAAGTCTTCTTCCAGCAGGGCGCGGCCTTCGGCATCGAGCTGCGCGCCCTTGGTTTCCATCACATGCTGGCGGTAGCGCGCCGTAGCTTCCTGAGGGTCGATACGGCTGAGCGCCAAGTTGGGAAGCGAGCCTTCCAACGTATCGGCCAGGTGCGCGGCCGGGTCGGAGGTGGTGAGGTGCACGGGCAAGCCCCGGCTCGCCAGCTCCACGGCGATGGCAGCGGCCAGCGTGGTCTTGCCCACGCCGCCCTTGCCCATCACCATGACCAGTCCATGTCCATCGGCGGCAATCTCGTTGACCAGGGCGGACAAGTCTGGCGCATTGATCTGGTCGGGCAGCTGGATGGCATCGGCGCCATGCGTGGCGTCGGTATCGACCAGCAGGTGACGCAGGGCATCGAGGCCGACGAGGTTGAACGGCTTGAGCGCGATTTGATCCCGAGGCAAGGCCTGCAGTGCCTGCGGAATGGTGGCCAGTGTGGCTTGCTCTCTTTGGTAGATGGCGGCGGCGAGTGGGTCGTTTTCGGCCTCGCCGGCGGGGAAGACACCGTTGATGACCAAGTGTTGCTGCGACAGGCCGATGGCGGCCAGTTCTTCATGGGTGCGTGCCGCCTCGCGCAGTGTGGGGCGCTGCGCACGGGCCACCAACACCATGCGGCTGCGCAAGGGGTCGGCCAGTGCCTCCACCGCAGCCTTGTACTGACTGCGCTGTTTTTCCAGGCCCGCCAGCGGCCCCAGGCACGACGCATCGCCCTTGCCCGCTTCCAGAAAACCGCTCCACGCGCCCGGAAGTTGCAGCAGGCGGATGGTGTGGCCGGTAGGGGCCGTGTCGAAGATGATGTGCGCGTAATCCTGCGTCAGCGCCGAGTCGGTCAGCAAGGCCGTGAACTCGTCGAAGGCGGCGATTTCCGTGGTGCAGGCACCCGACAGGGATTCTTCGATGCCGCGCACCACGTCGTCGGGCAGCACGCCTCGCACCGGGCCGACAATGCGGTCACGGTAGGCTTGCGCTGCCGCCTGTGGGTCGATCTCCAGCGCCCATAGGTTCGGTACGGCGGGAATCGCCGTGATGTGGTTGCCGATGCGTTCGCCGAAAACCTGCC
>DAORUJ010000187.1:0-2550 GCA_035433105.1 Thauera sp.
CAGTTATCTGACTAGGCGGGCTGGAATGTTCCGCCGGGCTTGTGCGTCGGATCCTCTGTTCACCTTTCCATACCAGCAGAACCCGTGCTTTCCCCGCGTCGTTTCTTTTGTGCGCCAGAGAGGGTCTCGTACCTTGAGGCGGTCAGCTCCTTGCATAGTCCAGGATCTGCGCCAGCACGGTGCGCCTTGCCTCAAGGTTGTTGCGCCACAGCTTCGTCTCCGCCACGACGACCTGGCCGGGGTTCAGAACTCGAGATCGTCGTTGATGGCGGCGAGGCCTGACGCGCAGGCGTGATCGGCATCTCCGCCGGGCGCACCCGACACGCCGATACTGCCCACCAGTGAACCTGGACGGCGGAATCGATAGGCAGCCCACCGCCGATGGCGACCACGCGCGGCAGTTCCCGGATTCCCGAGGATACCTCCGTAGCCTGGGTGGCACGGGCGAACGCCAGGGTGTCCATCTTGAATGTGACCGCGGTATAGGCCTTGTTCATCGCAGTTTCCGGCGTATGCGGTCCAGGGAGGCGATCGCGCAGCATGACCAGGGGGTGGCCCGCACGGTCGCTGACTGCGACCGCCACTTGATAGCCTGTGCGCGCGCAACTTTGCAGGGCAGCCTGGGCGGCCCGCAACGCAGCCTCTGGGGTGAGGGACCGAAGCACGTGTTCCTCATGGCAGCGCGCGCCCTGGCCCCGTAGAACCTCGCACAGTGCTGTCCCCGGCACGCCGACAAACAACGGGGGGTAAGGGGGTAGTACGCCTGGGCGGCAGAAAAAGAGGCCTACCAGCCTGCCTCCAACCCGCACGAATTCCGCGAACCCCCGAAACTGCTCAAGAATTAGGCAGCACCTGGGCTCGCGAAATATCCGGGCTAGGTGTCGCCGTCGTCCTTCCTCGTGATGGCCAGCGGCGCGGCTCTGCCGCGCGGGCACTGGAGCGAGCGCGTAGGCAGCGCGCGCGTCGCCCCCACAGCTGTGCATCTGCCTGATTGCTGCCGTTGGCGTTCCAATGGGCGCCCCCACTGTTCCTGGGCGCGACGGTGGTCGGCGGATCGCCGCAGTTCTCCGCGCTGGCCGCCAGGCACGCATCCGCAGAAGATGTTGGCTCCGTCCTCATGGTACCAATTGCGTTCGCACTCACCATCGTGAGCATCGCCATCACCAACTGGATGCTGCAGCATGTGCCGGTGCAATGGTTGTTCATGCCGGTGGCGATCCGGCAGGCGATCGTGCTCATCGCTTCCGGCGAATGCTCAGGCAGGCGGACAGCCGAGCGCAAGTGCCGCGCTGAGCGGGCTCCTTGCGCGCAGGCTCACATCATCGCGCGCTCGAACGGTCGCAGCAGCTTCTTCTCGTCGGTGTCCTGCGACGGCGGCTGTGCCAGCTTCAGCGGGTTCTCCGGCTGAGGCTCGTAATCGCCGACTGGGCCATCCACGGGGCCGCCTTCCACGGTTAGCCGCGCCATGTTGCGGCGGTGCGGATAGTAGTCGTGCGGCGCGTAGTGCTGGGTGGACCGGTTGTCCCACATCACGATGGTGTGCGGCCTCCATTTCAAGCGCAGCTGGTAGTCGGGGACCATCGCCTGCCGATACAGAAAATTCAGGATGGTCTGGCCCTCGTCTTCCTTCAGCCCCTCAATGCCGACAGTGAACTGCGGATTCACGAATAGCACGCGACGTCCGGTCACCGGGTGGATGCGCACGATCGGGTGCATGGGGTTTGGAAATTCGTCCTCCAGCTCGATGAGCTTCATGCGCGCAGCCTTGGAGCCCGCGAACATGTGGCGCCAGGGCTTGAAGTCGTGCCGCGCCCGCAGCCGGTGGACGTACACCTTCATGGGCTCGCTCAGGCCGTCGTAAGCGGCCGTCATGCTGGCGAACACCGTCTCGCCGCCATAGGGTGGCACGACCTTAGCCCGCAGGATGGTGGCCATTGGCGGGCGGGCGCGGAATGTCTCGTCCGAATGCCACGAGTCGGTCGGCCCGGCGGGGTTGCGGCCGGAGTTGTCGAACTCGATCACCTCCGGCACGTCGGGCAGGTTCGTCGCGAACGGATGCGTGGACAGGTTGCCGAACCGCTTCGCGAACGCGATCTGGGCTTCGAGCGAAATGTCTTGGTCGCGAAAGACGAGCACCTCGTAGCGCGCGAGTGCGGCCTGCAACCCGTCGAAATCGGCTTGCGCCAGGGGCCGGCCCAAGTCAATGTTAGAGATCTCGGCCCCGATGTGCCCGTTCAGGGGCGTGGCAACGATGGCGCTGTTGTCTGTCTGGGTCATGTCGTGTCCGATGCGGAAGTGGGCGGATGCTACGTTCGGCTCTTGCCATTGACCAAGTCAATCGTCGCCTCCGCAGCGGAAAACGATTGTGCTCGTCAAGTGTCCCGCCACCGACGTGGCCGCTTGGAGCACATACTCTGCCAACAGGCTTTCCCACAGGAGACACTCGATGACGAATCGCAGGATGCTCGGTACGCTGCTCATGGCGTCGCTGGCCATGGTTTTCGGAACGCCGGCATTGCCGCAGGCTTACCCCGCACGGGCGGTGACGAT
>DAORUJ010000187.1:2650-5386 GCA_035433105.1 Thauera sp.
GCGCGGGCGGATCGATCGGCGCTGCCCACGTCGCACGCAGTCCGGCCGACGGCTACACGCTGCTGCTGGCTACGCTTAGCCACGTCACCAATCCCGGACTGACGGCCGGCAAGAGCACCTGGCATCCGGCCGACGATTTCAGCGGCATCGTGGAACTCGTGAACGCGCCGGTGGTGGCGCTGGTGCCCGCATCGCTGCCGGTGCGGACGCTAAAGGAGTTCGTGGAGTAACGCGAAGCAGCGGCCGGGGCAGCTGAACTACCTGATGCCCGGCGTTGGAACCTCGATGCACCTCAACACCGAGATGCTAAGGCTGAGTTCCGGCATCGAACTGCAGCCCATTGCGTACAAGGGCGTGCCGCCGGGCATGCCCGATCTTCTGACGGGGCGCCTCGCGTTCGCCATGTCCCCCATGTCCGTCGCCCGCGGCCACGTCGCGAGCGGATCGCTGCGCGCCCTAGCGGTTGCTTCGCCGACCCGCGTGAAAGATCTGCCCGACGTGCCCACCTTCGCCGAAGCGGGTTTCCCCGATGCGCAGGTCGTGTCTTGGTACGCTCTCGTCGCGCCGTCGAAGACGCCAGCAGCCGTTCGGCAGCGGCTGAATGAGGAATTCACGAAGGCACTCGCGGATCCAGGCGTGCGCGATCGTCTCGCGCAAGCCGGCGCCATGATCTCCGACCGGAGCACCCCGGAGCAGGTGGACACCATGCTCAAGCAGCAAACGGTTCGTTGGGAACAAGCGCTGAAGAAAATCAAGATCGACAAGGAATGAACGCGGCGTCGCGCCCGAGTGGGAAAACGATGAAAGCGGAAGAGAACGACCTGCTCACGCGGACTGACGCGGGCACGGCCATGGGCGAACTGATGCGGGAGTTCTGGATGCCCGCGCTGCTCTCCAAGGAGCTGCCGGCGCCTGACGCCCCCCCAGCGCGCGTGCGGCTGCTTGGCGAGGATCTCGTCGCGTTTCGCGACAGCAGCGGGCGGGTCGGCCTACTCGACGCCTTTTGCCCGCATCGCAGGGCGGAGCTTTACTTCGGCCGCAACGAGGCGGGGGGCCTGCGCTGCATCTACCACGGCTGGAAGTTCGATGCCGGCGGAAGGTGCGTGGATGTCCCGACCGACAGCTGCACCCCGGCGCAGATGCAACGACTCTCCACCACGGCTTACCCGACGCAGGAGCGGGGCGGCATCGTATGGGCATGGATGGGAAAAGGCGAGCCGCATGCGCTGCCCCCGGCCCTGGCGTTCACTTTGGTTCCTGGCGAGCACACGTATGTCTCCAAGTGCCTGATGCGCTGCAACTACCTGCAGGCGCTCGAAGGCAGCATCGACTACTCGCACATCTCCTTCCTGCACAAGGAAGGAGAGACCAGCTCCGACGTATTCGGCATCGGCGACATGATCCGTTATTCGGACGAGGACGGACGTCCAACGCTGTTCGCCGAGCGCACCGACTACGGTTTGCAGATCGGCGCGCGCCGTGACGCCGGTGCGGAGAACGCGTACTGGCGTGTCGCGCGGTGGCTGTTGCCGTGCTTCGTGATCGTGCCCACGGCGCCGGGCAACGTGAGCCGCATCAACCTGTTCATTCCGATCGACGACGAGAACTGCTGGTGGTACCGGATTCGCTGGCACCAGGACCGGCCGCTGACCGCTGCCGAACTGGATAGCTACAGGGATGTCGGCGAGGACTATGCACCGCTGGTGCCCGGTTCCTACCTTCCGCGCGGGTCGCGCGAGAACGATTACCTGCAGGACCGTGCTTTGCAGCGGCGTGCGTCCTTCACCGGTATTCGCAGCGCGCAGCTGCAAGATCTGGCGGTGCAGGAGAGCCAGGGACGCGTGCATGATCGCTCCCGCGAGAAGCTGATGCCTTCCGACATGCCCATGGCGCAATGCCGCCGTATGCTGCTGGAGGCGGTGCGCAGCCATCAAAGCGAGCGGCAGTTGCCGCCGTCCGCCAGCCGCCCTGAGTTGTTCGGCGGCTATGCATCTGCGGTCACCAGACCGCGCCGCATGACGTTCGACGAAGTGCGTTCAAGCCTCTGACGCACTTGGGGGACACGGGCCCAAGGCTACCTGTCGCGAGTGAGAAGAGCTGCCTGCCGCTCCAGCTTCGTCAGCAGTTCGAAGAGGAATGACGCCTCGTCGTGGGTCAGGCACTCTGCGAGCTAACGGTTGTAAGCCGCAGCCATCAGCTTGGCTTTGCCGTGGATCTGGACACCGTCGTCGGTCAGGCGCAGGCACACCAGGCGTTTGTTGCCCGGGGAGCGTCGCTTGTCCACCAGCCCACGCGAATGCATGTCGGCGACGGTCCGGCTCGCCACGACCACGTCGATGCCCGCGTCCGCCGCCAGGGCCTTCAGGCTCGCATCCGGCGTGCGGGCGAGGTACGCCAGGATCCTCCATTCGCGGCGGGAGATTCCGAGTTCCCGCTTGTACATGTCGTCCGTCCCACGCAGGCCGACGTGCGTGATACGAAAAAGCCGGTACAGCAGGAAATCCTCGATTTCCTGCGGGTCCTTCAGAGTTGGCTTGCCTTGTGCGCCGACAGGTGCCGGGCGCGAGGGTGGGATGCTCACAGGGGGATTTTCGCGCACGTTTCAGCCAGCGCACGAAGGGCAGCGCCGGCGTCACGACACGGCCTGGTAGTAGATGTTCTGCGGATGGCGCGCCTGGGCGAAGAAGAACCAGCGCTCGGCCAGCAGGCCGGCCGCCTGCGAGGCCAGCGCCAGCA
>DAORUJ010000188.1:0-5367 GCA_035433105.1 Thauera sp.
GGCGGCATGGATGCCCAGGCCGGCCCGATGCTGCGCCAGATCAAGCAGCTTGGCATCAGCACCAAGTTCCTGACCGGCGACGGCGGCTGCAGCCCGGAGATGATCAAGCTCGCGGGCGATGCCATCAACTCGAACACCTATTGCTCGATGGCCGGCCTGCCGCTGGACAAGATGCCGGGCGGCGCCAAGTTCCGCGCCGACTACAAGGCACGCTTCAACGGCGAGGTGCAGCTCTACGCCCCGTATGCCTACGATGCGGCAATGGCGATCGTGAAGGCGATGGAAAAGGCGGGCTCGGTCGAGCCTTCCAAGTACCTGCCCGAGCTGAAGGCGATCAACTTTGACGGCGTCACCGGCAACGTCGCCTTCGACGCCAAGGGCGACATCAAGGAAGGCGCTGTTACCGTGTACCAGTTCAAGGACGGCGCCTGGTCGGCACTGTAAGCCCTGCCCCAAGGCGATCCCTCACGCCCCCGGCGTGAGGGGCAAGGCCTGCAGGATGTCTCACCGCCAGCCTCCAGACCTTGCCCCTCTCCCCCGCATGCACCCAAGCGGCACGCGGGCCACTCTGACCTTCCTTCAGCGCTGAAAGCTCAAAATGGAAACCCTCATCCAGCAACTCATCAACGGCCTGGTGATCGGCAGCGTGTATGCGCTGATCGCGCTGGGCTACACGATGGTGTACGGCATTCTCGGCCTCATCAACTTCGCCCATGGCGACGTGCTGATGGTCGGCGCGCTGACCGCACTGCAGACCATGATGTTCTTGATGGGTGTGGCACCCGGCCTGTCACCGATCTACATGCTGACGATTGCGCTGATGGTGGCCATTCCGGTGTGCATGACGCTCGGCTTTCTAATGGAGCGGCTCGCTTACCGACGGCTGCGCAACGCACCCCGTCTGGCGCCGCTGATCACTGCCATCGGCATGTCCTTCCTGCTGCAAACCCTGGCGATGATAGTCTGGGGCCGCAATTACCACACCTTTCCACAGCTCATCTCGACCACGCCGCTGGAGCCGATTCCGGGCGTGTTCATCACCCCGGTGCAGATCGTCATCATCGTCGCCTCGGCGGCGATCATGATCGGCCTGTCGCTGCTGGTGACGCGCAGCAAGATCGGTCGTGCGATGCGCGCCACCGCAGAGAATCACCGTGTCGCCAGCCTGATGGGGGTCGACACCAACGCCGTGATCGCCTTTACCTTCGTCGTCGGTGCCGCGCTGGCCGCTATCGCGGGGGTGATGTTCGCCAGCAACTACGGCATTGCGCACTACGGCATGGGCTTCATGCCTGGCCTGAAGGCCTTCACCGCCGCGGTGCTGGGCGGGATTGGCAACCTGGGCGGCGCCATGCTGGGCGGCATCGTGTTGGGCCTGGTTGAATCCTTCGGCGCGGGCTACATCGAACACCTGACCTTCGGCTTCCTCAACTCGTCCTATCAGGACATCTTCGCCTTCATCATCCTGGGCCTGGTGCTGATCTTCAAGCCCACCGGGCTGCTCGGCGAACGCGTGTCGGACCGGGCATAAGGAGGCCAGACCACCATGAACGAACTCGTCTCCGCCGTGCCCTGGCTGGGCAAGCGCAACCCGATGGCAGCGCGCTGGCTGATCATCATCATCGCCATCGCGGCACCCATCATTGCCTGGCAGTTCGGCCGCAGCTGGGTGCGCATTCTGGACTTTGCCCTGCTCTACATGATGCTGGCGCTGGGCCTGAACCTGGTGGTGGGCTTTGCCGGGCTGCTCGACTTGGGCTACATCGCCTTTTACGCGGTCGGGGCCTATTCTTTCGCCTTTCTCGCCTCGCCCCACTTCGGCCTCCATCTGCCGTTCTGGATCGTGCTGCCGCTGGGGGCGGCATTCGCGGCCTTGGCGGGCATCATGCTGGGCTTTCCGGTGTTGCGATTACGAGGAGACTATCTCGCGATCGTGACCCTGGGCTTCGGCGAAATCGTGCGCATCTTCATGCTCAACCTGAACTACCCGATCAACATCACGAACGGGCCGCAGGGCATCAACATGATCGACCCGATCAACTTGTTTGGCTGGGATCTGTCGCGCAACCTGCAGGTAACCGAGAGCTTCTCGATCAACTCGCTGTTCCTGTACTACTACTTCTTCCTGCTGTGCGTGGCGGGGTCGATCCTGTTTGTGCAGCGCCTGCAGATCTCGCGCATCGGCCGCGCCTGGGCGGCGATGCGCGATGACGAACTGGCAGCCAAGGCCATCGGCATCAACACGCGCAACATGAAGCTGCTGGCGTTCTCACTCGGTGCGACCTTTGGCGGCGTGGCGGGGGCGCTGTTCGGCGCGTTTCAGGGCTTCGTCAGCCCGGAAAGCTTCAGCCTGATGGAGTCCATTGCGGTGCTGACGATGGTGGTGTTCGGCGGCATGGGCAATATTGCCGGTGCCATCGTCGGCGCCTTCGTGCTGGCATTGCTGCCCGAAATTCTGCGTGACGTGGCCGTGCCCGTGCAGCAGACGCTGTTCGGCACCGTGATCCTCGACCCCGAAGTGCTGCGCATGCTGCTGCTGTCGCTGGCCATGATCCTGATGATGCTGCTGCGGCCCTCGGGGCTGATTCCCGCCCGCGCCCGCTACGCTCACGCCAAAAACATGAAGCAGGAGGGCGCAAAGTGATCACCCTGCTCGAAGCCCGCAACGTCGGCAAACGCTTCGGCGGTCTGCAGGCACTCACCGAAGTCTCGCTGACCATCCGCAAGGGCGAGGTCTATGGCCTGATCGGCCCCAATGGCGCCGGCAAGACCACTTTCTTCAACGTGCTGACCGGCGCCTACACGCCCGATGGCGGCGAGTTCGTCTTCAACGGCAGCGAACTGCCCAGCGGCAAGCCGCACAAGATCGTTGGCCGCGGCATCGCCCGCACCTTTCAGAACATCCGCCTGTTCCGCGACCTCACCGCGCTCGAAAACGTCATGGCCGGCCACCACATCCGCACCAAAGCGGGCGTGTGGGGGGTGCTGACGCAAAACCGCTTCACTCGCGAGGAAGAACGCCTGACCACCCAGCGCGCCTACGAGTTGCTCGACTACGTGGGCATCGGCCGCTTTGCCGAAGTGGTGTCGAAGAACCTGTCCTACGGCGACCAACGCCGGCTTGAGATTGCCCGCGCACTGGCCACCGAGCCGCAACTGCTTGCACTCGACGAACCGGCTGCCGGCATGAACGCCACCGAGACCGCCCAGCTCAAGCTGCTGATCGAGCAGATCCGCCGCGACGGCATCACCGTGATGCTGATCGAGCACGACGTGAAGCTGGTGATGGGCTTGTGCGACCGCGTCGCGGTGCTGGATTTTGGCAAGAAGATCGCTGAGGACGTGCCCGCCGTGGTGCAGAAGAACGAAGCAGTCATCGCCGCCTACCTGGGCGGAGGCAAGCATGCACACTAACCCCACGTCTCCCCTGCTGCAGTTGAAGAATCTGCAGATTTCCTACGGCGGCATCCAGGCTGTGAAGGGCATCGATCTAGATCTGTGGGCGGGCGAACTGGTCTGCCTGATCGGCGCCAACGGGGCTGGCAAGACCACCACGCTCAACGCCATTGCCGGCGTGCTGCCGATCGCCGGCGGCGACATCCTGTACGCCGGCGACAGGATCAACGCCGTGCCCGCACACAAGCGCCTGCGCCGCGGTGTGGCGCTGGTGCCCGAAGGACGCGGCATCTTCACCCGCCTGACGGTGGAAGAGAACCTGCGCATGGGCGCCTACACGCGCAACGACAAGGCCGGCATCGAGGCCGACCTTGAACGCGTCTACAGCATGCTGCCGCGGATCAAGGAGCGCCTGCCCCAAGTCGCCGGCACGCTGTCGGGCGGAGAGCAGCAGATGGTGGCGATTGGCCGCGCGCTGCTGTCGCGCCCCAAATTGCTGCTGCTGGATGAACCCTCGATGGGTCTGGCGCCCCTGGTGGTGGAAAAGATCTTCGAAGTCGTGCAGTCGGTGTCAAAGGAAGGGGTGACCGTCCTGCTGGTGGAGCAGAACGCCAATCTGGCGCTGGAGTTCGCCCAGCGTGGCTATGTGATGGAGTCGGGCAAGATCACGCTCACCGGCAGCGGCGACGAACTGCTCGCCAACCCGAAGGTACGCGAAGCCTACCTCGGCGAGGTTGTCTGAACCCGACGCCCAAGGAGAACGACGCATGAAGCACATCACCCCCAAAGAGGCGCACGCCTTGCTGCAGGCGAACCCCGACGCATTGCTGATCGATGTGCGCAGTGAAATCGAGTTCCTGTTCGTCGGCCATCCGGTCGGCGCCATCCATGTGTCGTGGAACGACGGCCCCGACTGGGAAGTGAACCCGCACTTCGTCGGTGAGCTCCGTAAGCTCGTGGGCAACGGCGACAAGCGCCCCATCCTGCTCATCTGCCGCTCGGGCAACCGCTCCGAAATAGCCGGCCAGGCCCTGATCGACGCCGGCTTCGAGCAGGTGTTCAACGTTCAGTACGGCTTCGAGGGCGATCTCGACGAAAACCATCACCGCAATTCGTTGAGCGGCTGGCGCTTCGACGGTCTGCCCTGGCAGCAGTGTTGAGCCACACCCCACGACTGCGGATTCAACCCATCTCAGCGCCCATCCAGGCTACGACGGTACTGGATGGCCTCGGCCACCTGCGCCACACCCGGCTGGGCTGTCCCCGCCATATCGGCCAGCGTGCGCGCCACCCGCAGGATGCGGTGATAGGCGCGCGCCGACATGTCGAGCCGCGTCATTGCCTGTTGCAGCAGATCACTGCCCGCCCGGTCGGGCAGACAGTAGCGCTCGACAGCACGGCTATCGAGGCGGGCGTTGACCATGCCCTGACGCTCGAGCTGCCTTGCCCTGGCCAGCACGACGCGGTCGCGAACCTCGGCTGACGACGGCGCAGGTGCGGCGCTGACGAGGTCTTCATGGGCCAGCACCGGCACTTCCACCACCAGATCGATGCGGTCCAGCAGCGGCCCCGATAGCCGCCCTCGATAACGCGCCACCTGCTCGGGCGAGCACCGACAGGCCTTGCGCGGGTGGCCGGAGTAGCCGCAGGGGCAGGGGTTCATCGCGGCAACCAGTTGAAAGCGCGCGGGGAAGTCCGCCCGCCGCCGCGCGCGGGATACGCTGATGTGGCCGGTTTCCAGCGGTTCACGCAGAGATTCGAGCACCCGCCGGTCAAATTCGGGGAGTTCGTCAAGAAACAAAATTCCATTGTGAGCGAGCGAAATCTCGCCTGGCCGCGGGGTTGCGCCTCCACCGACCAGCGCCGCCGCGGATGCGCTGTGATGAGGCCCACGAAACGGCCGCTGCGCCCAGCGGGTGGCATCGAAGCTGCCGTCCAGCGAGCACACGGCGGCTGTCTCCAGCGCCTCGG
>DAORUJ010000189.1:0-3235 GCA_035433105.1 Thauera sp.
CTGGCGGATGCGCTTGGTTATTGGCGCCGGCTCGGTTTCGTCGCTACGCACGCTCAGCTGCGGGTGGGCTACGGTGCTGGCGCGGTCTTCATGCGCCACGGCTGATCCTGCAGGGCTTGTTAGCCCAGCAGGCGTCCGACCTGGCGCCGAAGGTCGAGGATCGAAGCCAGCTTCAGGTCTACATAGGCGGGCGTGCGCAGGTTGCGGCCGACGAGCACGGTGCGCATGCCAAGGCGCTTCGCTGTGCGTAGATTCACCGCCGAGTCTTCCAGCATGATGCAGCGCGCCGGATTCAGGCGGCGCGACGAAAGCAGTTTGCGGTAGCCGCGGATGCCGGGTTTGGGGTGATAGTCCAGGTCTTCGATCCCGACCACGTCGTCGAACAGTTCGCGTATTCCCATGATGTCCAGCACGGCTCGCGCGTAATGTCGCGGGGCGTTGGAAAACACGAAACGGCGACCGGGCAGCTTGCGCAACATGCCGTGCAGTGCACGGTCGTACACCATCATTTCGTGTAGCCGATCGAAACGGTGGGTTTCGACCAGGAAGTGCTGTGGGTCGGTGCCATGGTGGCGCATCAAACCGAGCAGGGTGGCGCCATAGCGATGCCAGTAATGCATGCGCAGCGCGTTCGCCTGCTCCACGGACAGCGACAGATGCTGTTCGAGGTAGGTGGTCATGCTGCGGTTGATATGCGGAAAAATGTGTGGGGTGGCGTTGTGCAGCGTGTTGTCCAGGTCGAACAGCCAGACGGGTTGTGAGGGCATGATGGTGCGTCCTTGACTGCGCGGTCGTTCAGCCCGCAGGTGGGCGGGGCTGGAAGCGGACGATGCTACGGCCGTCGTCGGTGGTCTTGGGCGCGGCTTTCCAGGCATGGCCCTGGATGATCTCGAAGCTTGCGGGAAGCCGTCCATCCTGTCGCAATGCCTCATAACTGGCGCGCGCCTCGGCCCAGCCGCGGCGACCGGACAGCCCGCGTGGGCGGCGGTGGGCGGCGTTGTTGGCGCCGGTTGCGCGCAGATCCTGCAGCAGTCCGTCCATTTCGGTGTAGGTCAGGGTCAGCATTTCCATGTCCATGACGGGGTCGGCAAACCCCGCCTTCACGAGTGCATCACCCAGGTCGTGCATGTCGATGAAGCGGTGCACGCGCTCGCCGGCGCCTTGCGGAAGCGCTGCGCGCAATTCGCGCAGCGAATCGGGACCCAGGGTGGAGAACATCAGCAGGCCGCCTACTTCGAGGCTGCGGTGGATTTCCTGCAGCGCGGGCAGCGGGTCGTCCAGCGCCGGCAGCATCAGGTTGGACCACACCATGCCGATGCTGCCGCGAGCGAAGGGCAGGCAGCAGGCGTCGGCTACCACGTGCGGCAGCTCGGTCCGGCCTTTGCCCAGCAAACGGCGCAGCAGGCCTGGCGCCTGCGCCTCACCGCGCACACGGATGCCGGCGCGCGTCAACATCGGCGCCGCGAAATCGGCCGCCAGCATTGTGGCCTGGGGAAAGCGCTGCATCAGCCGTGGCAGGTCGGCGCCGGTGCCGCAGCCCAGATCAAGCACCCGCGTTGGTTCCAGGCGGATGTAGTCGAGGCGCTCGTCCATGCGGCGCGCGATCTCGCGTGCCAGCACATCGGCCCCATCACTGCTGGGCGCTGCGCGACCGAAACGCCGTCGCAGCAGGCTGCGATCGAGGATAAAGTCGTCGCCGGCAATCATTTCGCTCACGGCGCGAGAGTCTCCGCGAGAAGCGTTTTAACGCGGGGTATCACCCGGTCACGAGCGTCCGCTCGCTGGGTCGAGTCGAAGCCTGCTGCAGCACTGTGTTTGCACATCGCACAATCTGTTTCGATTAAGGGCGTTGTCATTTTTGCCCTCAGGGACTGTAATGGACCGCCCTGCATGTTCTGCCATCGGTCGAAATCTTGTCAAACCCAGTTCGAGCTTCGCGTCTGCTGTTTGGCAGGCTGCTGGACGCCCTGATACCCCAGGATTGCCTGATCTGTGGTGAGAAGGCTGCAGGGAATGCGCTGTGCGCGGCCTGCCTTGCCGAACTGCCGCGCCGGCCGCCCTCGGCCTGCCCGATCTGCGCCTTGCCCGGCCTCGATGGCGGTCCCTGCGGGCAGTGCCTGCGCGATCCGCCCGAGTACGATGCCACGCGAGCGGTGTTCGACTACGCGTTTCCCATTGATCAACTCGTCCAGTCGCTCAAGTATGGATATCAGTTGTCCATCGCCAGTTTCTTCGCCCGCGAGCTGCTTGAGGCGGGCGAGCAGCTCGTGCTCGATGCCGACCTGATCGTGCCCATGCCGCTCCATGCGCGCCGGCTGGCAGAGCGGGGGTTCAATCAGGCGGTTGAGATTGCGCGGCCGCTGGCTCGCGCGTGCGGCCTGCCGATGGAGCTGGCACGCGTGCGCAAACTGCACGATACGCCGGCACAGGCGTCGCTCGGTCGTGTCGAACGTCTGCTGAGTCCGCGTGGGGTGTTTGCCTGTGAGCTGGCGCTGGAGGGGCAGCACGTGCTGGTGGTCGACGACGTGATGACGACGGGCGCAACCCTGAACGAACTGGCGCGTTGTCTCAAGCGCCAGGGCGCGCGTCGGGTCACGAATCTGGTGCTGGCCCGCACACCGACGTCAGCCTGAGCTACAGTGCCGGCTTCGCGCGCCAGGCGCTGTTCGCTTGCTCTGTTCCGATGTTCGAGATCGTCCTCTACCAGCCCGAGATTCCGCCCAATACCGGCAACATCATTCGCCTTGCGGCCAATACGGGCAGTCGACTGCACCTGATCGAGCCGCTGGGTTTCGATCTGTCCGACAAACAACTCGCCCGCGCGGGCCTGGATTATCACGACCTGACCTGCGTCAGCGTTCATCGTGACTGGGAGCAGTGCCGTGCGATGCTGGAGGGACGACGTTTTTTTGCGCTCAGCACGCGTGGCTCGCGTCGGCACGACACAGTTGCCTACCGTGAGGGCGATGTGTTCGTGTTCGGCCCGGAAAGCCGCGGCCTGCCCGCTGATCTGCTGGATTGCTTCGAGACTGATGCGCGTCTCCGCATCCCGATGCGGCCGACCAATCGCAGCGTGAATCTGTCGAACGCGGTGGCGGTTGTGATCTATGAGGCCTGGCGCCAGCAGGAGTTTGCAGGCGCCGTGTGAGGCACGGGCGGGTAGTGCGGATGTTTGCAGCGGTTGGTGGCCGGCTTGGTTGTGCCGGGGCCCGGTCTGGCAGCACTACAGCACTAC
>DAORUJ010000189.1:3335-5271 GCA_035433105.1 Thauera sp.
CAGCACTACAGCACTACTCGTGGCGAGGGTCGCGCGCGAGCAATTTTTCGACTGCGCCGCGGGCATCGAGGTCGTGATGCAGCAGTGCGTCGACGGCTTCACAGATGGGCATTTCGGTACGATGTCGGCGGGCGAGTTCGACCGCCTCGCGTGCCGTCGATACGCCTTCGGCGACATGGCCCAGGTCGCGCAGGATGTCGGCGAGCGTGCTGCCCTTGGCCAGTTCGAGCCCCACCCGGCGGTTGCGCGAGAGATCACCGGTGCAGGTCAGGATCAGGTCGCCCATGCCGCTGAGGCCCATCAGTGTTTCACCGCGGCCACCCAGTGCGGTGGCAAGGCGGGCGATCTCTGCGAGACCGCGGGTGATCAGCGCAGCGCGCGCATTGAGCCCGAAACCCATGCCGTCCGACACCCCGGCGGCAATGGCCATCACGTTCTTGATCGCACCGCCGATTTCGCAGCCGACGAGATCGGTGTTGGCGTAGATCCGCAGCTGTGGCTGATGCAGCGTTGCCACCCAGTGTCGGGCAAAGTCTTCGTCGCTGGCTGCCAGGGTGATGGCGGTCGGCTGCCCGCGCGCGACTTCGGCGGCGAAGCTCGGGCCGGTCAGTACCCCGCTGGCCGATCCGGGGCCGAGTTCCTCGGTGACGATTTCGTGGGGAAGGCGGCCGCTGCCGGCTTCGAGCCCCTTGCAGGCCCATAGCAATGGCGTGCCGGGCTGCAGGCGATGCAGGGCGCGTACCGTGTCGCGCAATCCGCCCAGCGGGGTGACGACAAGATGCAGGTCGGCGTCCTGTGCGGCGCGGGCGAAGTCGCTTTCGAGCTGCAGGCTGGCTTCAAGGCGGACATCGGGCAGGTAGCGACGGTTTTCGCGCGTTTGTGCAACCGTCTGCAAGTGTTCCGCGTCGCGGCCCCACAGACAGACCTCGTGTGAGGCGCTGAATGCCTGTGCAAGCGCGGTTCCCCAAGCGCCCGCGCCGAAGACGGCGATGCGCTGACGGCTCCCGCTGTGCATCACAGGCCCCAGACGTCGCTGACGCGGATGTGGCCTTCGAGCCCGTCGGCGTGACGGACCTTGACCCAGCCAAGCGTGGCGGGCTCCATGAGCTGGAGCACGACGTTGCGCGTGACTTCGAAGCTGAGCGCAGCCCCCTCCCGCGGCTCGCGCCGGATTGCAGCACGGTCTGCGGTGACAAGGAGGGTGCGGGCCTTGGCCAGCACGCGGCGCTCGGCCCAGCTGAGGGAGCCGCCGGGTTCGCGAACCTTGATCCACTTGTCCAGCGTCACCACCACCTCGACCGGTGTTCCGGGACGAAGGATGAACAGGCGCTTGCCCTGTTCGGAGGGGGCGTCGTACAGGATTGCCGCTTCGCTCAGCGAGCGGAATTCGATCGCCTGCGCCGGCCCTGCCGCAACCAGCGCGAGGAGCATGGCGGCGAGGCAGGGCAGAGTGGGGCGGCGCAGGGCGTTCATGGCACTCGATTTGGTCACTGGATCGGAGCGTCGCCCGCGCCTTGTTGTGCGGCCTGCTCGCGCTGTGACTGGTACAGGGCCTCGAAGTTGACCGGCGACAGCAGCACGGGCTGGAAGCCCGCACGGGTGACGGCGTCCGACACGGCTTCGCGCGCATACGGGAACAGGATGTTCGGGCAGCCGATCATCATCACCGGCTCGAGATCGGCCTCGGGGACGTTGCGGATCTGGAAAATGCCGCCTTGCGCCACTTCGACCAGGAACAAGGTGCGATCCTCGCCGATCGTGGCGGAAACGGTGACCGTCAGTGTCACTTCGTAGACGCCTTCGTCGATGTTCTGACCTTCGGTACGGAGCTGGACATTGACCTGCGGGGTTTCGCGCTCGAGGAAGATCTGCGGGGCGCCAGGGACTTCGAGCGACAGATCCTTGACGTACAGCTTTTCGATCGAGAAGACGGGTT
>DAORUJ010000190.1:0-5229 GCA_035433105.1 Thauera sp.
GCGCCTTCATGTCGACGATGAACATGGTCAGGCCTTCCTGCTTGGGCTTGTCCCAGTCGCTGCGGGTGAGCAGGATGCCGTAGTCGCAGAAGTGGGCGCCGGAGGTCCATACCTTCTGACCGTTGATGACCCAGTCGTCGCCGTCGCGCTCTGCGCGTGTGCGCACGCCGCCGGTGTCCGAGCCGGCAGCGGGTTCGGAGAACAGCTGGCACCAGATTTCCTCTCCGGCCAGACCGGGGCGGAGGAAGCGGGCCTTGAGTTCGGGCGCGGCCCACATCATCACCGTGGGCAGGCCCATGCCGATGCTGATTTCGAAGATCATGCCGGGCACGAGATACGCGGCTTCTTCCTGCTGGTAAATCACCTGCTGCATCGGCGTGCCGCCACGGCCGCCGGCTTCTTTCGGCCAGGCGATGGCGGCGTAACCGGCAGCGGCCTTCTTTGCCTGCCAGGCCTTGGCGGCGGCGAGCTTGGCAGCATCGTCCAGGCCTTCGCCAAACACTTCATCGGGGCGGCTGCGCTTCTTGCCGTTGGCTTCCAGCCAGGTCCGCACTTCGGCGCGAAAAGCGGCTTCTTCGGGGGTGTCTCGAAAGTCCATGAGGGTGCGTTCCGCTTACGCGGCCTCCTTGATGAGTTCGTCTGCCAGCTGCGCACGCCAGGCGTGTTCGCTGCCGATGCATTGCCCGAGCTGGCGGGCGCGGCGATAGAAGAGGTGGCAGTCCATCTCCCAAGTGAAGCCGATGCCGCCGTGCAGTTCGATGCTTTCTTCGGCCGCGACCACAAAGGCGCGCGTGGCGGACACGCGGGCCGCGGCAGCGGCCCGGGGTAGTTCGGGCGCGTCGGATGCCAGCGCCCAGGCACCGTAATAGGCGTGCACGCGGGCGAGTTCGATGCCGGTGTAGATGTCGGCCATCTTGTGCTTGAGGGCCTGGAAACTGCCGATCTGGCGGCCAAAGGCCTTGCGCTCCAGCGTGTAGTCACGCGTGATCTCGAGGATGCGTGCCGCCCCGCCGACCTGTTCGAAGGCGATCAGCACCGCTGCGCCATCCAGCACGCGGGTGGCGACGGTGGCCGCATCGGCGCCGGCGAGCGCTTCCGCCGGGGTGTTGTCGAAACGGATCTCGGCCAGCGGCCGGGTGGGATCGAGGCTGGGCAGCGCCTTGCGGCTCACGCCGGCGCCAGCGAGGTCGACCAGCACGAGCGCATCGCCGGTCTCTTTTCGCACCCGCAACACGGCCAGGCCAGCGATGCCGCCATCGCTCAATGCGGAGCTGGTGCCATTAAGCGTCTTGCCATCGAAGCTCAGAGGGGCCGCCTTGCGATAGCGCTCGCGGCTGCCCAGTGCTGCAGTGGCGATCAGCTTGCCGCTGGCGATTTGCGGCAGCCAGTGCTGCTTCTGCGCTTCGCTGCCGGCGCGCAGGATGGCTTCGGCAGCCACATAAAAGCTGGACGACAGGGGCACTGCGGCAAGGTGACGGCCCGCTTCTTCGGCGACGAGGCAAAGCTCCAGATAGCCGAGGCCGGTACCGCCGTATTGCTCGGGGATTGCCGCGGCGGCGGCGCCCATGTCGATGAGGTTGCGCCACACGGCGTCGCAATGTGTTGCCCGGCCTTCAAGCACCTCGCGCACCGCCTGCGAGGTGCTGGTTTCGGCCAGCATGGTGCGCACCGCATCCTGCAGCAGGCGCTGGTCGTCGGAAAAGTCGAAGTTCACGCTGTACTCCCTGGTACGCCGCCGCAGTCCGTGGTCCGGACCGCGGCGGTTTTGCGATTCGTGGTGATGGAGCCGGCGTTCAGTGTGTGGCTGCCGGCGGGGTGACGCGGCTTGCGCCGTAGAAGGTCTGAGCTTTCGCCGCCATGTCGCGCAGCAGTTGCGGTGCGGCGTACTGCTCGCCATAGCGCGCGGCAAGGCGCTCGCACTCGGTGACCACCCCCGCGATGCCGATTGTGTCCATCATCGAGAACGGTCCGCCCAGATAAGCAGGGAAGCCCACGCCGAGGATGGATCCGACATCGCCGTCGGCCGGGTCGATCAGCACGCCGTCGGCCATGGCCTTGGCAGCGTCGACGAGCTGGGCGTAGAGCATGCGCGCCTTGACCTCATCGACCGTGGGCTGCTCGGTCAGTTGCGGGAAGAACTCCGCCAAGCCTGGCCACAGCTTCTTGCTGCCGTCGGCGGCGTAGTCGAAGAAGCCCTTGCCGTTCTTGCGCCCGTGGCGGCCCAGTTCGCCAGCCAGCTTTTCTACCAGGAGGAAAGTGGGGCTGGGCTTGAACGCTGCGCCTTCGTCCTTCTTGCGCTGCTGGCTGGCGTGGTAGGCGGTGTCGAGGCCGATCTCGTCGGACACGGTGAGCGGGCCAACCGGGATGCCGGCCATCTTCGCTGCGTTTTCGATCAGGGCCGGATTGACGCCCTCGGTGACCATTGCCAGGCTTTCGTTGATGTAGGCGCCGATGAAGCGGCTGGTGAAGAAGCCGGGGCCGTCGTTGACCACGATCGGCGTCTTCTTCATCGCCTGCACCAGATCGAGCGCACGCGCCAGTGCTGCGGGCGAAGTCTTGCGACCGCGCACGACCTCGACCAGCGGCATGCGCTCGACCGGCGAGAAGAAGTGCATGCCGATGAAGTTCTCCGGGTGGGCGCCGGCTTCGGCCAGTTCGCTGATCGGCAGCGCGGAGGTGTTGGAGGCGATCACCGCGTGCGGCGCCAGCACCGCATCGAGCTTGCGTGTGATGTCGGCCTTGAGCGCACGGTCCTCGAACACCGCTTCCACCACCAGCTCGACATCGGCCAGGGCGGCATAGTCGGTGGTCGGGTGGATGCGGGCGAGGATGGCGTCGGCCTTGTCCTGGGTGCTGCGGCCCTTGCTGATGTCCCGCTCCAGACGCTTGCTGGAATAGGCCTTGCCCTTGTCGGCGGCAGCCTGGTCGCGGTCGATGAGCACGGTTTCAATGCCCAGCTTGGCGCAGTGGAAGGCGATGCCTGCACCCATCAGGCCGGCGCCGACGACGCCGATCTTGCGGAAACTGGTCTTGGGGATGCCTTCAGGGCGGTGCATGAGCTTGTCTGCCTTGCCCTTGTTGATGAACAGGGTGCGGATCATGTTGCGCGACACCGGGTCGATCTGGAGCTGGGTGAAATACTTGGACTCCACCGCCAGCGCCTTGTCCATCGGCAGCTGCGGGCCTTCGTACAGGCAGGACAGGATGGCTTTGGGCGCGGGCAGATTGTGAAAGGTCTTGGCCTGCAGCATGGCGTTGCTGACCACCAGCATCTGCGCCACGGCGGGTGCCGAGGGGCCGGCACCGCCGGGCACCTTGAAGCCCTTCTTGTCCCAGGGCTGCACCGCGTCGCCGTCCTCGACGAGCCAGCGCCGCGCCTCACTGAGCAACTGGTCGGCGGGCACGATCTTGTGGATCAGGCCCATCTTCAGTGCCTTCTCCGCCGACAGCGCCTGGCCTTCCATCACCACCGGCATGGAGGCCTGGATGCCGATCAGGCGCGGTACGCGCTGCGTGCCGCCGCCGCCTGGCAGCAGACCGACCTGTACCTCCGGCAGGCCAAGCTGAATGCCCTTGCTGTCGGACACGACGCGGTAGTGGCAGGCCAGCGCAATTTCGGTCCCGCCGCCGAGCGCGGTGCCGTTGATCGCGCAGGCGACCGGCTTGCCGCAGGTTTCCATACGCCGCAGCAGCTTGGACAGCGAGGCGTTGCGCGCGAGGCGTTCGGCCAGGGGCAGCTCGTCAGCCTGGTCCAGCGAGGCTTCCATCTGCTTGAGGTCGGCGCCGGCGGCGAACACCGGTTTGCCCGAGGTGAAGATGGCGCCCTTGATTGCAGCGTCGGTGGCGAGGCGCTCGACTGCGACTTCCATTTCGTCCATGAACTTCATGTCCATGACGTTCATGTTGCTGTCGGTGCGATCGAAAAGAAGGGTGGCGATGCCGTCGGCGTCCACCGAGACGTGAATGACTTCACTCATGACTGTTTCCTTGAACTGTTCCCGGGGCGGCTCAGACGAGCTCGATGATGGTGGCGGTGCCCATGCCCGCGGCTTCGCACAGGGTGACGAGGCCGGTGCCGACCTGGCGGCGTTCCATCTCGTCGAGCAGGGTGCCGAGGATCATGGCGCCGGTGGCGCCCAGCGGGTGGCCCATGGCAATCGCGCCGCCATTGACGTTGATGCGATCGTGCGCAACGTTGAGGCGCTCCATCAGGCACAGCACCACTGACGAGAAGGCTTCGTTGAGCTCCCACAGGCCGATGTCGGCGGCGGTCATGCCGGCCTTCTTCAGCGCTTTCTGCGCCGCGAAGCTGGGGGCGTCGAGCATCAGCGTGGGCTCGGAGCCGACGGTGGCGACCGAGCGGATGCGCGCGCGCGGCTTGAGTCCGGCACGCTCGCCAACTTCGGCGTTGCCCACCAGCACGGCAGCGGCGCCATCGACGATGCCCGAGCTGTTGCCGGCGTGGTGCATGTGCTGGATGGCTTCGATCTGTGGGTACTTCAGCAGCGCCACGCCGTCAAAGCCGTATTGCGTGCCCATGTCGAGGAAAGCAGGCTTGAGGGCGGCAAGCGATGCGAGCGTGGTGTCGGCGCGGATCGCCTCGTCCCGGCTCAACACCGGCAGACCCAGCACGTCCTTCACTGCTACCACCGAGCGATCGAACCAGCCGTTTGCCCACGCCTGCGCGGCGCGACGCTGGCTTTCTGCCGCGTAGGCGTCGCACTGCTCGCGGGTGAAGCCGTAAAGGGTGGAGAGCAGGTCGGCACTCACGCCCTGCATGGTGAAGTACATCTTGAACGCAACCTGCGGATCGAGCGCCATGGCGCCGCCGTCGCTGCCCATGGGTACGCGCGACATGCTCTCCACGCCGCCGCCGATCGCCATGTCCACCTGGCCTGAGGCAACCTTGGCGGCAGCAAAATTGACGGCCTCAAGGCCCGAACCGCAGTAGCGGTTGAGCTGCATGCCGGGCACGCCGTGATCGAAGCCGGCGACCAGTGCGGCGACGCGGGCGATGTTGCCACCCTGTTCGCCCACCGGCACCACACAGCCGAGCAACACGTCCTCGATCAGCGTGCTGTCGAGTGCGTTGCGGTCGCGCACCGCCTGCAGCATCTGGGCGGCCAGTTGCACCGGGGTGATTTCACTCAGTGCGCCGTCGGCACGGCCTTTGCCGCGCGGGCTGCGCACGTGATCGTAGATGTAGACGTCCGTCATGAATGTCCTTTG
>DAORUJ010000191.1:0-5173 GCA_035433105.1 Thauera sp.
ACGGATGATTCGAATCGATCACGCGGGGACGTGAACCGGAGGTAGGAATGCTCGCGCCTGCCGACCACCTCGTGAGCAGCGACTGGCGATAGTGCTTATCCGTGCGTCCGATACCCCATCCCCCCAAAACCTGTTCTCAGAGCGTCGTCTCGAGAAAGCCCTGGCGCTTGACCAGCGCATCGATGTCCTTGAGCGTCGTCAGCAGCGCCTTCATCTTCGGCAACGGCCAGGCGTTGGGGCCGTCGGACAAAGCTTTGGCAGGATCCGGGTGAGTTTCCATGAACAGCCCTGCCACCCCGACCGCGACCGCCGCACGTGCCAGCACCGGCACGAACTCGCGCTGGCCACCGGAGGCCGTGCCCTGCCCGCCGGGCAGCTGCACCGAATGCGTGGCGTCGAACACCACCGGGCAGCCGGTGTCGCGCATGATGGCGAGCGAACGCATGTCCGAGACAAGATTGTTGTAGCCGAAGGACGCGCCGCGCTCGCACACCATGATGGTGTCGGCACCACCATTGGCCTCGCGCGCCTTGTCGGCGACATTCTTCATGTCGCCGGGAGCAAGGAACTGGCCCTTCTTGATATTCACCGGCTTGCCGCTGGCTGCGACCGCGTAAATGAAGTCGGTCTGACGGCACAAGAAAGCCGGCGTCTGCAGCACGTCGACGACCGAGGCCACAAGTGGTATTTCTTCGATCGAGTGCACGTCGGTCAGCACCGGCAGACCGAGCTGCTGCTTGACCGCCGCCAGGATCTTCAGACCGGCATCCATGCCGTGACCACGGAAGCTCTTGCCCGAGCTGCGGTTCGCCTTGTCGTAAGACGCCTTGAAGATGTAAGGAATGCCGAGCTCAGCGCAGATTTCCTTCATCTGCCCAGCTATGTCGATGCACATCTGCTCGGATTCAGCCACGCAGGGGCCGGAAATGAGGAACACCGGCTTGTCCAGACCGACTTCAAAGCCACACAGCTTCATGCTTTGCTCCTTCAGGCCGCTGCCTGCTTGCGCGCAATCGCCGCCTTGACGTAGGCGGTGAATAGCGGATGACCCTTGCGCGGATTGGAGGTGAATTCAGGGTGAAACTGACAGCCGACGAACCACGGATGCATGTCGACGGGAAGTTCGACCATCTCGCACAGGTCGGTGACCGGCGCACGGCCCGACACCACCAGACCGTTCTCCTCGAGTTTCGCCAGCAGGGTGTTGTTCACCTCGTAGCGATGGCGGTGGCGCTCCATGATCTCGGCTTCACCGTAGATCTCGCGCGCCAGGGTGCCTTCCTTGAGCTGACAGATCTGGCCGCCAAGGCGCATCGTGCCGCCAAGGTCGGACTCCTCGGTACGCTTCTCGACCTTGCCCGTGCGGTCCTTCCATTCGGTGATGAGGCCAATAACAGGGAAGTTCGTGTCGCGCTCGAACTCGGTCGAGTGCGCACCTTCCATACCCGCCACGTCACGGGCGAACTCCACCACCGCAAGCTGCATGCCCAGGCAGATGCCCAAGTAAGGCACCTTGTTCTCGCGCGCAAAGCGGATGGCGGCGATCTTGCCCTCGGTACCGCGCTTGCCAAAGCCGCCCGGCACCAGGATTCCGTCCATCGTCTGCAGCACGTCGCAGCCGTCACGCTCGATGTCTTCGGAGTCGATATAGTGGATCTTCACTTTCGACTCGGTGTGCATGCCGGCGTGGTTCAGCGCCTCGATCAGCGACTTGTACGACTCGGTGAGGTCCACGTACTTGCCAACAAAGCCGACATTGACCGTCTGCTTCGGATTCTCGAGAGCATGGATCAGCTTCTCCCACACCGACAGGTCGGCCGCGCGGGCGAGGATGTCGAGCTTGTGGCAGACGATCTGGTCCAGCATCTGATCGTGCAACTGGCTCGGGATCTTGTAGATAGAGTCAGCATCCAGGCACTCGATGACGGCTTCAAGCATGACGTTGCAGAACAATGCGATCTTGCGCCGTTCGTCGAGCGGGACCGGACGATCGGCACGGCACAGCAGGATGTCGGGCTGGATGCCGATCTCACGCAACTCCCTTACCGAATGCTGGGTCGGCTTGGTCTTGAGCTCACCGGCAGTGGGAATGTAGGGCAGCAGCGTCAGGTGGATGAAGCAGGTGCCGTTGCGACCTTCTTCGAAACCCATCTGACGAATGGCCTCGAGGAAAGGCAGCGACTCGATGTCGCCCACCGTACCGCCCACCTCGACGATCGCCACGTCGGCGCCCTCGGCGCCCCGCTTCACGTAGGCCTTGATCTCGTCGGTAATGTGCGGGATGACCTGCACGGTCTTGCCCAGATACTCGCCGCGACGCTCTTTCTTCAGCACCGACTCGTAGATCTGGCCGGTGGTGAAGTTGTTGCGCCGGCTCATCTTGGCGCTGGTGAAGCGCTCGTAATGGCCGAGGTCGAGGTCGGTTTCGGCACCGTCTTCAGTAACGAAGACCTCGCCGTGCTGAAACGGGCTCATCGTGCCCGGATCGACGTTGATGTAGGGGTCGAGCTTGAGGTGCGTGACCTTGATGCCACGGGACTCGAGAATGGCCCCCAGAGAGGCCGCCGCGATGCCCTTGCCCAGAGAGGACACGACACCACCGGTAACGAAGACGTATTTGGTCATGAGTACAGCACTGCGGGAAAGCGCGATGATAACCGATCCACCCGCCCTAAGTCAGCAGGAGCGGCGTGCGCACCCTGGCCATTGAGGCATCACTCGCGCGCACCACTCAAAGATACAGGGGGCGCAGCTTGCACGGCGCCCCCTTTTCCACCTGCCGAGCAGATCAACCCATGCCACGCAGTTCGCGCAGCAAGACCGACACCATCGCCATGTCGATTGACTGGCTGGCGCGGATGTCTGCCAGCAACTGCCGATAGCGATCCAGTCGCACCCCCTGGCGCAGCAGCCAGGATGACAGCACGCGTTCAGGCTCGCTTTCATCAGCGGCCATCTGCAGCGCATTGGCCGTCAACGTACGGGCCAGACCCGACAGGTCGCCGCGCAGGGCACCGCGTGCAAGCACCTGCCAGCGGCTGTCTACCGGCAGTGCCGAAATTTGCCGACCCAGCCAGTGCAGCTCGAGCTCGCCCCCCAGGCCGAAATACACCTGCGCCACCAGCGGCTCGGTGCGCTGTGTTTCCACGGCGACTTCAACCAGATCGAGTGCCGAATACAGCTCGTCCAGCGCCGCCACGCGCTCGGCCAGGATCTGCGGCACACCTTGCTCCACGCGCCGCGCAACCGCCGCCTCGAGCTCGCTGCGATAGCCCGTTCCAACCAGCTCCGTCAGGCTGGCAGCCAGCGTGCTCACACCGGGCGAAAAGTGCCCCAGTGTGGCCTGCAGGTCGGCGAGCCATTCGGGATGACGCAGGAACCATAGCGTGCCGCGCTGCACGAGGCGGTCACATTCACTTGTCAGCTCGACCTGAACGACATTGTCGACCTGATTGTCCAGCGCCTCGATCTGCACCCACACATCGACCAGGCCAAAGACCTCGCGCGTTGCCATGTAGGCACGCACCACGTCCGGCGCTGGCACACCGAGCTCGGACTTCAGCCTGCTGACGAAAGTCGGGCCGACGCGGTTGATCATGCTGTTAATGACGTGAGTCGAGATGATCTCGCGGCGCAATGCGTGCTGGCCGATCTGCGCCGCAAAGCGCTCACGCAGGGGTGCCGGGAAGTAGCGCTCGAGCGCGGTGCGGATGTAGGGATCCTCCGGCACATCGGAGGCCAGCACCTCGTCGTAGAGTTCGATCTTGCTATAGGCCAGCAGCACGGCCAGCTCCGGGTTGGCAAGTCCGATACGCGCCGCCTTGCGCTCGGCGAGCTCCTCATCCAGCGGCAGGAACTCGAGCTTGCGGTTAAGCCGGCCAAGATGGCTCAGACGACGCATGAACTCCGCCTGCTCATCCAGCTGCCCCACGCCACGCGATCGCGTCATCGACAGAATTTGCGTCTGTGCGTAATTGTCACGCAACACCAGCGTTGCGACTTCGTCGGTCATGTCCGCCAGCAGCTGATTGCGCTGCTTCAGCGTCAGCTCACCTTCGGCCACCACGCCGTTGAGCAGGATCTTGATGTTGACCTCGTGGTCCGAGCAGTCCACCCCGCCGGAGTTGTCGATGGCATCGGTGTTCACCCGACCACCTTTGAGCGCGAACTCGATGCGTCCAAGCTGGGTGGAGCCCAGGTTACCGCCCTCCCCCAGCACCTTGCAGCACAACTCGCCGCCATTGACACGCACCGGGTCGTTGGCGCGGTCGCCGACCGCGGCATCAGTCTCACTCGCCGCCTTGATATAGGTTCCGATGCCGCCGTTGTAAACCAGGTCGACAGGGGCCGTGAGGATGGCACGAATCAGCTCGACCGGCGCCAGCGCCTCGGCTTCGATGTCGAGCACGGCACGCAACTGCGGCGACAACCTGATCGACTTGGCGCTGCGTGGCCACACCCCGCCACCTTCAGAAATCAGCGATTTGTCGTAGTCATCCCAGCTCGAGCGCGGCAGCGCGAACAGCCGCGCACGCTCTTCCCACGAGCGCGCTGTATCCGGGTCGGGGTCGATGAAGATGTGACGGTGGTCGAACGCCGCCACGAGCCGGATCTGCTTTGACAGCAGCATGCCATTGCCGAACACGTCGCCCGACATATCGCCGATGCCTGCCACCGTGAACGGCTCGTTCTGGATGTCCGTGCCCAACTCGCGGAAATGACGCTTGACCGCCTCCCAGGCGCCGCGGGCGGTGATGCCCATCTTCTTGTGGTCGTAGCCCACCGAACCGCCCGAGGCGAAGGCGTCGCCCAGCCAGAAGCCGTATTCCGCCGAGATCTGATTGGCGTAGTCAGAGAAGGTCGCCGTGCCCTTGTCGGCCGCCACCACCAGATAAGGGTCGTCCTCATCATGGCGCACCACATCGACGGGTGGCACCACTTGGCCTTGCACCAGGTTGTCGGTCAGGTCGAGCAGGCCGCGCAGGAAGGTCTTGTAGCAGGCCACGCCTTCAGCAACCAAAGCTTCCCGCCCGCCCTCGGTCGGCGGGCTCTTGACCACAAAGCCGCCCTTCGAGCCGACGGGCACGATCACGGCGTTCTTGACGATCTGCGCCTTCACCAGCCCCAGCACCTCGGTGCGGAAGTCTTCCATCCGGTCCGACCAGCGCAGCCC
>DAORUJ010000192.1:0-5172 GCA_035433105.1 Thauera sp.
AACTCGCTCAAGGTCCGCCTGCCTCACGTCCTCGACTGGCTCGCCGCGCACAAGCCGGACGCGCTCTGCCTGCAGGAGCTCAAGCTCGAGGACAAGGCCTTTCCGCTCGCCGAGATCGAGGCTGCGGGCTATCACGCCGTCTATATCGGCCAGAAGACCTACAACGGCGTCGCCATCATCAGCCCACGACCGATCGACGAGGCCAGCGTGGTGCGCAATATCCCCGGCTTCGAGGATGAGCAAAAGCGCCTCATCGCGGCGACGATCGACGGCGTGCGCGTGGTGTGCGGCTACTTTCCCAACGGCCAGGCGGTGGGGTCAGACAAGTTCGAGTACAAGCTCAAGTGGCTCACCGCACTGACCGATTGGCTGCGCGAAGAGCTGAAGACGCACGAGCGCCTGGTGCTGGCGGGCGACTTCAACATCGCCCCTGAAGACCGCGACGCCCACCCCGACTGGAAGGACGAGATCCACGTTTCCGAACCCGAGCGCGCCGCCTTCCGCGCGCTGCAAGATCTCGGTCTGATCGACAGCTTCCGCCTGTTCGAGCAGCCCGAGCGTGCCTTCTCGTGGTGGGACTACCGGATGCTGGCTTTCCGCCGCAATTTCGGCCTGCGCATCGATCACCTGCTGGTGTCGCCCGCGCTGCGTGAGGCCTGTCGCAGTTGCGCGGTGGACAAGGAACCGCGCCGGCTGGAGCGGCCATCGGACCATGCACCAGTGGTGCTGGAGCTGGACGTGGGCGCGTGACGCCTCCTGTCGAATGTCCGACAATGCGACCATGACGCCACCGCCCGACTCTCCCACCGCCCGCACCGACGCCGAGCGCCTCGCAAACCGCTATCCGGTGCTGGACGCGCTGTCTAACCCAGCACACGCCCGCCTGTTGCAGGCCGCACGCTGGATGCGCGTGCCCGCAGGGGCGATGCTGTTCGACGACCACCAGGCCTGCGAAGGCTTTCCCTTCGTCGTCGAGGGTTCGGTGCGCGTCAGCAAGTGCGCACCGAGCGGGCGCGAGCTGCCGCTGTACCGCGTCGGCGCGGGCGAAACCTGCATCATTTCCTCATCCTGCCTGCTTGGCCACGAGGACTACAACGCGCGCGGCGTCACCGAGTCGGACACGCTGTTGATGCTGCTGCCCAAGCCGGTCTTTGATGAAATGCTGGGCGAGCGCCCCTTCCGCGACTTTGTCTTTCATCTGTTTGCCGAGCGCATTGCCGACCTGATGCAGCTGATCGAAGAGGTGGCGTTTCGCAAGCTCGACCAGCGCCTCGCGACACTGTTGCTGGGCAAGGGTCGCGTGCTGCACGTGACGCACCAGCAGCTCGCCGACGAACTGGGCAGCGTGCGCGAGATCGTCAGTCGCCTGCTGAAAGGCCTTGCGGATCAAGGACTGGTGCGCCTGTCGCGGGAGCAGGTTGAGATTCTGGATCCGGCAGGGTTACGGAAATTGTCGGCAGAGGGATCAAGCAAGCCGTGAACAGCTCGCGAGCATTGGCTCTTGCTGGAAGGGCTCTGTAACCATGGTTACAGACGACGGACATGCCGGCGTGATTCAATGGCCCCACTGTCCCAATCCTGTTACCTGTTAGGAGAACATCATGAAAACGAACGTTGGCGGCATCGACAAGATCCTGCGAATCCTGGTCGGCATTGGCCTGATCGCTTGGGCACTGATGGGTGGCCCGGTATGGGCGTGGATCGGCATTCTGCCGCTAATCACCGGCGCAATGGGCTGGTGCCCGGCCTACACGCTGCTCGGCATGAATAGCTGCCCGCTCAAGAACAAGTAAGCCCCCCTGCAGCACAATGAAAAAGCCGGCATACAGCCGGCTTTTTCGTTTTGACCACACGCCACGGTGCGACCTTTTTCGGCCGAGGCCGATCAGTCTCCCGCGCGAGCGCTGCAATGGTTGGCGATGGCGACGAACTGATCGAGCGACAGCCTTTCGCCACGCAGACCGGCATCGATGCCGAGCGCCTCGAAATCGCCGTCGGCCATGAAATCGCGCAGCGTGTTCTTCAGCGTCTTGCGGCGCTGGCCGAAAGCGGCCGTGACGATCTGCCCCAGCAGCGCAGAGTCCTGCGCCGCCAGTTGATCCCTGGGCAGCGGCGCCATGCGCACGATGCTGGACATGACCTTGGGCGCCGGGCGAAAGGCGCCGGGCGGTACGTCGAACATCCGCCCCATGCGGAAGCGGTACTGCAGCATCACCGACAGGCGACCGTACTCTTCAGTGCCGGGCTCGGCCACCATGCGCATCACCACCTCCTTCTGCAGCATGAAGGTCATGTCCTTCACCTGGTCGGCGAACTCGGCAAGGTGGAAGAGGATAGGCGTCGAGATGTTGTAGGGCAGATTGCCGACGATGCGCAGCGCGGGCTCGCTGCCCGCACCCTGGCTGCCATCCGGATTTGCAGTCAGGCTGGCAAAGTCGAACTTCAGTGCGTCGCCCTCGTGCACCGTGATCTGCTCGGGCGTGTAGCGTTGATGCAGGCGGGCGATCAGGTCGCGATCGATCTCCACCACATGCAGATGCCCGAGGCGCTCGATCAAGGGCGCGGTCATCGCCCCCAGGCCGGGGCCGATCTCGACCAGCAACTCGCCCGGCTGTGGGCGGATGGCGTCGATGATCTTGCGGATGATGTTGGGGTCGGACAGGAAGTTCTGGCCAAAGCGCTTGCGCGCGCGGTGGCCGTCGGTCTCGCGGTCTTGCATGGGAATCCTTGTGGCTGCGCTCAGCAGACCGGGGCGAAGGGGTCGGCAGCACGCGTCGCGCGTGCCGTCACCATTGTTGCCGCCAGATCGAGGGCGGCGAACAGGCTGCCCGGGTCGGCCCTGCCGCTGCCGGCAAGGTCAAGCGCCGTGCCATGATCGACCGAGGTGCGAATGATCGGCAGACCCAGCGTGACGTTCACCCCGCCGCCAAAGCTGGCGTGCTTGAGCACCGGCAGGCCCTGGTCGTGATACATCGCCAGCACCGCATCGCCCTTGTCGAGCGTATGTGGCACAAACAGGGTGTCGGCCGGCAAGGGGCCGATCAGTTGCATGCCCTCACCGCGCAGGCGCTCGAGCACGGGTTCGATGATGTCGATTTCCTCACGCCCCATGTGTCCGCCTTCGCCCGCATGGGGGTTGAGGCCGGCCACGAGGATGCGCGGCGCCACGATACCGAAATGGCACACCAGATCGGCATGCAGGATGCGCAGCGTTTCTTCCAGCGCCTGCGGCGTGACCGCAGCCGGCACCTGGGACAAGGGCAAATGAGTCGTGAGCAGCGCGACCCGCAGCCCGCCGCCGACCAGCATCATCACCACGCGCGGCGTGGCAGTGTGCTCGGCGAGATACTCGGTGTGACCGCTGAAGGGCATCGAATCGCCGGCGCCGAGGCTTTCGCAGATCACCCCCTTGTGCACCGGCGCCGTGACCATGGCGGCAAACTCGCCACTCATGCAGCCTGTGATCGCGCGGTCGAGCAAGCCGAGCACATAAGCGCCGTTGGCCACATCGAGAACGCCAGGTCGGGACCTGCAGGCCACAGGCTGATGAAGCACGTCGACAAGCCCGCGAACTGCGGGGGTGTCGGCTTGCCACGGTCGGAAAACCACCGTGCTGCCGCACAGCGCGGCACGTTCGCGCAACAGGTCGAGATCGCCAAGTACGACGGGCCGAACCGACCAGTCACGCTCCGCCAGACGCGCGCACAACTCCGGGCCGATGCCGGCCGGCTCGCCGCTGGTAATGGCGACGACCGGCTTCGAACCCGTACCAGCGCTCACTCGCGCTCCAGGCGCAGATCGACGTAGGTGCTGTCGCGCAGCTGGCGTACCCAATCATCGTAGGCCTCATCCGCCTTGCGTTCGCGCAGCGCGGCGCGGGCGGCGCTGCGCTTGCGCTCGTCGGTGACGTCCTGCACGCGGCGCTCGAGCACCTGGATCAGGTGCCAGCCAAAGGGCGAGCGCACCGGGGCGCTGACCTCGCCCGGCTGGAGCGCGTTCATCGCGCGCTCGAACTCGGGCACCGTGTCGCCCGGGTTCAGCCAACCCAGGTCGCCGCCCTTGGCCGCAGACATATCCGACGAGTTGGCCTTGGCCAGTTCACCGAAATCGGTACCGTTGACCACGCGCTCGCGGATTCCCAGCAAGCGCGCTTCGGCCTCGGCATCGCCGAGCACTTCCGACGTCTTGACCAGGATGTGGCGGGCGTGTGTCTGTTCCAGCTTTTGCACTGCCGCATCGCCCCCACCACGACGATCGACGAGGCGCACGATGTGCAGCCCCGACGCACTGCGCAGGACCGGCGAGGTCTCGCCCGGTCGCATGTTGCGCGCCGCATCGGCAAACAGCGCAGGCAGACGGTCCAGCGGACGCCAGCCCAGGCTGCCACCCGACAGACCGTCCGGGGCATCGGAGACTTCGGCCGCGACGCGGGAAAAATCTTCGCCCGAACGCAGGCGTGCCATCACGCTCTCGGCACGCGCGCGCAATGCCTCGATCTGCTGCGGCGATGCCCCTTCGGGCGCGCCCAGCAGGATGTGCGCAACCTGGAACTCCTGGCCGGAGAAGGCATCGGGGTTGCTGGAGAGGAAGTTGTCGATCTCGGCATCGGTCACGACGATCTTGCTGTCGACCTCGCGCTCGCGCAGGCGGGTCAGCAGGATCTCGGTACGAATCTCATCGCGAAAGTGGGTCCAGGGCACGCCGTCCTTGTCCAGCGCCGCGCGCAGCTGATCGACTGTGAGCTTGTTGTTGCCGGCGATGCGCTCGACCGCGCGCTCGAGCGTGACGTCATCGACCCGCAGCGAGGTGTCGCGAGCGAGCTGCAACTGGGCGTGCTCGATGATCAGGCGTTCGAGCAGCTGACGCTCAAGCACCTTGGCGGGCGGCAATTCAACACCCTGGCGCTGCAGTTGGCGCACGGCCTGATCGACCTTGCCCTTCAGTTGCAGTGCGGTGATGACTTCGTTATTGACGACCGCAACGATGCGATCGACCTCGACGGCTTGCGGCGCCGCATTCACGGGCAGGCTCAATGCGGCACAAGTCAGGCCGGCTGCCAGCAGGAGACGGGTACGGGACAGGGAACGGTTCATGGTATCCATGGTGTGGTGAGGCTAGGACGCAATCAGTCGAAACCGAATACGCGATCCGCCGAAGAGTCGTTGATCTTGC
>DAORUJ010000193.1:0-5154 GCA_035433105.1 Thauera sp.
TCGACAGCGCTGAACACCGGCGCAAAGCCACCGCCGGGCGTGCGAAAGTTGGTGGTCTGCCCCTGATACAGCCGGGCGGCCACCCACTGTACCGCGCCGTCGTAGGTGTAGGCGCGAAGGTCGAACTTCATGGGCTTGGTGGCCGGCCCATTGTCGGCGTCGCCCACTTGTCTCTCCCCGGGCGCGACGATGGCCTGCGCGACATAGTCACCGGTCAGGATGTCCTGCCATACCCGCTTCGTCAGCTTGTCGCCGCGGTAGGTCGCGCGGCTGCCAAAGCCGGCCACGGGTTTGAAGAACAGACCGCGGCGCGCGTCCCACAGGCGCTGCGCAGCGGCGGCAGCGACCACTTCGGTGCGCGGTACATGCTCGAGCAGGATTTGTTGCGTGGCTGGGGGCACGCCCAGGGCCTGCAGTCGCGCGGCATCGCTGAACAGCGCCAGGTGGCGCTTGTCGGCATACAGTGCATGGGCCTGCGGGTGCGGCGTCAGCACGATCGCGTGCTGCAGATACGCTTCGCGCAACGCGGCGCTGCTGGCCTGTTCCAGATAGAAATCGGTGAGCCGGTTGTAGACCAGATCGATGGCCAGCTCGCCGTGCCACAGCACGCCGTCGCGCCATTCCAGGGCGGCGGGATCGGCAACCACCGCGCGCAGGCCATGGCGCTCGAACAGCTGCTGGAACAGCAGGAACTCGGGGTAAAGGTACTGCCCTTCAGGCGCCTCATCGACGATGGCGATGCTCGCCAATGGCCGCGTCATGCCGTCCGGACCGGCCAGTGCGGACAGACGCCATTCATGGCGAAACATGTCGACGATGCCTTGCTCGAACGCAGCCACGTCGGCCAGCGTGGGCGCCATCTCACCCACCGCCGCGCAGCAGGCCCGCTGTGCCCGCGCCAGCACCGCGTTGAGCATCGCCCCGCCAGCGTTGGTATTGATCTCGATCAGCCCCAGGCGACCTTGACTCAGGTGAAAGTCGTAGCCGAAGAAGACCCCCAGCGGCCCAGCGGCTCCCATGCGGGCGATGGCAGGCGCGCCAGCCAGCACCTGCTCCCGATACGCCGGCAAGGCCACCACCGATTCAACAGCCTGCATCACCTGCGCCATGCGCTGCAACTGCGAGCTCGCCACGAACACCGGTCGCGCGGCAAAGAGAAACGGACAGCGCTGTCGAACCATTTCCGCAAGGCCCGGCTGTCCGAGTTCGGAATCGAGCGCGCGCGCCAGCGCGTCGGGGTCGAGGCTGAGGCAGAAGCACGCGCTGTTGAGCGCGTCGATGGGCAAGCCAGGCTGCGGCGATGACATGACAGTGTTCACGCTTGGGTGGGAGTGCTGATTGTGGGGGAAGTTGGACGCCGATGTCGTTTTCAGACGACGAAGCGCCGAACGCCAGAAGGCACGCATCGCGCCGCTTCAAACCCGGCAAACCGCCGGTTGATCGTTCTAAGCCTGCCCGATTCATGCTGCATTCAATTTTGCCCTTTGGGTCCGGACAGCGCGCGGAATTACAGAAATGTAATCCGCGCGTCAGCCTCCTGTCGGTGAGCGCTTCGCATAATCGGTCGACTTTTCACCCCTTGCTCATAGCCCTGACCCCTGGAGAAGCCCAGCATGAAGAAAATCATTTTCACCTCGGCGCTGCTGACCATGTTCGCCGCCGCCGCCCCGGCAGCGTTTGCGCAGGCCGATCATGGTGCACACCACGGCAGTGCGAGCGCCCCGGCCGAGGCTGAGGCCAAACTGGCCGAGGGCACGGTCAAGAAAATCGACAAGTCAGCCGGCAAGCTCACCATCGTCCATGGACCGCTCGAGACGCTCGGCATGCCGGCAATGACCATGGTGTTCCGCGCTGCTGACCCGGCCATGCTCGACCAGGTCAAGGTCGGCGACAAGATCCGCTTTGCCGCCGAAAGCGTCGGTGGTGCGCTAACGGTCACCTTCCTCGAGGCGGCCAATTGACGCCTCCCCTGCCCCGACCTGCTGCGCTTGCGCTGATCCTCGTCATCGCCCTGGGCACCGGCTCGGCGTTTGGTCAGTCTTCGGCGGATCTATCGCGGCTGGGGTCGACGCCGCAAGACTTGATCGAGTTTGCCCGCCAAAGCAATCCCGGCTTCGCCGCCGCCCGCGCCGAGGCCGCCGCCGCGCATGAGCGCACGACGCCCGCGGGCACCCTGCCTGACCCCACTTTCGAACTGGAGTTGATGGACGCCACCAACACCATGAACAATCGCTCGGCGTCCTTGCTGCCCGGCCAGGTGGGCCAGACGCGTTATCGCATCACGCAGCCGCTGCCTGGCTGGGGCAAGCGCGAGCTGGCGGTGAAGGCCGCCGTGGCGCAGGCGACGCAGGCCGATGCCATGGAGGACATCGCGTGGGTCGAGTTGGCGGCCAGGGTCGAGACGCTATGGCTGCGCTATTACGCCGCCGATCGGGAGCTCGCCCACGCCCACGAGGCTCTTGCGCTACTGCAGGGGCTGGAAGACATCAGCCTCGCACGCTACAAGCTGGGCCTGCTGCCGCAGCAGGCGGTGCTGCGCATGCAGCGCGAAATCACCAGCCAACGCCTGGCGCTGGTCGAGATCGAGCAGCGTCGCAAGGGTCTGGCCACAGGCCTGAACGGACTGCTCGGTCGCGCGCACGATGCGCCGCTAGCCCTGCCGCTCGACCCTGAGCCGCTACCTGAGCGGCTGGAGGCCAGCGCCCTGTTCCAGGCGGCGAGCAGCGCCAATCCCGAGGTGATGGCCGCTGCCAACGGCATCGATGTCGCACGTGCCGAGCGTGAGCGCACCTACCGCGACCGCCTGCCCGATTTTGCCGTGGGCTTGACCAACAATCGGCCCTACGAGGGCAAAGCCTCGTGGGACGTGATGTTCGAGGTGATGATCCCCTTGCAGCAATCGAGCCGACGCGCGAAGGAGCGCGAAGCAGAGTACCTGCTGATGGCGGCCGAGGCGCGGCGTGAGGACGCCAGGGCCCGCGCCACGGGTGAACTCGGTAGCGCATGGTCGATGTACACCCAGGGCCGCGAGACCTTGCGCCTGCTCGATCACACCTTGCTGCCCCAGGCCCAGGCCACCCGCGATGCGAGCCGCGCAGCGCTCTCCAGCGGCACGGTCGATTTCGACAGCGTGCTCGAGGCCGATCGTCAGCTCATTGACATCCGCACCCGGCGGCTGCTGACCGAGCTCGATACCCGCCTGGCCCTCACCGAAATCAAGAAACTGACAGGGGAATCGCAATGAGCGCTGCTGCCCGAATGACAGCGATCGCCGTGGGCCTCGCGATCGCGGCGGGTGCCGGATACTGGGTCGCACAGCTGCAACATGACACCCCCCAGGCGCCACTGGCCGACGCGCCTCAGGCAGCCGCCGCGACGGAATCGCCATCGACCGCCGAGCGCAAGATCCTCTACTACCGCAACCCGATGGGCCTGCCCGACACCTCGCCCGAGCCCAAGAAGGATTCGATGGGCATGGACTACGTCCCGGTCTATGCCGACGACCGCGCCGACGATGCGGGCGTGGTCGTCGTCAGCCCGGCGCGCATGCAGACGCTGGGCGTAAAGACGGCCGAAGTCGAGATCGGCGCGGTGGACGCCACGGTGCGCGCGAGCGGCCGGATCGAGATCGACGAGCGCAGCCAGGTGGTGGTCGCACCGCGCTTCGAGGGCTGGATCGAGCGCCTGCACGTCAACGCCGTCGGCGACCCGGTGAAGAAGGGCCAGCCGCTATTCACCGCCTACAGTCCCGAACTGCAGGCCGCAGGGGAGGAGCTGCGCATTGCCGACCGGCTGGCCGAGCAAAGTGCCGCGCATGATGCGCTCGCGAGCGAATCCGCCCGCCGTCTGGCGGCGGCGACGCGCACGCGTTTGCGCAACCTCGAAGTGGCCGGCCAGACCGGGGCGCGTCAGGTCTTTCATGCGCCGGTGAGCGGCGTCGTGCTCGACAAAGCCGCGCTCCAGGGCGGGCGCTTCATGCCCGGCGAGGCGCTGTTTCGCATCGCCGACTTGTCGAAGGTGTGGGTCATCGCCGACGTCTACGAACAGGATCTCGCCCGCGTGCACGTCGGCCAGAGCGCCTCGATCACGCTGGACGCCTTTCCTGGGCGCAGCTTCGAAGCCCGTGTCGCCTTTCTCTATCCCAGCCTCGACGCCGCCACGCGCAGCACGCCGGTCAGGCTCGAGCTCGACAATGCGCAAGCTCTGTTGCGCCCCGGCATGTTCGCCCAGGTCACCCTTGCCGTTGGCGACACGAGCGCGAAGACGGTGGTGCCAAGCTCGGCCATCATCGACGACGGCGCACGCCAGATCGTGCTCATGGCGCTCCCCGAGGGCCGCTTCAAAGCGCAGCCGGTCAAGCTCGGGCAGCGCGGTCGCGACCGGGTCGAAGTGCTCGAAGGCCTCAAGGCGGGCGAGCGCGTCGTCGTTTCTGCCAACTTCCTCATTGATTCGGAAAGCCAGCTCAAGGCTGCCTTGTCGAACCTGGTGGCGACCGATGGCGCTGATGCGTCGGGGGGTGATGATCGCGCCAGCGCCACGCGCTACGAGGCACAAGGCACGCTCGATGCCGTCGATGCCGAAACCGGCAGCCTCACCCTGACCCACGGCGAAATCCCCGCACTGAAGTGGCCTGCCATGACCATGGACTTCGCCATCGCTGACCTCGAGCGCGTGAAGGACATCGCACCCGGCACGGCGGTGCGCTTCACCTTTGAGGAGGGGGAGCCGGGCGAGTACATCGTCACCCACATCGATACGGCCGCAGCCGGCGCCGCAGTGCCCGCCACTGGCGCTGCCGCGGGCCACGGAGGCCACTGAGATGCACACTCCAGTGCCGAACCCCTCCCCCGCCACGCCCGCTGCGGCAGCGGGCCTGCTTGACCGCGTCATCGACTGGTCGGCGCGCAACGTCTTTCTGGTGGTGCTGGCGACGCTGTTCCTGATCGGCGGCGGGCTGTATGCAGTCAAACAGACCCCGCTCGATGCGCTGCCCGACCTGTCCGACGTGCAGGTCATCGTGTACACCGACTACCCCGGCCAGGCACCACAGGTGGTTGAAGATCAGGTCACCTATCCGCTCACCACCTCGATGCTGGCGGTGCCGCGCGCGAAGGTGGTGCGCGGCTTCTCGATGTTCGGCGCGTCCTACGTGTA
>DAORUJ010000194.1:0-5135 GCA_035433105.1 Thauera sp.
ACGGCTTTCCGAGGACATCATGATCAAGCGTTCCCTGCTGCTCTCGTCCCTGTTGTTTGTCTCCAGCGGCCTATTGGCCCAGGAACAGGCCCCGGACCTCGCTAAGGCAAAACAGACTGCCGAAACGGTTTGCGTCGCCTGCCACAGCGCGGATGGCAATAGCGAGTTGGCGGCCAACCCGAAGCTCGCCGGGCAGCACGAGGACTACCTCTACAAACAGATGCGCGAGTTCAAGGGCTGGAACGGTGCCGCACCGGTACGCGAAAACGCGATCATGGGTGCCATGGTCGCCGGCCTCGAAGAAGACGACATGAAGGGCCTGGCCAGGTATTTCGCCTCCTTCGAGCTCAAACCCGAGTCCTCCAAGAGCCTCGAGACCATGGAACTCGGCCAGAAGATCTGGCGCGGCGGCATCGCCGCCAAGGGCGTTCCTGCCTGCGCGGCCTGTCACGGCCCGGCGGGTGCCGGTCTGCCCGCACAATACCCACGCCTGTCCGGCCAGTTTGCCGAATACTCCGAAGCCCAGCTGAAATCCTTCCGTGATGGCGGGCGCGCAAACGACCCGAACCGCATGATGCGCGCGATCGCACTGAAGATGACCGACGCCGAAATGAAGGCGGTGTCCGACTACGCCACGGGTCTGCGCTGAACGCTTCCGGGCTCGCCAAAACCCGATGAGGGGTGGATTTCTCCACCCCTTTTTCAATTGCCCGTCCTGCAGCGGTGAGACCCTCCACTGCCTGTCGGCCAGACTCACTGCCCGAGGGCCTGATGCAACGCGGCACTTCACGTGCGCTGTTCGAACTTCTCAGTTCGATGCGCTTCGCCATCAGCCTGCTGACCATCCTGTCGATTGCCTCGGCCATCGGCACCGTCATCAAGCAGAACGACGCCTTCAACGCTTACCTGAACCAGTTCGGTCCGTTCTGGTTCCCGGTATTCGACACGCTGGGCCTGTACTCGGTGTACAACGCCCCGTGGTTCGTCGTCATCCTTGCCTTCCTGGTGCTGTCGACCTCGCTGTGCATCGTGCGTCAGACCGTCCCGATGCTGCACGAGATGCGCCGCTTCCGCGAGCACGCCCGCGAAGCGTCGCTGCGCCAGTTCAGCCATCAGGCCAGCTTCGCCCCGGCACTCACCGGCACGGCCGCGGTCGAGCGCGCCCAGGCCTACCTCACGCGCAGCGGATTCCGTTTTCGACTGGACGCACGCACCGACGGCACGCTACTCGCCGCCAAGCAGGGCAGTGCCGGACGCCTCGGCTACTTCCTCGCGCATGGCGCCATCGTGCTGATCTGCATTGGCGGCCTGCTCGACGGCGACCTGCCGCTGAAACTGCAGATGTGGATCGGCGACAAGCAGCCCACCAGCGGCAACCAGCTGATCGCCAGCATCCCCGATTCGGCGCGCATGCCGATCTCCAACCCCAGCTTCCGCGGCAACGTCTTCATCCCCGAGGGGCGCTCGGCCAACACCGCGGTGCTCGCCGTCGGCGACAACATCCTGCTGCAGGAACTGCCGTTCACCGTCTCGCTGAAAAAATTCCACATCGATCACTACGAAAACGGCATGCCGAAGCGTTTCGCCAGTGACATCCTCGTCACCGACAACGAATCCGGCGAGCACTTCGAACATACGATCGAGGTGAACAAGCCGCTCGACTATCGCGGCATCACGCTCTATCAGTCCAGCTTTGAGGACGGCGGCTCCATCCTTCAGCTCGTCGGCCACAGCCTGCTGGTGGGCCAACCTGGCAAGCTGCTCGAGTTCAAGACCGAGGTCGGCGAATCACAGCCGCTCAAGCACCCGAAATTCAGCTCCACCCTCGAGCTAACGAATTTCCGCGCCTTCAACATCGAGGACATGGGCGCAGGGAGTGCCGCGGGCGCCCAGGCCACGCGCGGCACGGCCAGGCTGCAGGAACACCTTGGCAGCGGCGCAAGGACGACGCACGAGAAAGATCTGCGCAACCTCGGCCCAAACTACACCTTCAAGCTGCGCGACGAAGCCGGCCAGGCCCGCGAATTCCAGAACTACATGCTGCCCATTGAGCAGGCAGGCCGCTGGTTCATGTACTCGGGCACACGCAACGCCCAGTCCGAAGCCTTCCGCTACATGCGCCTGCCGCTCGACGAGAACGGCCGGCTAGACACCTGGTTTGCCCTGCACCAGACAATGTTCGACCCCGCGAACCGCGCCGAAATTGCCGCGCGCTTTGCTGCACGCAGCTTCGGCCTCGCTGCCGCCAACGCGCAAATGCGCGACGCACTGGCACAGACCGCAACCCATACGCTGACCCTGTTTGCTGACCGCGGCTACCAATCGGTTGGCCGCTTTCTCGAGAGCACGGTCGCCGCCGGTGAGCAAGAACGCGCCGCCGACGTGTTCGTCAAAATCCTGCAAGGTCTAGCCTGGGAGTCCTGGGCGCTGGCACGCGAACGTGCTGGCAGCCCAGCACTCGAACTGAACCCGATGCGTGCGCAGTATCTCAACGATAGCATCACCGCCCTGTCCGACAGCCTGTTCTATGGCGCCCCGGTGTTTCTGCAGCTGATGTCCTACGACGAGCGCCAGGCCACCGTGCTGCAGGCAACACGCTCACCCGGCCAGCCGCTGGTCTTTCTTGGCTCGCTGCTGCTGGTGCTGGGTGTATTCGCGATGCTCTACATTCGCGAGCGGCGCCTGTTCGTGCTGCTCAAACCGCACGAAGCCCTGGTGACCCTGTCTTCCAACCGCAAGGCGATGGACGTGGATGAGACCTTCCAGCGCCACGTCGACGGACTGCGCGCTGCGCTCGGCAGCGTGGTCAGTGAAGCTCCCTCCGCCACCGCCGCCGTTACCGACCCCGTCAGAGGCTCATGATGGAAATTGCCCAGCCCCGCCCTTCCGGCACTGCAAACCGGCCACCTGCATCGCTGCCCCCCTCGGCGCTGCCCCCGCAGCGGCACTGGATACGCGATCTCGGCGCGCTCGACTGGCTATACGCCGTCGCCCTGGTCGTCGGTGCCGTTTTTGCACTGCGCGAGTACGGCGGTTTCATGGACGTGTACGACAAGGGCATCCTGGCCCTGCAGGTGCCGCTCCTGGCGGCGATCGGCTGGCACTGGAAGGCTTTCCGCCCCTATCTTGTGGCGGTGGCTGTACTTTCGCTGGTGTCGATCACGCTCTACCAGGGCGACCTGGCGCGGGCCGAGCAGACCTTCATGCTCAAGTACCTGATCTCCAGCCAGACCGCGATCATGTGGATGAGCGCGCTCATCTTCATCGCCACCGGCGCCTACTGGATCGGCCTGCTGGCGCGCTCCGAGTTCGGCGAGCGCACCGGCAGCGCGCTGACCTGGATCGCGGTGGTCATGGGCACGACCGGGCTCTTCGTGCGCTGGTACGAGTCCTACCTCGTCGGCGCCGACGTCGGCCATATCCCGATCAGCAACCTGTACGAGGTTTTCGTACTGTTCTCGCTGATGACCGCCCTGCTCTATCTGTACTACGAGCAGCGCTACGCCACACGCAGGCTCGGCGCCTTCGTGCTGCTGGTGATCTCGGCCGCGGTGGGCTTCCTGCTCTGGTACACCTTCACCCGCGACGCACACCAGATCCAGCCGCTGATCCCGGCGCTGCAGTCCTACTGGATGAAGGTGCATGTACCGACCAACTTCATCGGCTACGGCGCCTTCGCGCTTTCCGCAATGGTCGGCAGCGCCTATCTGCTGGCAGAGCGCGGCATTCTCGCCTCACGCCTGCCCCCGCTGCGAGTGCTCGAAGACCTGATGTACAAGTCGATCGCGATCGGCTTCGCCTTCTTCACCATCGCCACCATCCTCGGCGCGCTGTGGGCCGCTGAAGCCTGGGGCACCTACTGGCAATGGGACCCAAAGGAAACCTGGGCGCTGATCGTGTGGCTGAACTACGCCACCTGGCTGCACATGCGTCTCACCAAGGGCCTGCGTGGTGCGCTGCTGGCGTGGTGGGCGGTGGTCGGCCTGATCGTCACCAGCTTTGCCTTCATCGGCGTCAACATGTTCCTGTCGGGCCTGCACTCTTACGGCGCGCTTTGACCTCGCTTTGACGCCGCTATGACCGCCGCGCGTAAGCTCAGCGCTTGCGTGGGCGGGACAACGCCTCCAGTTCCGCCACGCTGAACCCTGCCGCCAGCCGCGCCTCAATATGCAGCGGCGGCTGCGGGCGCGGCGCACGAAAGTCGTCGATCAGTTGCAGATAGGTGGCTTCCGGCTCAAGCCCGCGCGCCGCGCACTGTTCGCGAAACCAGCGGTCGCCAATGGCAACATGGCCGATCTCGTCGCGCAGGATGATCTCCAGCACCGCAACGCTGGCCTTATCGCCCGCCCCGCGCAGCTTGTTCATGATCGGCGGCGTCGCATCCAGGCCACGCGCTTCCAGCACACGCGGCACCAGCGCCATGCGTGCCAGCAAGTCGTGCGCGGTGCGACACGCCATGTCCCACAAGCCATCGTGCGCGGGAAAATCACCGTAAGCGAAACCCAGCGCTGCCAGGCGCTCGCACACCAGGCCGAAGTGATAGGCCTCCTCCGCCGCCACCTTGATCCAGTCGTCGTGAAAAGCGAAGGGCTGCGAACGAAAGCGGTACACGCAGTCGAGCGCAAGGCTGATGGCGTTGAATTCGATGTGTGCGATCGCATGCAGCAGCGCGGCGTGGCCTTCGCGGTTGCCCGTGCTGCGGCCCGCCAGTTGCGCCGGCGCAACGAGTTCGGGTCGCGGCGGACGCCCTGGCTCACGCAAGGGCTCGACGATGTCCACGCTCGTCACCAGACCCAGCACTCCCGCCAGCCAGTCGTCGCGCAGCGCCGCCGTCGCCGCACATTTGTGCTGCGGATCGCAGATCATCAGGGCGGCAAGGGCCGCATCATGGGCAGAGGCTTGCATGGGCGCGAAGTCTAGCAAAAGGCTCATCCGCCATGGCCTTTACCGATTCCGGTCGGCCTGAATGCCTGGCCAAGCGATGAGCACACCAAAATCGGCGATCATGGCCACTGGCGGCAATCGGCCAGACTCCGCCGACGCTTGCTCAGGGAGATCAAGGCCTTGTTCGTGCAGGTAATCCACAGGGCAGCGGGCGTCGCTCGCGCGGCATTGCGGCGGCGGCGAGCGCTGTC
>DAORUJ010000195.1:0-5124 GCA_035433105.1 Thauera sp.
GACAGCAGGCGCCTTCGCCAATGTCAGCCCGCGTTCGCAGCCAGGTCGTCCGGCATCCTGCATTCGTCTGCATCCGTGACGAAACGGAATTGCGCGAAGCCCGCATGCGCCACTCCACCGGTATTGTCGGTATCGGAGGCGAGCGCAAGGCCCTTGAGTCTGGCCGGCAGATCACCGAAGGCTAGCCTGAAATCGTCGGCGATGTTGCGCCGTTCCAGAACCCACCGGCCGGCATCCTGCGCGCCTGAGCGCAGCACGAGCATGCGTGCACGATCGGTGTAGGCGTTGTCGCGTAGCGTGCCGATGGGGTGCCGGTTGTCCCAGACATAGTTGAGTGCGGCATCGGGCACCTGGTCGCCGTAGATCGAGCGCGCGAGCGCGAGCTTGGCCCGGGTACCGAAACCGAGGGCTTCGGGTGCGACCTCGAAGGTCAGATAGACGCGCGCGGCATAGTCGTCACCCGACTTGCGGCTCATGTCGGCCTCGGTCACCGGCGCGTCAACCCGCCATAGCCAGCATAGGTAAGGGGTGGAAGCAAGGTCGACGTCAAGCGGACGACCGAGGAGCGCCATGCTGCGCTCGGCATGCGCCTCGACCGCATGTACTCCCTCCCATTCCCGCAGCGTGTAACGGGTAGTGGGGACCTGCTCGTCGAGTTGCTGGACCTGCCAGGGCTCGGGAAGCGCCGCGTTCCCAGCGGCGAAACGCCCCACCCAGATCGTGGCGGACAGCGCGCCAGGCGCTGCCAGCAACAAAAGCAGGCTGGCCGCCCAGCGTGTGCTGCGGCTTGCGTTCATCGAAATCGTCTCCGTGCAACGGTCGGGGCACTGCGGGCAAGACCGGGATCAGCGCGCTGCGGTTTCAGGCCTCCCGGCGCCAAGGGGTGTTCGACGACCCAGAGTCCAGGCAGGTCGAATGTGATGCGCCCCTGCTTCAGACCGATGATGCTGCCGGCAAGTGCCGGCAGCAAGGCCGTGCGGATACCGATGGCGATCAGCGGTGCTCCGCAGGCGGTAGCGTTCTGGATTCTCAACACATGTCGTTGGCGGCCGACAGATCAAGCGCCTGAACCGCGCCACCCTCTTCATCACCAGCAAGATGTCGCTGATCGCGACGGATGACTTCGAGGCGGGGCAGGGCAGGGGGGCAGCGGACTGCGGGCTCGCTGCCGGGGCCGTGCTGGACTAATATCCCTCCTCCATTCGCTCAGATCCTGGGGCCGCGCCCACATGTCCGTTACGTCTTCGCTTGAAACCCTTACCGTGCATGGTCTTGGCCGTGTCGCCGAACCCTATCGGGACATCGTCCCGCCCATCCACCTTGCGAGCACCTTCGAGCGCGGGGCCGACGGTGGCTATCCGGGTGGGCGGATGTATGCGCGTGACGGCAGCCCAGCCTACATCGAGGCGGAAGAGGTGTTGCGCCAGCTCGAAGGGGGCTCGCAGGCGCTCTTGTTTGCCTCCGGCCATGCGGCGGCAACGGCTGTGCTGCAGGCACTGGAGGCGGGCGATCGGGTCGTGGCGCCACTGTCGATGTACTGGGGCTTGCGCAAATGGCTGCTGGATCTGGCCGAACACGGCCACATCGACCTCGCCTTCTACGACAACGCTGACCTCGCCGACCTCGAGCGTCAGCTCGCCGCCGCGCCCACCCGTCTCCTGTGGGTGGAATCTCCTGCCAATCCGACCTGGGAGGTCACCGACATGCGCGCCGCGACCGCGCTCGCCCGGGCACACGGAGCGATGACGCTGGTGGACTCCACCGTGGCCACGCCCGTGCTGTGCCAGCCCCTGGCACTGGGCGCCGACATCGTCATGCATTCCGCCACCAAGTACCTGAATGGGCATTCGGACGTGGTTGCCGGCGCACTGATCACGCGTGAGGATTCGCCCTTGTGGCAGCGCGTTCGCAGCATGCGCAACCTGGGCGGTGCGGTGCTGGGGCCATTCGAGGCCTGGCTGTTGTTGCGTGGCATGCGCACGCTGCACCTGCGAGTGCGTGCGGCCTGCGTCAATGCGCTGCAGCTCGCGACCGCACTCGAGCACCATCCGGCGGTTTCCCGGGTGCTGTATCCGGGTCTGCCCTCGCATCCGGGCCACGAGATTGCGGCGACGCAGATGAGCGGCGGCTTCGGCGGCATGTTGTCGATCCGGCTGAAGGCGGGCGAGGAGGCTGCCCGCCGGGCCGCAGCGCGTGTGCGGGTGTTCAAGCGCGCCACGTCACTGGGCTCGGTCGAGAGCCTGATCGAGCACCGTGCCAGCGTCGAGGGGCCGACCAGCCGCTGCCCGGTGGATTTGCTGCGCCTGTCGGTGGGTATCGAACCCGTGGCGGATCTGATGGCGGATCTGATGCAGGCGCTCGCGGACTGAGAACTGCAAGCCGGTCGTGTGTTGTCAATATCAAACCGCCGACGTACCCAGGGGGGGCGGTTGCGGCGAGCTTCTCGCCCCTTCCCGTCTTGATTGCAAACCGGTGGGATTGCCCATGAATGCCCCGACCAAGCTCCGCGCGCTGCCGCCCTTCGCCGAAATGCGTACGCTGCTGCCCGGACTCATGTTGTGCAGCGTCATTGCGATCACGGCGGCCTTTGTGGCCGATCACTACGGCGGCCCAAAGTTTCTCTATGCCTTGCTGATCGGCATCGCATTTCATTTCCTTTCCGACAACGACAAGTGCATTCCTGGTATCGAGCTGTCGGCCAAGAAGCTGGTCCAGCTCGGGGTCGCCCTGCTTGGCGTGCGCATCGCCATCAGCGATGTCACCGATCTTGGCCTGGCAGGGCTGGGTGCGCTGGTGGGCGCGGTGCTGCTGACGATCGGCTTTGGCTTGCTGATGGCACGCCTGCTCGGTCTGTCGCGCATGCTGGGCTTGTTGTCGGGCGGCGCCGTCGGCATCTGCGGTATCTCGGCAGCGATGGCGATCTCCGCCACCTTGCCCCAGACGAAGGAAAACGAGCACTGCACCTTGCTGACCGCCATTGGTATAGCCACGTTCTCCACTGCGGCCATGATCCTGTATCCACTGCTGGTATCTGCGATCGGGTTGTCGGTGGGCGAGGCGGGAATGTTTCTCGGTGGTTCGATCCACGATGTGGCCCAGGTGGTGGGTGCGGCTTTCATGATCTCGCCCGCGGTGGGCGATGCTGCCACGCTGGCCAAGATGTTCCGCGTGGCGATGCTGGTGCCTGTGGTCATGGTGCTGGCGGTCAGCTTCGGCGCCGAGACCGCGGGTGCCGCAGGCGGTGGCAAGAAAGCGCCCTTGCTGCCCTTGTTCCTGCTGGCATTTGCGGCGCTTGTCGTCATCAACAGCTTTGGCCTGGTTCCGCCTGCGGTGGTGGCGATCAGTTCGGATATTTCGAGCTGGTGCCTGGTGATCTCGATTGCGGCGCTGGGGGTGAAGACTTCCTTCGAAAAGCTGGCCGCGCTCGGCTGGAAGCCGGTTGTGCTGCTGTTGAGCGAGACCCTGTTCATTGCGCTCTACATGCTGTGCATCGTCTTCTTGACACGTCTGTTCGACTGATGCCCGGCATGCTTGCTCAAACCTGACTGGGCTGTTGCGCGGCTGTAACAGCGTCATTTTTCCGCACTGAAATGGGGATAATTGACGCAATGCAATATCGATCTGCCACGCCGTGAGTCCCGACACCCCCGCTCCTGCCCGAACTGCCGCTGCACCGTCGCGCCATCGCTGGCTACGCCTCTTGCGACTGCTGGGCGCCGCCGCCCTTGTCAGCGCGCTGGTGGCGCTGGTGGCGGGTGGTGTGCTGCTCGCGTACGAGCTCCACACCTCGCGCCTGCAGGCGCGTGAGATTAGCCGCCATGCAGCGAAGCTCAGCTATGCGCACGTTGCGGGTCGCAGCGACGCCGTGCGTTATCCGGCTCACGGACCCTTCGATCAGCGCCTGGGCTACACAGAACTGCCGCGCTTCATCGAGCGACTGGAAGATCGTGGCTTTGCGCTGACCGCGCAGACGCGCTTCAGTCGGGATTTGCTGGACTACGTCGACCAGGGGTTTTTCCCGCCGTATGCGGAGAAGACGCGTGCCGGGCTCGACGTGCGTGATTGCCGCGCCGCGCCGCTGTACGACTTTCGCTACCCCTATCGCGCCTACGCGGACTTCGCTGCCGTGCCCGCCGTGGTGGCGCAAGCCTTGCTGTTCATCGAAAACCGCGACTTGCTCGACGAATCCCGGCCGACACTGAATCCGGCGGTCGACTGGCTGCGTTTCGCGCGCGCGGCAGCGGCGCAGGTGGGGCGCATGCTCAATGCCGATCTTGACGCGCCCGGCGGCAGCACGCTGGCGACGCAGATCGAGAAGTACCGCCATTCGCCCGACGGCATTACCTTTGACGCACGCGAGAAGCTGCGCCAGATGGTGTCGGCCAGCGTGCGCGGCTATCGCGAGGGTGAGCAGACCCTGCCGCTGCGCCGCAAGCTGGTGCTGGACTACCTCAACACGGTGCCGCTGTCGGCCGCGCCCGGCCATGGTGAAGTCAACGGCCTGGGCGACGGCTTGTGGGTCTGGTTCGGCGCGGATTTTGCGCGCGTCAATGAACTGCTGTCAGCGGCTGACGGGCAGGGCGATACCCTCAAGGCGCAGGGCTTGGCGCTACGCCAGGTGGTGGCGCTGATGATTGCCCACCGCCGTCCGTCCTGGTATCTGGCGCGCGGCCGTGAGGAGCTGAGCCGCAGCACCGACGCCCATCTGCGCTTGCTGGCCGGAGCCGGCACGATCAGCGCGGCGCTGCGCGCCGCCGCGCTGTCGCAGCCGCTGCGGTTCCGCGACGCCGTCGCCAACCCCGCGCTGCTGCCAGCCCGCGCCGGCAAGGGCACGACCGCCGTGCGTACGCGCCTGGCGGGCATGCTCGGCACTTCGCTGTACAGCCTCGACCGGCTCGACGCCGAGGTCGACACCACGCTGCACGGCGACTTGCAGCAGGCGGTTGGCACTTACCTGAACCGCCTGTCCGACGTCGAATTCGCCCGCAGCCAGAGTCTGCTCGGCGAGCGCATGCTCATCCCGGCGACGCTGGGGGCGGTGCGCTACAGCTTCACCCTGGTCGAACGCACGCCCGGTGGCAACCGCGTGCGGGTGCAGACCGACACCACCGACCAGCCGCTCGA
>DAORUJ010000196.1:0-4594 GCA_035433105.1 Thauera sp.
TTGGGTATCCGGATTTTAGTGTGGGACGACAGCTAAAGCACTTGCTTGTCTGACTGTTCTTGCTTGTAGGTTTCTAGTTTCGCAGGCTCGTCCGTTTCAAGCCTTCAGTGTGGGTTTTTCCTGCTGGCGCATGTCGGTGCAAGGAAGCAATCAGTGGGCAGGTCACCTTGCCTTGGCTCGACCTGCATGCCTTGACCAATTGGGATAGCGCCAACTCCATGCGCTGGAGATCGGCCAGCCGCAGGCGCACATCCGCCAGCCGCGCTGCCGCGAGGTCGGCGGACTCGTGGCAATGGGTGCCGTCCTCCAGTTTGAGCAATTGCGCAACCTCGTCCAGATTGAAGCCCAAGCGCTGAGCGGACTTCACGAACTTCACCCGGTCCACGTCCGTCGGCCCATAGCGGCGGATGCCGCCGATGGGCCGATCCGGCTCCAGCAGCAAGCCCTTGCGCTGATAGAACCGGATGGTCTCCACGTTGACCCCGGCTGCTTTGGCGAAGGCCCCGATGGTCAGGGTTTCCGGGATGTTCATCATGGCGCTTGACTCCGTACTTGGCTACGGAAGTAACGTTAGCGCATCACGCAAAGTCCCGGAAGGAGACCCTCATGGCAAAACCTAGCAACGGCCGCGGTGCACTGGCTGCCGGCGGCTTGGCCGCCATCCTTGCCTCGACCTGCTGCCTCGGCCCGCTGGTGCTGATCACGCTAGGCTTCTCTGGCGCCTGGATCGGCAACCTAACCGCGCTCGAACCGTATCGGCCGATCTTCATCGGCGCCGCGCTCGTCGCGCTGTTCTTCGCCTGGCGCCGCATCTTCCGGCCCGCCCGCGCCTGTGCACCGGACGACGTGTGTGCCGTGCCCCAGGTGCGAACAGCCTACAAGGTGATTTTCTGGATCGTGTCCGCCCTGGTACTGATCGCCCTCGCGTTCCCCTACGTCATGCCCCTGTTCTACTGAAGGAGACTGTCATGAAGAAATTTGTCGCACTGTTCGCTTTGACTGTAGCCCTGAGCGCTCCAGCTTGGGCCGCCACCAAAACCGTCACGCTGTCGGTACCGGGCATGACCTGCGCCACCTGTCCGATCACGGTCAAGAAGGCGTTGTCCAAGGTCGAAGGCGTCGTTGAAGCCAAGGTGACCTGGGAGCCCAAGGAAGCGGTGGTGACTTACGACGACACCAAGACGACGCCAGCCGCCTTGACCAAAGCCACCGAGAACGCAGGCTACCCTTCCACGGTCAAGAAGTGATCGTCCCATGACCGAGGCGATCACACTGCACGTCGATGGCATGACCTGCGGGGCGTGCTCCGAGCACGTCCGGCAAGCTTTGGAGAAGGTGCCCGGTGTGCGTTCGGCAGCGGTGTCCTATCCGCAACGGCGGGCTGAAATCACGGCTGATGCGGGCGCCGATTTGGAGATGGCACCGCTGGTCGCCGCCGTGTCTGCACTCGGTTACCGGGCGCAGGCTGCCGACATGCCGAGCAAGCCTGCGGACCTGTTGAACAAGACGCTGGGCGGGTTAAACGGCGAGCCGAAGCGCGGAGATGCAGAGCCGGCATTGCACGTCGCTGTGATTGGCAGTGGCGGCGCGGCGATGGCGGCGGCGCTGAAAGCCGTCGAGCAAGGAGCGCGCGTCACCTTGATCGAGCGAGGCACCCTCGGCGGTACCTGCGTCAATGTCGGCTGCGTACCGTCCAAGATCATGATCCGTGCCGCGCATATCGCCCATGTACGGCGCGAGAGTCCGTTCGACGACGGCATTGCGGCCGCTTCGCCGGCGATCCTGCGCGAGCGTTTGCTGGCGCAGCAGCAGGAGCGCGTCGACGAACTGCGTCACGCCAAGTACGAAGGTATTCTGGCCAGCACTCCCGCCATCACCGTGCTACGCGGCGACGCCCGCTTCCTGGACGACCGCCATCTGAACGTGCAACTGGCAGAAGGCGGCGAATGCGCAGTCGCCTTCGACCGCTGCCTGATCGCCACCGGCGCCAGCCCGGTGATTCCGCCGATCCCCGGCTTGCAGGGCACCCCCTACTGGACCTCCACCGAGGCGCTGGTCAGCGACCGTATTCCCGAGCGGCTGGCGGTGATCGGTTCGTCGGTGGTGGCGGTCGAACTCGCGCAGGCCTTTGCCCGACTCGGCAGCAAGGTGACTCTCCTGGCGCGCAACACGCTGTTCTTCCGCGAAGATCCCACTATAGGTGAAGCCGTCACGGCCGCGTTCCGCAACGAAGGCATCGAAGTGCTGGAGCACACGCAGGCCAGTGAGGTGGCCTTTGCAAGCGGAGCATTCGTGCTCACGACCGGGCGCGGCGAACTGCGCGCTGACCGACTGCTGGTCGCCACCGGCCGCACACCGAACACCCGCGCCTTGGATCTCGACGCGGCAGGTGTCGCGGTCAACGCGCAGGGCGCCATCATCATCGACAATGGGATGCGCACCGGCACACCGCACATCTACGCCGCGGGCGACTGCACCGACCAGCCGCAGTTCGTCTACGTCGCAGCGGCGGCCGGTACCCGCGCCGCGGTCAACATGACCGGCGGCGACACGGCGCTGGACCTGACGGCGATGCCGGCGGTCGTGTTCACCGATCCCCAGGTCGCCACCGTGGGCTATAGCGAAGCCGAAGCACACCATGCCGGCATCGAGACCGACAGCCGCACGCTGACACTCGACAACGTGCCCCGGGCGCTCGTCAACTTCGACACACGTGGCTTCATCAAGCTGGTCGCGGAAGCCGGCACTGGCCGGTTGCTCGGTGTGCAGGCGGTGACCCCCGAGGCGGGCGAACTGATTCAGACGGCCGCGCTCGCCATCCGGGCACGGATGACGGTGCAGGAGCTGGCCGACCAGTTGTTCCCTTACCTGACCATGGTCGAGGGACTGAAGCTCGCAGCGCAGACTTTCACCAAGGATGTGAAGCAACTGTCCTGCTGCGCGGGGTAGTGCTGTGCTGAGCGTTCAGGCCCAAATGCTCAGCTTCATCCGTTGAGCCAAACACCCAGGTTGAAGCTTCGGGGCTTGTGCGATGGGTCAAGGTTTACTCGAAATACCCCTCTTCGAGCAGCCGCACCAACGTCGGAATGTAAGGTCCATATTCGACCACGCGTCTGACCTGCTTCTTGCGGATCGATGCCATCGTCATTCGCTGGAACTCGAAGTTCGTTGATACCTGGTCATCATCGACATCTACGGTCTCGACTACGGCCCCGTCCTTGCGCGCCTTCTCGTTGTAGAGCATCCGCGCCCGAATCACCTCGAAGCTGTAGCCCCTGCCCATGCGGTTCATGTCTTTGGCCAGTCGGTTGACGGATTCAGTATAGGCATTGGTAATGGGTTGTTCGAAGTAAGAGAAGATTTCGTCGTGCCAGTTGTGCACGGCGGTGGTCAGATCCTTGAACGTGGCCGCCAGCTCCGGTGGAATGTTGCCTAACCACGTCGCGCATGCCGCTTCAGCCTCCGGACGGCTCTTGTGATCCCAGATCGACAAGAAGCCTTCCTTGAGGGCGTGCGCCTCCCCGAGCTGGGGAAACTGGCGGAACCATTCCAGGGCCCGTGTCATGTCTGCGCCCTTCAGATCGTGCTGCCGCTTGAGCAACAGGAAGCGCTCATCCTTGAGCTTGAGGCGCTGCCGAGCCGGCAGATCCTTGCGAATGCGCTTGCGCAGCTTCTCCAGCGCGTCATTGGCCATCCGCTGGATATGGAAACGATCGACCACAATCCGCGCCTGCGGCAGCGTGGCACGCACCACCTGCTTGTAAACGTGGTACATGTCCATCGCCACCCACTCGATGGTGTCCTTGTCCCGCAGGTTGCGGAAATAGGGCAACAGGTCGGCCTTGGCCCGGCTCGGCCGGAGGTCGAATACCGTCTTGCGTTCGATGTTGGTGATCATCGCCCGGTACTGGCCGATGATCTTGAGCTCGTCGATCCCCAGGATGCGGGGCGTCCGGAACCGGACCTTGGCCTCGAACTCCTCGATGAAGTCGTCAAAGACGTGGCGGACCGTCTTCTCGTCCAAGTCCACTTCGCGCGCCAGCGCCGCGAAGGTCTTGGTGAAGCTCTCTTTACGGATATAACGCACCAGGCGGGCCGTGGCTTGACGCTTGCTGTCGAGATCGGCGACAGGCTCGAAGAGCGTCTTATTGCACGAGATGCAGCGATATCGCCTGCGCTGGATGAACACCACGACCGGCTTGCCGTGCGTCGGCGTATCCTGAAACGACTGCTCTTGTGAGCCGTGACCGTGCAAACGTCCGACCTTGCACAGCGGGCAGGTTGCCACTGGCGCAACGCCTTCAGCCTTGACGACATAGCGCTCGTCATCGCCTACGACTTCAAGTGTATTGAGGCTACGCAACTGCAGAAAATCGGTCACTCAACACCTGGGCGAGCCCACACTGAAATCCGGTTTCTAGCTTAGCATGCTCGTTCTCGGTTCCAACACTAGAATCCGTCTTTTGAAATGAGAGCTACAACAGCCATAAACCCTGAAACCCACACCAGATTCCGGATACCCTCGAAATCACCGTGGGTGCCGGGATGCTGCCCGGATCGATGGTGGTGAACATCACCGTGACGTCGGCCGCCA
>DAORUJ010000197.1:0-4561 GCA_035433105.1 Thauera sp.
AGCTTTACGGTCTGAACATCCTCGCTCCCAATATCGAGGACGACCCGAACAACACTACGCGCTTCCTCGTCATCGCCGACCACGATGCCGGGCCGTCAGGCAGGGATCGCACCTCGCTGGTGTTTTCGGCGTCCAATCGTCCGGGGGCGATTCATACCCTGCTCGAACCGCTCGCACGCCATGGCGTGGACATGACCAAGCTGCAGTCGCGCCCGGCGCGGTCGGGCCTGTGGGAATATGTGTTCTATGCTGACATCAATGGTCATCAGCAGGATCCCGCCGTCGTCGCAGCACTCAAGGAACTCGCCGATCGTGCAGCGTTCGTGAAGGTACTCGGTTCCTATCCGGTCGCCGCAATCTGAGTCCCATCCGAATCCAGTCAGTGGGCGCTTGCAGCCCGCATCGATCGCAATACGAACAAGGCCGCGTGCCACCAGGAGACTGCCATGAGCGTAGCCAGCCACGCCCCGGATCACATCCGTGCCATCACCCCCTACCAGCCAGGCAAGCCCATCTCCGAGCTGGCGCGGGAAATGGGCCTTGCCGAGGCCAGCATCGTCAAGCTTGCATCCAATGAAAACCCGCTCGGGATGAGCACCCATGCCCGTGATGCGGCGCGTGCCGCGATCAGTGACCTGGCGCGCTATCCGGACGGTGGCGCGTTTGCGCTGAAAGCTGCACTGTGCCGCAAATTTGGCGTCAAATCCGAGCAACTGGTCATCGGCAATGGCTCCAACGACATTCTCGACATGGCGGCTCAGGCCTTTCTCTCGCCGGGGCGTTCCGCGGTGTACGCGCAGCACGCCTTCGCCGTCTATCCACTGGCCACGCAGGCGCGCGGCGCCCACGGCATCGAGGTGCCGGCGAAGCACTTCGGTCATGATCTGGATGCGATGGCCGCGGCGGTCTCGGCCGACACGCGCATCATCTTCATTGCCAACCCCAACAACCCGACGGGCACTTTCCTGCCTGGCGAAGAAATCGAGGCCTTCCTGGGGAAGGTGCCGCAGCAGGTGCTGGTGGTACTCGACGAGGCCTATACTGAGTACCTGTCGTCCGCCCAGCGCTACGACGCCATCGCCTGGACCGAGCGTTTCCCAAATCTGCTTGTGTCACGCACTTTTTCCAAGGCTTACGGCCTGGCGGGGCTACGCGTGGGATACGCAATCGCGCATCCAGACGTCGCTGACCTGATGAACCGCGTGCGTCAGCCCTTCAATGTCTCCAGCGTTGCGCTGGCAGCGGCCGAGGCGGCGCTGGACGACGACGAGTTTCTCGCCCAGTCGGCCGAACTCAATCGCCGCGGCATGCAGCAGCTCACCGCCGCCTTCGCGGCGCTGGGTCTGGAGTGGATTCCGTCGGCGGGCAATTTCGTCACATTCAAGATTGGCGATGCGGCAGGCATCAATCACGCCTTGCTGCAGCAGGGCGTGATCGTTCGTCCGATCGCGGGCTACGGCATGCCCCACTGGCTGCGAGTGTCAATCGGCTTGCCGGAAGAAAACAGCCGTTTCATTTCCGCGCTCAAGCAGGCGCTGGCGTGATGGCAGGCGGCGTGACCGTGCCCCTGATCGGCAAGCTGGTGATCTGTGGCGTCGGCCTGATTGGTGGCTCTTTTGCGCTTGGGCTGCGGCGTGCCGCGGAGGTGGGGCGCATCGTCGGCATCGGGCGCCGCCGGGCGCCACTCGAACGGGCCCGGGAACTGGGTGTCATCGACGAGATTGCCACCGACTGGGCCGAGGCCTTGACGGACGCCAACCTCGTACTGCTTGCGGCGCCGGTCGGTCAGACGGATGCGATCATGGCGGCGATGGCGCCACACTTGGGTCCAGGCACCATCGTGACGGACGCTGGCAGCACCAAGCGTGATGTCATCGATGCCATTTACCGTCACCTGGGGCCGAGCCTCGCGCAAGTCGTGCCGGCGCATCCGATCGCGGGCGCGGAGAAAAGCGGTGTGGAGGCGGCATTTGCCGATCTTTACGTCAACCGCAAGGTGGTGTTGACGCCACTGCCTGAAAGCCGTGCCGACGCGGTCGACACGGTGCGTGCGGCCTGGCAGGCGTGTGGCGCGACGGTGCTTGAGATGACCCCGAGTGAGCACGACAGGGTGTTTGCCGCCGTCAGTCACCTGCCGCATCTGCTTGCCTATGGGCTGGTGGATGAACTGGCCCGGCGTGACAATGCGCAGTTGCTATTCTCGCATGCGGCCAGTGGTTTTCGTGATTTCACCCGTATCGCCGGCAGCCATCCGGAGATGTGGCGGGATATCTGTGTCGCCAACCGTGTGGCGCTGCTCACCGAGCTCGATGCCTATCGCGATGAACTGACGCGCCTGCGCGACATGCTTGAGCAGGGCGACGGCGCCGCGCTCGAAGCCGTGTTCGACCGCGCTCGCCGGGCGCGCAACGCCTGGGCCGAAGGCCTGCCGGTGCAGACGGCCGAATGACCGATTGAGCGGGCCGGTTTACGGGCTGGCCCATGAATTCGTCCCGCCGCGCGGGACCCCTGCTTCTAGAGGCAACAATGGAATTTCTCGACTTGCCCCCGATGCTGGGCGCTGCGGGCAGCGTTCGTCTGCCTGGCTCCAAGAGCATCTCCAACCGTGTTCTGTTGCTCGCCGCGCTGGCCGAGGGCAAGACCGAGATCCGCGATCTGCTGGCGTCCGATGACGTCGAGCGTATGCTCGAGGCGCTGCAGGCGCTCGGGGTGCAGTGGGTCCGCAAGGGCGATTCGCTCGACTACGTCGTCGACGGGGTTGGTGGCCCATTTCCGGTCAAGAATGCAGCGCTTTTCCTCGGTAATGCAGGAACGGCCTTCCGTCCACTGACGGCTGCGTTGGCGCTGTCTGGCGGCGAATATCGGCTTGCGGGCGTGCCGCGCATGCATGAGCGGCCGATTGGCGATCTGGTCGAGGCGCTGCGCGACTTGGGTGCAGATATCACGTGTACGGCAAACGAAGGTTTTCCGCCGCTGCACTTGAAGCCCGCGACGATCCGTCCGGGTGGTCTGGTCAAGGTCCGGGGCGATGTGTCGAGCCAGTTTCTCACCGCGTTGTTGATGGCCCTGCCGCTGACCGGCGTACAGACGACGGTCGAGGTCGTTGGCGAACTGATCTCCAAGCCCTATATCGCGATCACGCTTGAACTGATGGCACGTTTTGGCGTGCAGGTGGAGCAGCAGGGCTGGGCGCGCTTTGTCGTGCCGGGCGGCGCACGTTATCGCAGTCCGGGCACGGTGTTTGTCGAGGGCGACGCTTCGTCGGCATCCTATTTTCTCGCCGCCGGGGCGATTGGTGGCGGACCGGTGCGCGTGGAAGGGGTCGGTCGCAGCAGCATCCAGGGTGATGTGCGCTTCGCCGAGGCGCTCGAACAACTGGGCGCGCGCATCACCATGGGTGACAACTGGATCGAGGCGGCAGCGCCCGCTGGGGGGGTGTTGAAGGCCTTCGATCTCGATCTCAATCACATTCCGGATGCCGCGATGACGCTTGCGGTAGCTGCACTGTTTGCCGATGGCCCATGCCGGCTGCGCAACATCGCCAGTTGGCGGGTCAAGGAAACCGATCGCATCGCGGCCATGGCGACCGAACTGCGCAAGCTGGGCGCCGAAGTTGAAGAGGGCGCCGACTACCTGTGTGTGACGGCACCGGCAAGGCTGCAGCCGGCGGCGATCGACACCTATGACGACCATCGGATGGCGATGTGCTTCTCCCTCGTCACGCTGGGTGCCTGTCGGGTTCGCATCAATGACCCGAAGTGCGTGAACAAGACTTTCCCGGGCTATTTTGATGCCTTTGCCCAGGTGGCCAGACCGGTGCCAGTGATCGCCATCGATGGCCCATCCGCGTCGGGCAAGGGGACGGTGGCCGAGCGCGTTGCGGCGGCGCTGGGCTGGCAGGTGCTCGACAGTGGTTCGCTGTACCGTATCGTGGCGCTGGCGGCGCGGCGCGCGGGCGTGGCACTCAACGATGAGGCGGGTGTGGCAGCGATCGCTGCGGCCTTGCCGGCGCGCTTCGAAGCGGGCCGTGTCTGGCTGGGAAATGACGACGTGACGACCGACATCCGCAGCGAAGCCTGCTCGGCGGGGGCGTCGCAGGTGGCCGTGTTGCCGGCGGTGCGTGATGCCCTGCTGGGGCGCCAGCGCGACTACCGCGCAAGGCCCGGTCTGGTGGCCGATGGGCGTGACATGGGTTCGGTCGTGTTTCCCGATGCCGGGCTCAAAATCTTCCTCACCGCCTCGGCTGAGGCGCGCGCGCAGCGTCGTCATAAGCAGTTGATGGAAAAGGGTTTGCCTGCTAACATACAGAGCCTTCTTGACGACCTACGAGAACGTGACGCGCGCGACGCTGCACGGGCCGTGGCGCCGCTCATGAAGCTGCCGGATGCTGCGCTGCTCGACACGACCGAACTGGATATCGAGAGTGCCGTGGCCTTTGTCGTTGATCTCGTGCGGGATCGGGGGCTGGCCGCCGGTTGAAGTGCTGCGCGCAGGGGTGTAGACCCCGGCGCGTTTTTTCTTAAATTAACCTTTCTGCCGTCGCACGACGGTCCCGGATTTT
>DAORUJ010000198.1:0-4550 GCA_035433105.1 Thauera sp.
TCGACGTTGGTGACCTTGATGCCCCAGGAGTCCGTCTGCGCGTCGAGGATGTTCTGTACGTCCAGGTTGAGCCGCTCGCGCTCGGACAGCATCTCGTCGAGTTCGTGCTTGCCGAGCACCGCGCGCAAGGTGGTCTGTGCGAGCTGGCTGGTTGCGACGAGGAAATTCTCCACCTGGATGATGGCCTTCTCCGGGTCGAGGACGCGGAAGAACACGATCGCATTGACCTTGACCGACACGTTGTCGCGCGAAATCACGTCCTGTGACGGTACGTCCATCGTCACCACCCGCAGATCCACCTTCACCATCTGCTGGATGCCCGGGATCACGATCACCAGGCCAGGGCCCTTGACGCGCCAGAAGCGACCGAGGAGGAAGATGACGCCGCGCTCGTACTCGCGCAGGATTTTAATCGAGGCGGCGATGAGGAAGATGAGCAGCAGGATCAGCGGCGCAAGTCCGAATTGAAGATCGATCATCACGATGTACTCCCTGTTTTCGTGGTGGAAGCCGAGGGTGAAACCTCGAGCATGAGGCCGTCAATATGCTCGACCCTTACGCGGGCGCCGGGGCCGAGCGCAGCCTGACTGCGCGCGCGCCAGATTTCGCCGTGGACGCTTACCCACCAGTCGCCGTCTGGGCTCGCCTGAGTGATGGTGCCGTGCGCACCGATCATTCCCTCGCGCCCGCTTATCACCGGTCTGCGCAGGCTGCGCGCCGCGAGGTTGCCGATGCCGAGCACAATGGTAAGGCTTGCCAGGGCAAGGCCGACGATCAGCGCCAGTGGCACGCCGAAGCCGGGGGCCTCGGTGTTCATCATGAACAGACCGCCAACGATGAAGGCGGCGACGCCGCCGATACCGAGCGCGCCGAAGCTGGGCACGAAGGCCTCTGCGAGCATCAGCGTGGCGCCGACCGTCAGTAAAAGCACGCCGGCCCAATTCACCGGCAGGAGCTGGAAGGCGTACAGCGCGATCAGCAGCGAGATGGCGCCGGCGACACCCGGTACCCCGAAACCGGGTGAGGTGAATTCGAAGAACAGCCCATAGATGCCGATCATCATCAGGATGAGGGCCACCTGCGGGTTGGCAAGTGCCGCGAGCACGCGGTTGCGCCAGTCTGGTTCGAGGCGCTCGATGCTCAGGTCGCGCGTGGCGAGCGTACGCTGGCCGTCAAGCACCGCGACTTTCCGACCATCGAGCTTGTGCAACAGGTCGGCGACATCGAAGGCAGTGAGATCGATCACGCCCTGCGCCAATGCCTCCTCGGCCGACAGGCTGGCGGCTTCGCGTACGGCGCGTTCGGCAAAGTCGACGTTGCGACCGCGCAATTGCGCGAGGCTGCGGAGGTAGGCCGTGGCGTCGGAGATGGACTTTGCCGTCATCGCGTGGGCGGGCTCCGCGGTCCTGGTGCTGGCGCCCTCTGTCGAGTCCGTGGCGGGCTTTTCGCCATGCGCGGTGCTGTTGCGGTCGCGCTCGGGCGTGGGGTCCTGCCGTTTCTTGTCATCCAGGGGCGCCGTCTTGCCAGGTTGCGTGCCACTGATGCCGATTGCCACCGGTGTGGCCGCGCCAAGGTTGGTGGCCGGAGCCATTGCTGCGATGTGGCTGGCGTACAGAATGTAGGTGCCCGCACTGGCAGCGCGAGCCCCCTCCGGAGCGACGAAAGTGGCGACCGGCACGGGGGAGGCGAGAATGTCCTTGATGATGGCCCGCATCGAGCTGTCGAGCCCGCCCGGAGTGTCCATCTCGATGATCACCAGTTGCGCGCGGCGCTGGGCGGCGCGGCTCAGGCCCTTGTGCAGGTAGTCGGCTGTTGCCGGCCCGATGACGCCGTCCACGCGCAGCACAAGCACCTCAGCGCCGCCGGCCATCGCCAAGCCCACAGCACCGAGCGACAAGCTCAGGCCCAGCAACAGCAGGCTGATCAACTTTCGCATCGTGTCCAGGAGTGGAGCAGGCATGTGAAGCCCTCCGCGACGGCACGCTGTCAAATTGCAGCGACACCCGTGAGTCGGAGTGCCGAACAGCACTGCAAGTTCGCTGCGCGTGCGCACTTCCACCGCCGCGTAACGTGACCTTGTTCTTGGGTAGCCGTGCTGCATGTCGCGCCCAGCTTTGGTTGAAGCCCTTACTGCGGCCTTGCCGGCGCCTTTGCTGCCGGCCAGAACCGGGCGCGCGTTCCGGGCTGAGGCTGCGCCGCGATCAAACGCCGCCGAAACGATCGATGCGACGGCGGTCGCGCTTGGTGGGGCGACCGTGCAGATCAGCCCCCGGTGTGGCGGCAAACTTGCGTAGATCGCGGGCGCGCTCACGTGTCGCGATGCTCTCTGGCGTCTCTTCGTAAAGCGTTTGCGCCACGGCGGCCGTGCCCCGCTTGTCGGCGATGGCGCACACCATCACCGTGCGGGTGTCTTCGCCGACGCTGATGTCGAGCTGGTCACCCGGCTTGATCTCGCGTGAAGGCTTGGTTGCGGCACCGTTGAGCTTGACCTTGCCGCCGTCGATTGCCGCGGTGGCGGCGCTGCGGTGTTTGAAGAAGCGGGCAGCCCACAACCATTTGTCCACACGGGTGCGGAGGGCAGGGTCCTTGGGGCTGAGGGCGCGGAGGGTCATGGTGTGAACGTAAGCAGCGGCGCGGCCGACATTATCGGCAGCGCCGCTGCTTACGGTAAAGCCTGGTGTGATCCGTGTCTCAGAAAAGGCCGGAAATCGAGGTGATCAGGCCTTTCTTCAGCTCCGGCAGGGCTTCCTCGAAGGCGAGGTTGACCTTGTTGGCGGTGGAGCCGATACGTGTCTGATAGGACTTGTATTCGGACTCTTCGTCATACGAAACCTGTGTGCCGCCGCTGTTGCCCTGACGCAGGTTGTGCCTGCTGTTAACCGTAGCCTTGCCCTTGCCGCGCATGCGTTCCTTGAGCTGCAAGTCGGTGATCATGGAAAAGTAGACGTCTTTCACTGCGGCACCGGCGACGGTTTCGGCGATTGCGCCAAGCAGTCCCGCCGCCGCGATCCCACGTCCGCTGCCGCCTGTAGCATAGGCCACGCCAGAGCCGAGGACGAGTCCGCCAACCGCGGATATGCCGTAGCCTTGCTGCATGGTGGCCTCGATGGCGCTCGGAGAGGCCTTGCCAACCTGAAGAATATTGGCCTGAAGGACGTAATGCGCTGCGTCCGGATCCTGCAGCACGGTGTAGCCCTTGGCCCCCAGTGCCGCGACGATTTCGTCGTGAACCGACAGATCGGGTTTGTCGGAGGTGTTGCGGATCTGGACAAAGATGGTCTTCTTGTCCGGGCTCACCGGATCGAGAAACACCGTGTCCGACATTTTGGTCTGAACGTCCAGATCGCGCTTGCTGATGGCGACCTGGGTTGCCGCGCACCCGGAAAGCAGTGTGGCCGCAAGGGCGACCACGATCATTCGCTTGTACATCGTTTCGTTCCTTCAGGCTGGAGGCCATGACCTTCCGGTGCATCGGTCTCGCAGCCCGTCTTCAGGGATGTCGATACGATGCCGGAAGCGGCCCTGATAATGACAAAAGCATAAGTGCGGTTCTCATGATCCAGTAACTAAAATAAATTGTAAAGATGCTAAGTGGGTCGATTATTGTGTTTGAGTGAAGTAATGCTTGGTCGGTTGCCTTCTAACTCGCGTGGCGGTCAGCCGATCATGCCTGCGCCCACGGTGTTGTTGTTGGTTTCGTCGATGATGATGAAGGCGCCGGTGGCGCGATTGTCGCTGTAGCGGTCGGCGACGATCGGTTGCGCGAGCTTCAGCGTGACGCGGGCGATATCGTTCATTGCCAGGCCACTGGCCGCTTCCCGTTCCAGGGTGTTGACGTCCAGGCGGTAGTCGATTTTCGCGAGCTTGGCTTTCACTTCGCGCGTGGTGTGGCGCACGAGATAGGTACGCGCCGGCGATAGCGGGGTTTCGGACAGCCAGCAGAGGGTGGCGTCGATCTGCTTGACGGGTTCGGGCGCTTCCGCCGATTTGACGATGAGGTCGCCGCGCGAGATGTCGATTTCGTCTTCGAGCAGCAGGGTCACTGACTGTTCGTGAATCGCACGCGGAAGCAACTGGGTGCCGAGTTCGATCTTTCTGACGCGGCTGTGGACGCCGGAGGGCAGCACGGTGATGGCGTCGCCGACGGCGATTTCGCCCGATTCCACCCGGCCCATGAAGCCGCGGTAGTCGTGCAGGTCGGGGTTCGCCGAGTCATGTGGGCGGCATACGTACTGCACCGGAAAGCGGAAATCTTCGGCCTGCTCGGTGTGGGCGGCAGGGGCGCTCTCGAGGATGTCGAGCAGGGTCGGGCCGTCGTACCAGGACAGGCGTTCGCCGCGGTCGACGATCATGTCGCCGGCCAGTGCCGAGATGGGGATGAAGCGCACGTCCTTGATGCCAAGCTGGGCGGCAAAGGCGAGGTACTCCGCCTTGATGCGCTCGAACACCGTCTGATCGTAGTCGACCAGATCCATCTTGTTCACCGCAACCAGCAGGTGGGGAATGCCGACCAGGCTGGCGAGGTAGGAGTGGCGGCGGGTCTGGGTGAG
>DAORUJ010000199.1:0-4546 GCA_035433105.1 Thauera sp.
CCCAAGGAGCACCTCGGCCTGCCCAACAAGCAGGACGTCAAGGAAGGCATCATCACCTACAAGCTCGCCGCCCACGCCGCCGATCTGGCCAAGGGCCACCCGGGCGCGCAGATCCGCGACAACGCGCTGTCCAAGGCGCGCTTCGAGTTCCGCTGGGAAGACCAGTTCAACCTCGGCCTCGACCCTGACAAGGCCAAGGAATTCCACGACGAGACTCTGCCCAAGGACTCGGCCAAGGTCGCCCATTTCTGCTCGATGTGCGGCCCGCACTTCTGCTCGATGAAGATCACTCAGGATGTGCGCGAATTCGCTGCTCAGCAGGGCATCAGCGAGATCGAGGCGCTGAAGAAGGGGATGGAAGTCAAGGCGGTGGAGTTCGTCAAGAGCGGCGCCGAGGTCTATCGCAACGTCTGATCACGCGCGCAGCACCAATCAGAAACGCCCATCGGGGAGCAGCTCCCGATGGGCGTTTGGTCTTGCGGATCCGGACCTTGCCCGGATCAGTTCAGGTGCTGAACCGAGCGTGGTGGATCAGCGCGCAGGCTCGGCGACGAAGATCTCGACGCGGCGATTCATCGCCCGACCGGATGTGGTCGAGTTGTCCGCAATCGGCTGGCGCGAGCCGCGTCCATCGATGGCGATGCGTTGTGCTGCCACACCACGTGCGACCAGATAGTCACGCACGGCCGAGGCGCGGTTGATCGATAGCGGGTTATTCACCGCATCGCTGCCGGTGCTGTCGGTATGGCCGACGATGGTGATGGTGGTGACCGGATGCTGGTTGAGGCCAGTGGCAAGGTTGTCGAGCACCGGACGCATGTTCGCCTTGATGTCGTAGCGGCCGGTGTCGAAGGAGACGTCGCTCGGGATATCTACCTTGAGCTGGTTGTCGGCCGTCTGGCTCACGCCAATGCCGGTGCCGGCCGTGGCCTGCTCCATCTCCGCCTTCTGCTTTTGCATGTTCTGCGACCACAGGTAGCCACCACCCGCACCGATGGCGGCACCGATGGCTGCGCCGGTAGCCGCGCTCTTGCCTTTGTGGCCGCCTGCGGTGGCCGCACCGATCAGGCCACCGGCCACGGCGCCGATTGTCGCGCCCATGCCCGTATCGCGCTGGGTTTCGTTCATGTTGGCGCAACCGACAAGGCCGCTTGCGGCGAAAGTGACCGCAGTCAGGGAAACGAGGATTTTATTCATGGTTTTGAGCCTCCAGATTTGTAACAGGCCAGCCGATTATCAGTGCCGAACACGGCATCACTACCCGTTCAGTGTGCAACAAAGCATGACGCGAACCCATCGTGGATTACCCCCTCAAGCCCGCAACATGTTGAAAATCGAATACCCCGCCCAGGTCATCAGCACCGAGCCGAGCACATGCAGCAACACATGCAGCCCAAGCCAGGCGACCTCACCCCGCTGCAACAAGTGAAAGGCCTCGGCCGAAAAAGTCGAAAAGGTGGTCAAGCCTCCCAGTAGCCCGGTCGTGAGCAGCAGTTTGAGTGCCGGCGTTATGGCCGGCCAGGCCTGGATCAGGCCCAGCGCGAACCCCATCAACAAGCCCCCTCCCAGATTGGCCGCCAGCGTTCCGAGCGGCACCATGGCGGCTGCCGGATTCAGCCATAAGCCCAGCCCCCAGCGCAGCCAGGCACCGCACGCCGCACCAAGGCCTACGGCGGCAAAGGCGGCGAAATTCATCGCGCCCCCGCCATGGCCATACGCTGCGGCAGCAGCGCTCTGGCTTCGGCGCTCGCCGCGTCGCCAACCACATGCAGCGTTCGCGTCGGGAAGGCAATCTCGGCCTCCTGCGCGGCCACGATGTCCGCAATCTTCAGCATCACGTCCTGCTTGATCTCGTGAAAATGCACCCATGCCGTCGTCTTCGTAAACGTATAGACCATGATGTCCAGGGACGATGGGCCAAACTGAATCAGATTGACGATCAGGGTCTGATTCTGATCGATTTCCTCGTGTGACCGCAGCATCGCCTTGATGTTGTTGACAATGGTGGCGACCTTGCCGATGTCGTCGTAGCGCACCCCAACCACCTCGTTGATGCGGCGATTACTCATGCGTGAGGGGTTCTCCACCGTGATCTGTGCAAACACCGCGTTGGGCACGTAGAGCGGGCGCTTGTCGAAGGTACGGATGCGCGTCAGGCGCCAGCCGATTTCCTCTACCGTTCCTTCGATCTGCTTGTCGGGCGAACGCACCCAGTCGCCGACAACAAAGGGACGATCCAGGTACACCATCAAGCCGCCAAAGAAGTTGGCCAGCAGGTCCTTCGCCGCAAAGCCCACCGCGATCCCGCCGATGCCGCCGAAGGCGAGCACGCCCGAAACCGAGAAGCCGAGACTCTGCAGGCCCACCAGCACCGAAGTGATGATCACCGACACGCGCAGCAACTTGCCGATCGCATCCACGGTTGTCCGATCGATCGACTCGCCGCGGCGCTGGCGCCTCTCGATGATGCCGTCCTGAAAATTGCCGATGAAACGCACCAGAAACCAGGCTATACAGCCGATCACACCAACCGCTCGCACCGGCTCGACGACCTCGAACAGCACGGTGTCGGTTTTCGACTCGACGATGCGCGCAGCAAAGCTGAGACCGATGATCCAGGCCAGCACACTCACGGGCTTGCGCGCCGCCGACAGGAGCGGGAAATCCCACTCCACCACCGTGCTACGGGAGCGCTCTTCGAGTCTGGCCATGGTACGGCGCAGAAAGAAGTTCGCGACCACGACGGCCAGCACGACAAGGAAGAGTTGCAGCGCCAGCATCAGCATGGGATTGCCGAAGCTGAGCCCGGAGAGCAGGTTTTCAAGACGAACAAGTAGGGGTGTATCAGCCATCACGATCCTGATTCAGGTTCAACAACCTCTCATTTTACCCGTTGACGGATGAGAGCTGTTCGCAACCAGGGTGAATGGGGCCCGCGCACTGCCCTTGAACAGCCCTCGCACCGCTTCCCGCTCAGTGCCCTGACCGGCCCCATGCCCCCGCTCCAGCGCCTCAGCGCCGCGGGCTGCGGATACCGGATCGGCTACAATCCCGCTCATGGAAATCCGGCCGGCACACGGCCACTGTCACCTTCGAATCCGATGAAACCCGAAAAAAACTCCGCCGCCGAAACCCCGATCGCCTCCAACTTCATTCGCAGCATCATCGACGAAGATCTGCGCACCGGGAAATGGGGCGGTCGCGTCGAAACGCGCTTCCCGCCCGAGCCCAACGGTTACCTGCACTATGGCCACGCCAAATCAATCTGCCTGAACTTTGGCCTGGCCGAAGCCTATGGCGGCGTCTGCCACATGCGCTTTGACGACACCAATCCGGAGAAGGAGGAGCAGGAGTACGTCGACGCCATCCTCGAAGCGGTGAAATGGCTCGGTTTTGACTGGGCCGAGCATCTTTACTTCGCATCTGATTACTTCGACACCATGTACGCCTGCGCGCAGAGCCTGATCCGCGCCGGCAAGGCTTATGTCGACTCGCAGTCGGCCGACGAGATGCGCGCCAACCGCGGTACCCTGACCGAAGCCGGCAAGGACAGTCCGTTCCGCCAGCGCAGCGTCGAAGAAAACCTCGATCTCTTCACTCGCATGCGCGCCGGCGAATTCCTCGAAGGCACACACATCCTGCGCGCCAGGATCGACATGGCAAGCGCCAACATCAACCTGCGCGACCCGGCGATCTACCGCATCCGCCACGTCGCCCACCACCGCGCGGGCGACACGTGGCCGATCTACCCGATGTACACCTTCGCCCATCCCATCGAGGATGCGATCGAGAACATCACCCACTCGGTGTGCACACTTGAGTTCGAAGACCAGCGCCCTTTCTATGACTGGCTGCTCGATGCCCTCGCCGACGCGGGCCACTTCCCCCGTCCGCTGCCGCAGCAGATCGAGTTCGCGCGCCTCAACCTCACTTACGTGGTGCTGTCCAAGCGCAAGCTGATCCAGCTCGTCAATGAAGGCCACGTCGCCGGCTGGGACGATCCGCGCCTGCCCACGCTCATCGGCGCGCGCCGCCGCGGCTTCACTGCCGCAGGCTTTCGCCGCTTCACCGAGCGCATCGGCGTGTCCAAGGCCGACTCCTGGATCGACATGAGCGTGCTCGAAGAATGCATGCGCGACGATCTCAACGAGGCCGCCGAACGCCGCGTCGCGGTGCTCGACCCGCTCAAACTGGTCATCACCAACTATGCCGAAGGCGAATCCGAGCTGTGCCAGGCGCCGAACCACCCGCTCAAGCCCGAACTAGGCAAGCGCGACATGCCTTTTTCCCGCGAACTCTGGATTGAGCGCGAAGATTTCATGGAAGAGCCGATGAAGGGCTTCCATCGTCTCTTCCCAGGCAATATGGTGCGCCTGCGCTATGGCTTCGTCGTCAAATGCACCGGCTTCGAGAAGGATGCCGCCGGCACGATCACTGCGGTGCTGGCCGAGTACATGCCCGACTCCAGATCCGGCACGCCCGGCGCCGACAACTACAAGGTCAAGGGCAACCTGCACTGGGTGTCCGTCGCACACGGCTATGAGGC
>DAORUJ010000200.1:0-4531 GCA_035433105.1 Thauera sp.
GGGGCGTCATAGGCCTTCTGGCCGGCAATGGTCTTCACCATGTTGTAGAACATCAGCAACATGCCGGTGAGGAAGAGCGACCCGCCGATGAAACGGATGGTCCAGAACGGATAGCTGGCCTTGACACTCTCAACAAAAGAGTAGGTCAGCGTGCCGTCCGGGTTGGTCGCGCGCCACATCAGGCCCTGCATCACGCCGGCAATCCACAACGAAGCGATGTAGAGCACGACGCCGATGGTGGCGATCCAGAAGTGAGCGTTGATCAACCTGACGCTGTACATCTCGGTCTTGCCATACAGGCGCGGAATCATGAAATAGATCGAACCGATCGAGATCATTGCCACCCAGCCCAGCGCGCCGGAGTGCACGTGACCGACGGTCCAGTCTGTGTAGTGCGACAGCGCGTTGACCGTCTTCACCGCCATCATCGGGCCTTCGAAAGTCGACATGCCGTAGAAGGACAGCGAGGTGATGAGGAACTTCAGGATCGGGTCGGTACGCAGCTTGTGCCAGGCACCCGACAGCGTCATCACGCCATTGATCATGCCGCCCCACGACGGTGCTAGCAGAATCAGCGAGAACACCATGCCCACCGACTGGGTCCAGTCAGGCAGGGCGGTGTAGTGCAGGTGGTGCGGCCCCGCCCACATATAGGTGAAGATCAGTGCCCAGAAGTGGACGACGGACAGGCGATAGGAGTAGACCGGACGCTCGGCCTGCTTCGGCACAAAGTAGTACATCATGCCCAGGAAGCCCGCGGTCAGGAAAAAGCCTACCGCGTTGTGGCCATACCACCACTGCACCATCGCATCCTGAACGCCGGCGTAGGCCGAGTAGGACTTCATGCCCGTCCACGACACCGGGATCGCGGCGCTATTGACGATATGGAGCAAGGCAACGGCCAGGATGAAGCCGCCGAAGAACCAGTTGGCGACGTAGATGTGCGACACCTTGCGCTTGGCGATGGTGCCGAAGAACACGATGGCGTAAGAAACCCACACAATCGCGATCAGAATGTCGATCGGCCACTCAAGCTCGGCGTACTCCTTGGAGCTCGTGTAACCGAGCGGCAGCGTGATCGCAGCCAGCACGATCACCAGTTGCCAGCCCCAGAACGTGAATGCTGCCAACCCGGGCGCAAATAACCGGGTGTGACAGGTGCGCTGCACGACGTAGTAGGACGTGGCAAACAGGGCGCAACCGCCAAACGCGAAGATCACCGCGTTGGTGTGAAGCGGACGGATCCTGCCAAAGTGCAGGAATTCGTGAACGTTCAGTTCAGGCCACACGAGCTGTGCTGCGGCGATGACGCCGACCAGCATGCCCACAATGCCCCACACCACCGCCATGATGGAGAACTGACGCACGACTTTATAGTTATAAGTCGCTTGCGATTGCATGTGAGTCACCTCTTAGTTGAAAACCCCATTTTTTTGAGCAACACCACCCGACCCATCTCGGACTCTTCGACCACGTCGGAGCGAAGAGTTCGCGGAGGCCGGAGCCTCAATTTGATACAGATCAACATTGTATTGCAGTGCAGGAACGGTAGGAAGTCGAACCGCTGGAAAGGGCCGGATTTACTACTTTGCCAAGGCTAGCACGTGACAAGGCAAGGGCATTGAGACGACGCAATCGCGACGAAACCCGAACCCGTGACGGTGCAGTGGACTTTGGGACGCCGAGGGATATGGGCGAAAAAAAACCAACCGCGAACGGTTGGTTTTTGGAATCCTGGTGGCCAGGGACGGAATCGAACCGCCGACACGCGGATTTTCAATCCGCTGCTCTACCAACTGAGCTACCTGGCCGAGGAGGTCCGCATTATAGCCGACGAGCGAAGTGCGTCAACAAACTTTTCGTTGCGTTTCGACAGCACATAAACTATCCGGAAGTGAAGCACATGCATCGCCCTGTTTCATTCCGCTGTCGAACAGCGCACGCTGCGCCGCAGGCTGTGCGGACCCGAATTCCGCTCCATCGAGAACGACATGCGCGTACTGCTGGTTGAAGACGACCCCACCCTCGCAAGCGGCATCAGCGAATTCCTGCGCGGCCAGGGTGACGAGGTCGTGCACGAGGGTGACGGTTTGCGCGCCGACCGTCTGCTCCAGGAGGGTGGGTTCGACTTCGTGCTCGCCGATGTCGGCCTACCGGGACTGGGAGGCTACGAGATCGTGCGTCGCATCCGCAGCCGCGGTCAGCACGTACCGGTCATCCTCATCACTGCTCGCGACGCCCTCGACGACCGCATCTATGGACTCGACCTCGGCGCCGACGACTATCTCACCAAGCCCTTCGAACTGGCCGAACTGACTGCGCGAATGCGGGCAGTGCAAAGGCGTGGTGGCAATGGCAGCCTCCAGCTTGCGTTCGGACCACTGGCGCTCGACGCTGGAGGAAGGCTTGCAGCACTCGACGGCGCGGCCCTGGCACTGACCGGCCGGGAGTGGGACATTCTGGAAGCGCTGGTGCTGGCCGAGGGCCGCACCGTCGCACGGGAACGGCTGCAGGGCGACGGCAGCAGCAACACGCTCGAAGTCTATGTCTCCCGCCTGCGCCCACGCCTGGAGAGCGCTGGCCTGCTGATCCGTACGGTTCGCGGATTTGGCTACCGCCTCGAACGGATCAAGTAAGGTGGAAACAGTGCAGCCCAGCCTCCGCCGGACGCTGCTGGAGGCACTCGTCGGCCCCACCACACTGCTCTTGTTGGCCGCCGGAGCCATCGCCTATGGCACGGCCAAGAGTGTGGTTGGCACCGCCTACGATCAGAACCTGCTGAATCTGGCCCAAGGCGTGGCGAGTCATGTCCATGCGACCCGCCACGGCCCCGAGCTGAACCTGCTGCCTGGCGCCGAGCTCATGCTGCGTACCGACACACACGACGAGATCTACTTTCGCGTGCGCGACGACCAGGCCCGGATTCTGGGCGGCGACAACGACTTTCCGCTGCTCGAAGATCTGGATACGGCATCGACGCTGCCTGTCCCCTACCAGAGCAGTGACGCCCCAGCGACGGAGGCGCGGCTGGCAAGACCACCCACGACAACGGTTTTCCGCAATCTCGACTACCAGGGTCAGCCGGTGCGCGCTGTGCGCCTTTACCGCTCGATGGGTAACCATGGCATCTACATCACCGTGGGAGAAACGCTGCACAAACGTGGCGACACCATGGACCGGCTGCTGCTCGGCTTCCTGTCAGCCGGCGTCCTGCTGCTGCTCGCCGCGGCAGTTGCCGCACGCTTCGGTATTCCTTCCGGACTTGCGCCCCTGCAACGCCTCGCCGAGTCACTACGCAAGCGCGCGGGAACCGACCTTTCTCCCGTCGATATCAAGGCCGTACCCGACGAGATCCGTGAGCTCGTCGGCGCCCTCAACGCACTACTGGATCGACTTCGCAGCGCCAATACAAGACAGCGTGAATTCCTGCAGGACGCAGCCCACCAGTTGCGCACGCCGCTTGCCGGGCTGCAAATGCAGCTCGAACTGCTCGAATCCCGCCCACTGGACGAGAAGACCCGCAGCGAGCTGCGACAATCGGTCAATCGGGTAACACGGCTGGCCAATCAGCTGCTCGCACTTGCCCGCGCCGAGACCGGGGGACGGATGCTCTCAGGCGCATCTACGGTCGAGCTGGCGCCACTGATCGACGATCTGATCGAAGGCTGGCTGCGCATCGCCGACCTGCGTGGCATCGATCTCGGGATTCATCGCGAGCCCATCACCCTGACCGGCGACCCGACCCTACTGCAGGAGTTGATTTCCAATCTAATGGACAACGCGTTGAAGTACGTCCCGCCCGGCGGCAGCGTGACCTTGCGCTGCACAGCCAGACCGGCTGCGGACTGCGTCGACATCGAAGTCTCCGACACCGGCCCCGGCATCCCCGAGTCGGTGCGCGAACAGGTTTTCGAGCGTTTCTACCGCCACGCCGGCACACAGGCCAGCGGTAGCGGCCTCGGGCTTCCGATCGCACGCGAAATTGTGCGCTGTCACCACGGCAGCATCGTCATCATGGATGGCCCAAATGGGCTGGGCACGATCGTGCACGTCAGCCTACCGGCCGGCGTTAACGACACAAGGCGGTGAGCCTGCGCTCACCGCCTTGTGTTTCAGTGCAAAACCTGTTCAGCCCTTCCTGCGCCACATCCGGAAAAGGCTGGGGTCAGCGCTCAGTGAGATGAAGCGGAGGATGCACCGATACCGGTTTCAGCGCGCACGCGCTGCGCCAGGTAACCTGCACGGTCGATCTTGGCACGGGCGCTGTTGTCGAGGATCGAGAACAGCCAGATGCCGATGAAACCGGCTGCCATCGAGAACAAAGCGGGCGAAGTGTAGGGGAACAGTGCCGAACCCTTCGGATTGCCCAGCGTTGCTTCCCACACTGAAGGCGACACCACCGTCAGCCCCACCGCAGTGATCAACCCGAGGAAGCCCCCGATCGTCGCGCCGCGCGTGGTGCAATCCTTCCACAGCACCGACATGAAGAGCACCGGGAAGTTGGCCGAAGCCGCGATCGCGAAGGCCAGCG
>DAORUJ010000201.1:0-4348 GCA_035433105.1 Thauera sp.
CGGCGATTTCCGGTAGCGGCCCGGCCTATGTGTTCCATTTCATCGAGGCGCTGGAAGCCGCCGGGTGCGTGCTCGGCTTCGACGAGGCTGATGCGCGCAGACTGGCGATCGACACTGTGCTGGGTGCGGCGAAACTGGCGGCCGCTGCCGAGGATTCGCCTGCGGTATTACGCCAGAACGTCACCTCCAGGGGTGGCACGACCGAGGCTGCGCTTGGCAGTCTGGCCGCCTCGGGCTGGCACGATGCACTGATCACCGCGGTCAGGGCGGCCGAAGCGCGCGGGCGCGAACTCGGCGCCGAACTGGGCAAGGACTGAGCGCCATGTTAGCCAACATACTGCTGCTGGTCGTCAATGCCGCGGGCGGCTTCCTGACCATGATGTTGCTGGCCCGCTTTTACATGCAGTGGCAGCGCATCTCCTTCCGCAACCAGATCGGTCAGTTCGTCGTCACCACCACCGACTGGCTGGTGCGGCCGCTGCGCGGCTTCGTCCCCGGCTTGTTCGGGTTCGACATGGCCAGCCTGCTGCCGGCCTGGTTGCTGCAGATGCTGCTGGTGGCGATCGAATTGAGCCTGCGCGGCGCGGTGTTCAGCGGCAATGTAGGCGCGGTGCTGCTGGGCCTGTGGGGTGTGGGCCTGATCGAGCTGATGCGGATGATGGTGTATCTGGTGTTTGCCGTGGTGCTCGGCTCGGCGCTGCTGTCATGGTTTGGTCCGCAGGCACCGTTGGCGCCCTTGCTGCACTCGCTCGCTGCACCCTTCCTGCGACCCTTCCGCCGTATCGTGCCGAGTATCGCCAACGTGGATCTGTCGCCCCTGTTACTGCTGCTGGTGCTGCAGATCCTGCTGCTGGTGCTGGCCGGTGTGCGCAACAATTTTGCGCCGCTGCTGTTCGGCGCCTGATCCGGTCCCAGCCGATGTTGTGCAGCGCGCGCTCCCGGACAACGGGCGTTGTGCGCTGCTCGCTCAGCCGTCGAACATCACCTGGCCTTCGACCAGGGTGTAGCGCACCTTGCCGGGCAGGTCCAGGCCGAGGAAGGGCGTGTTCTTGCCCTGGCTCTTGAGATTTTCGCGAGTGATCGTGACGTGTTCGGCGGGGTCGAATACGCAGATGTCGGCGCGCGCTCCAGGCGACAGGTGGCCGGCCTTGGTGATGCCGACGATCCTGGCGGCATCCGAGGTGATGCGGGCCAGAGCGTCCATCAGCGACACCCCCTCGCGCTCCGCCCACTTTAGCGTCAGCGGCAGCAGCAGCTCCAGCCCGGTGGCGCCGGGCTCGGCTTCGGAGAACGGGGCCTGCTTGCCGTCGTCGTCCACCGGAGTGTGATCCGAGCACAGGGCGTTGATGCTGCCCTCGGCCAGCCCTTTGCTCAGGGCTTCGCGGTCGCGCTGGCTGCGCAGCGGCGGGATCAGGTGACAGTTGGGATTGAAGTAGCCGATGTCCATGTCGGATAGGTGCACATGGTTGATCGACACGTCGCAGCTGACGTCCATGCCATCGGCGCGCGCCTGTTTGATCAGCGCGAGGCCCGCTGCGGACGACAGGCGCGTGATGTGCAGCCGGGCGCCGGTGATCTTGGCCAGTTCGAGGTAGGTGTAAAGCGCGATCGTTTCGGTGGCGACCGGAATGCCGGCCAGACCCATGCGGGTGGCAACTTCGCCGTCATGGGCATTGCCGCCGCGTCCGAGGAAGGGGGCGATCGGCTGCAGCCAGACACGGTAGTCGAAGGTGGCGGCGTACTGCAGCGCGCGCATCAACACGGTGTTGTCGATGATCGGCACGTTGGCCTGGGAGAAGGCGACGCAACCGGCTTCGACCAGTTCAGCCATCTCCGACAGGCGTTCGCCCTTGAGGCCGATGGTGAGCGCGCCGACCGGATAGATGTGGGCGCGATTGAGCTTCTTGGCGCGGTAGGTGAGCATCTCGACCAGGCCGGGCTCGTCCAGCGCCGGATCGGTGTCGGGCGGAATGGCCAGGCTGGTGACGCCGCCGGCCATCGCCGCCTCCATTTCGGATTCGAGCGTGGCGCGATACTCGAAGCCGGGTTCGCGCAGGCGTGCAGCCAGATCGATGAAGCCGGGCGCGACCACGAGCCCGCTGGCGTCGATCGTGCGCTCGGCTTTGAAGCCGTCGGGGGCGCGGCCCAGGGCCAGGATCTTGCCTCCGCCGACATGGATGTCTTGCACCGTGTCGCTGCGGTTGGCGGGGTCGATGACGCGGCCGTTGCAAATCAGGATGTTCATGAAGGTTTCTCGTTCTGTCCGCTGCTCAGTGGCTGCCGAGCATGCTCATCACCGCCATGCGCACGGCGATGCCGAAGGTGACCTGGGGCAGGATCACCGCCTGCGCGCCGTCGGCCACGGCAGAATCGATTTCGACGCCGCGGTTCATCGGACCCGGATGCATCACGATCGCGTCCGGTTTGGCGAGCGCCAGCTTGTCGGCGGTGAGGCCCCAGATCTTGTAGTACTCCTGCGGCGTGGGCAGCAGGGCACCGGTCATGCGTTCGTTCTGCAGGCGCAGCATCATCACCACGTCCACGCCCTTCAAACCTTCGCTCATGTCATGGAAGACGCGCACGCCGAGTTTTTCCACTTCGGTCGGCAGTAGGGTCTTGGGGCCGATGACGCGGACTTCGGGCACGCCGAGCGTGGTCAGTGCGGCGATCTGGCTGCGTGCCACGCGCGAATGCAGCACATCGCCGACGATGGCCACCGTCAGGTTGGTGAAGTCGCGCTTGAAGTGGCGGATGGTGTACATGTCCAGCAAACCCTGGGTGGGGTGCGCGTGGCGCCCGTCGCCGGCGTTGATGACGCGGATGTGGTCGCGCCCCGTTTGCTGCAGATGTTGTGCGATCAGCATCGGTGCGCCGCTGGCGGCATGGCGCACGACGAACATGTCGGCCTGCATCGCGCACAGGTTGTCGACCGTGTCGAGCAGGCTTTCGCCCTTGGCGGCCGAGCTGGTGTTGATGTTCAGGTTCACCACGTCGGCCGACAGGCGCTTGGCGGCGATCTCGAAGGTGGTGCGGGTGCGGGTCGAGTTCTCGAAGAACAGGTTGAACACGCTCTTGCCGCGCATCAGGGGCAGCTTCTTGACCTCGCGTTCGGCCACTTCGGTAAAGGGGGCGGCGGTGTCGAGGATGGCGGTGAGGATGTCGCGCGGCAGACCGTCGAGCGTCAGCAGATGCTGCAGTTCGCCGTGCGTGTTGAGCTGGGGGTTGCGCATCGGGCAGGTCTCGGAGTCAGCGTTCGGCCGCAGGGGCCTGGGTGAGCTTGAGGGTGAAACGGCCGTCGTCGTCGCGCTGCAGATCCAGATTCTCTGAGCGCGGCAGTGGCGCGGCCAGAGTGTGGGCGCAGTAACGCGCGGCGACTGGCAGTTCGCGGCTGCCACGGTCGACGAGTACGGCGAGCTCGACCACGCCCGGGCGGCCGAAGTCGAACAGCTCGTTCAGGGCGGCGCGGGTCGTGCGGCCGGTAAACAACACGTCATCAACCAGGATTACATGTGCGCCATCGACGCTGAATGGAATCTCGGTGCGCTGCGGCTTTGCATGCAGGCCCTTGCTGGCGTAGTCGTCGCGGTAGAACGAGACATCAATCGCGCCCAGCGGCTGGGTGATGCCGAGTTCGGCGTGCAGGCGCTCGGCCAGCCACAGGCCGCCGGTATAGATGCCGACCAATGCGGTAGCGGGGGTGACCTGGGGGCGGATCTGTGTGGCGAGCTGCCGGTACAGGGCTTCGGCATCAAGTTCTTTCATGGCGGCAGGCGTCCAGGAAGGTTTGCAGAATGATTCGGGCTGCGGCGGCGTCGAGTACCGCCTTGCGCTCGCGCCAGCCCTTGAGGCCGGCGCTGGAGAGTTCGGATTCGGCGTCGACCGAGGACAGGCGCTCATCGCTCGGAAACACCGGCAGGCCGAAGCGGCCCTGCAGCTGGTTGGCAAAGCGCCGGCAGCGCGTGGTGAGCGCATGCTCGCTGCCGTCAAGGTGAGTCGGGATGCCGACGACCAGCGCCACCGGGCGCCACTCGTCGATCAGTCTGGCGATGGTCTTGAAACGGATGTCGTTCGATTCGTCATGCAGCGTGGTGAGCGCGCTGCACTGGCCGGTTTCAAGCTCGCCGGTGGCGACGCCGATACGTGCCAGGCCGAAGTCGAAGCCGAGCAGGGTGCCGCGCGCAGGCAGGGGGAGCTGGGCGGCGGGTGCCGCGTCAGGCATGCCCGGCAACCTCACTGAGATTGGCGAAATCCACGCCCAGTATTTGCATCGCCGCCACCAGGCGTTCTTCCGGCGGCAGGTCGAACACGATGGACATGTCGGCCGGCACCGTCAGCCAGGCGTTGTCCA
>DAORUJ010000202.1:0-4328 GCA_035433105.1 Thauera sp.
CGATCGTTTGTTGCCATGATTCCCCTAGCTCCAGCCAGTTTGAAGAAATGACCCAACTCACAGTCTAGTGTCGGCCCTGTGCAACTACCGCCATCAACCATTTCCGATGCGGCCTTTGGCATTCCAATTCAGGCCATGCGCCGCGCCGCCAGTTTGCCCATTGGCAAGTACCGAATCAGCTTGGCGGCGGGTCGAAAAAGCGCTAGACCATGACCTCCTCGCAACGCGCATCGGAGAGCGTCTTGCCAGTCCAGCCCTTGAAGGCGCGGCGAAAGTTGCTGACGCTGCTGTAACCCAGCAGGAAGCCGATTTCCTTCGGGGTCAGCGCGGTATGTTTCAGATACTGGATTGCGAGATCCTTGCGCGTCTGGTCAAGGATCTGCTGGTAGCTGATGTCCTCTTCGACGAGGCGGCGGCGCAAAGTGCGCGCACCCATCTTCAGATTGCAGGCCATTTCCTCGAGTGTCGGAAAACTGCCGGGATTGTTCATCAGATAGTTGCAGATGGTTTCAGTCAGTTCGCTCTTGTCGCGGCTTTTGGACGCAAGCAGCTCGCAGTTGCGCGCGCACAGCTTGAAGACCTCGTCATTGGCCAGGCTGATCGGATCCTGCAGGCGGTTGATGTCGAAGACGACGATATTGCGCGGCTGATTGAAATAGATTGGGCAGTTGAAGCGCCGGTTGTAGCGCGAAATATCGGGCGGCTGCGGGTAGGTGACGTGCAGCTCCAGCACCGGGAAAGGCCGGTTGGTCAGCGCCGAGGCAAGCTCAATCGTCTGGCTGACAAACTCCTCAATGCCAAAGCGGAGAACATCGCCAAGCAGGTGGACATCCTGGATTTCCGAGAACCAGCGCCCATTGGCGATGTAGTTCCGCGACAGGTACACATGTTGTTCGTTGAGGTCGCGGTAGCGGTCGTAGAGCTCGCGCGATGCCTTCAGCGTCGGCGCGCTCAGCGTGGCATAGCCGAGGATGCCCAGGTCACTGATCTTGAACTCCTGGCCGAGGCTGATGCCCAGATAGGGGTCCCGCGTGAGCTGGATCATGTTGAGAATGATCTGGCGATACTGCGGCGGGCGGGGCCGCCCGTGCGGATCATCCAGGCGATCGGGCCTCAGCCCGGTCCCCTCGAGCACCTGGGCGGGCGTGAAACCCCGCTGCGCCATGCGCTCGAGGTAGAAATCAATCTTGCTCTTGGGTTTAAGGTCCCGCACGGCCTCCTCCCTTTCACGGCCGGATCGGCTCCGGTGTTTCGCGTCGACATGGCCACATTTGATCAAAAGGTGGCACCAAATGCATCACCCGATCGAATTAAGTAATGTACCCTCGATCCAGCAGTCCGGGCGCGATCTAATCGATGGTTGCACCGGATCAGCTTAGTGCTTTGAGGTGATGCGGGCACCTGCATGAAGTGCAATAGTCGCGTCAGGAATGGCTGCAAACCGCTGTGGATGCGGGTAGCTTCCCGATCATCACGCGCAGGCCAGGCAAGGAGCGCCGCCATGAATGAACTCCAGCAGATCACAAATGCGTTCCAGGACGCATGCACACGCGGCGAGGCCGTGGCCCTCGCCACCGTGGTCGCGGTCAGCGGCTCGGCCTATCGCCGTCCCGGCGCACGCATGCTCGTATCGGACGAGGGCCGTCGCGTGGGTTCGGTGAGCGGGGGTTGCCTTGAGCGCGACGTGGTCCGCCACGCGAGCCGCAGTATCGCCAGCGGCAAAGCGGTACTGCGACTTTATGACTCGCTCGACGAAGATCTGGCGGAAGGCTTTGCACTGGGCTGCAACGGGGCGGTGCTGGTGATGATTGAGCCAGTCAATGCCGTGGTCAACCATCACATACAGTTCCAGGCCGATTGCCTGCAGCGCCGCAGCCGCGGTGCGATTGCCACCGTTTATTCAGCGCCTGGCCCGTCTGCCTCCGAACTCGGTGCCCGCGTGTCGCAGGTCGAAGGCGGCCCGATGTGCGCCACGGGTCTTGCGCCGGGGCCACTGCGCGAGGCGCTCGAATCCGCCGTGGCAGGCGCCTTGCAGCAGGGCCGCGGGGGAAACTGGTCGTGGACGACTGATGTCGGCACCGTCTCCGCCCTGCTCGAGGTCGTCACCCCGCCACTACGCGTAATGGTGTTCGGCGCCGGTCATGACGTCGAGCCCCTGGTCGAGTTCGGTCAAAAACTGGGCTGGAGTATGGAGGTCGTGGCACATAACGGTGGTTTCGGCACCCGCCAGCGTTTCCCCGCTGCCGATGTGGTACATCTGGGCTCGCCCGCTGACGCGGTCGCAGAGCTCAAGCCTGATGGCGACACGGTCGTGCTGCTGATGAGCCACAACTTCCCGCTCGACGTCGCCGCCTTTCAGGCCATCGTCCCTGTGCGCCCGTGTTACATCGGACTGCTCGGACCACGGCACCGCGCGCTTCGCCTGCTCGACGAGGCTGCAGCCCAAGGGACGATTGTCGACGATGCCCTGCATGCGTGCATCCACGGTCCGGTCGGGCTCGACATTGGGGCGGACACACCTGCCGAAGTCGCGCTCGCCATCGTTGCCGAGATCACTGCCGCACTGCGAGGGCGCAGCGGTGCCGCTGCGCGTCTGCGCCAGGGCCCCCTGCATCTGACGGCGCCGCTTGACCAGCCCCTTCGCACCACCCATCACACTGCGCAAGACGTGGTGTGCGGGCTGTACAACAGCTGAAAGCACAACGGCGGTGCTGAGCCTAAGGGCCCAGCACCGCCGTTGTGCTCAGAAGGATGAGTCTTCAGTCCATGTGCGCGATGACTTCTTCGCTAAAACGGCGAACGGCATCGAGTTGCGTCGCAAGGTCAGTGGGCGCCACCTTCGAGCTCCACGGCACCAAGCCGGCGTGGGTTACACCAATGTCGCGCATCCGGCGGAAGTCGTCGATCGTCCTGGCGCTGAAATCGATGCCATGGATCTCGTAGTCTTCGCGATCCAGCGTGCCGAAATCCGCGCGGAAGGCATTGAGCTGGTCGATCAGGGACTTCAGCGTGGCCAGGTCAGTGTTTGCCGACGCCCACCCATCCCCGACCCGCGCAGCACGGCGCAAGGCGGGCTTGCTGTGGCCGCCCACCAGAATCGGTACGGGCTGGGCCGGCACTGGCTGCATGCGTAGCGGACCGAAATCGAAGTGCTTGCCGTGGTACTCGAAAAATTCGCCGGTCATCGCGCCGCGCAGGATCTCGATGCACTCGTCCATGATCTCGCCACGCTTGTCGAAATCGACCCCGTTGTAGACGAAATCCTCCTTCCATGGGCTCAGGCCCGCACCCAGACTGATCCGCCCGCCCGACATCACTGCCACCGAGGTCAGCGACTTGGCGAGAATCAGCGGCTGGCGAACCGGCACCTTGAGCACGCCGGGGTAAAAGCGCAGGCGCTCGGTCACCGCTGCCATCGACGCCATGGCGACAAAGGGCTCGATGAACTCGGACTGTTCAAGGTAGCCGCGGATCGCATCGGTGTCGGCGTAGGGGTAGTCCGAATCGGTCGCGCGCGGAAAGAACAGGCTGTCGGGCATGGACAGGCTGTGCCAGCCCGTCCTCTCGGCCTCGCGCGCCAGATTCATGTAATTGGTGTAGTGGGTAAAGCCAAGTTGAAGTACGAACTTCATGAGCGCGCTCCCGGTTGCAGGACTGGAATCAGCGCGACAGGGTGTGCATGCGCGCTGCTGGGGTAAGAGGGTTTCATGCGCTGGCAGCAGAGCCATCGGCAAGGGCGGCGGCACGGTCGGCGACACCAAAGAAGGCAAGCAACTCGGTCGCCACGCCGTGGGCGCAATCGTGTTGCACGTTGTGGCCGGATGCAGGCAGTTCGGCCACGCGCAAGTCGGCAAAGCACGCCAGGCGGCGCAGATAATTCGCATCGTCCGCAGCAAACTGTTGCCGCACATGGCCTTCGTCGGCAATCAGCAGCAAGATCGGCGCACGCACGCGCCGCCAGTTGGCCATCCACTCCTCGACGTTGTAGAGCAGCGGCGAAGGCAAGCGGTGCCAGGGGTCGCAGGCCATCACCACGCCGCCGCCGGCAAATTCGAGGGTGAGCTCATGCGCCAGGAAAAGCGCACGTTCGGCATCAAGGCGCGGGTTGGCCGTGCGCAAGCGCTCAGCAAAGGCTGCGGCGTCACGATAAGGCTTGGGCTGTGGCGCGTGAGCACAGGCATCGAGCCAGGACCGCAGCTGGGCCGAAGCATCAGCGGCAGGCGCCGCAAGACCAAGGAAATCAAGCACCGCGAGGCGGGCAACACGTTCGGGGCGCGCCGCCGCGTAATTCAACGCGATGTTCGCCCCCATGCTGTGTGCAGCCAGCC
>DAORUJ010000203.1:0-4296 GCA_035433105.1 Thauera sp.
GGAGCGCCCGCCATTACGACACCCCGGCAGCACCGAAGAACATCCCGACCCTGCTCATCCACGGCGAGAACGATGAAACCGTGGCCCTGAGCAATGTCCTCGACTGGGCTCGCCCGCAGGAGCTGCCGGTGATCGTGGTGCCAGGCGCCGACCATTTCTTCCACGGCAAACTGCACGTAATTCGCGAGCTCATCGCCCGCAACGTAAGCCGCGCTGACGCCGCATGAGCGTCAAGTGGAGGCTGTGGCGGGCGCGAGCCGCAGCCTGCTGCAGCGCCGGATCAGCCTTCAATTGATCCAGGGCAGGCCAGCTCGACGCCGGCTCTGGGACAATCGCCGCCTGCCGACCGGAGACCCGCCATGGCCGACCCGCTTCTCGTCTTCACCACCCTGCCCGACACCGACAGCGCTCACACCTTGGCCAGTGCGCTTGTCGAATCCCGACTCGCAGCCTGTGTCAGCATCCTTGGCGCCTGCACCTCGGTGTATCGCTGGCAGGGAGCGATCGAGACCGCGAACGAGGTGCCGCTGCTGATCAAGACCACCGCCGCGCGCTATGCCGAACTCGAGGCGGCGATCCGTGCCCGCCACCCCTACGAACTTCCCGAGATCATCGCGGTCCCTGTGGGGTCCGGCCTGCCCGGCTATCTCGACTGGATTGCCGCCGAAGTCACGGCCGGCCCCTGACTTCCAGCCGTCCGCTCCAGCCCTCCACCCACCGCTCACGAAGAACACGATGCACCGCCTGCTGATCCTGATTTCGCTGCTTGCCAGCCTGCTTTTGCCAAGCCTGTCCCACGCCGACCCGATCGAGCCCGAAAAGGCATTCGCGCTGCACGCCCAGGCGCTGGATGCGCAGACCGTGGAGGTGGTGTTCAGGATTGCCAAGGGCTATTACCTTTATGGCGACAAGTTTCGCTTCGAGTCCGAGCCTGCCGGCATCCAGTTCGGCCCACTCGAAAAACCGGCCGGCGACACGCACAAGGACGACTTCTTCGGCGAGGTGGAAACCCACCGCGGCGAATTGCGCATCCTGTTGCCGGTGCAGGCGGGCACGGCGCTGACCCACTTCGAGCTGATCGCCACCAGCCAGGGCTGCTGGGACGGCGGCATCTGCTATCCGCCGACCACCCAGACGACAGCGATCGACCTCGGCGCCCCGCCGCAGAAAGCGAACAAGGGTTTCCTCGACAAGGTGCAGAACGGCAGCTTTGCCGGCACCCCGGCCGCCGCTCCGGCAGCCGGCGACGCTGACGTTGCGAGCGACGAGACCGGTGACATCGCCCGCCTGCTAAGCGGTGCCAGCGTGCCGCTGATCCTGCTGAGTTTCTTCGGCTTCGGCCTGCTGCTGGCGTTCACGCCCTGCACCTTCCCGATGATTCCCATCCTGTCCGGGATCATCGTCGGCCAGGGGCACAAGGTGTCGCACCTGCGCGCCTTCGTGCTGTCGCTGGCCTATGTTATTGGCATGGCCGCCACCTACGCGCTCGCCGGCGTCGCCGCGGGCCTCAGCGGCACGATGCTGACCGCTGCCCTGCAGAATGCATGGGTGCTGGGCAGCTTCGCGCTGGTGTTCGTGCTGTTGTCGCTGTCGATGTTCGGCTTCTACGAGCTGCAACTGCCTTCGGCGGTGCAGAGCCGGCTGGCCGACAGCGCCAGCCACAGGAAAGGCGGCAGCCTCGGCGGCGTTGTCATCATGGGCGTGTTGTCGGCACTGATCGTCGGCCCCTGCGTCGCCGCCCCGCTGGCTGGCGCCCTGCTCTACATCGCCCAGACCGGCGATGCCGTGCTGGGCGGCTGGGCGCTGTTCGTGATGGCGCTGGGCATGGGCGCGCCGCTGCTGGCGGTGGGTGTGGCCTCGCGCAGCCTGCTGCCCAAGGTCGGGCCATGGATGGAAGGGGTCAAGAAGGCCTTCGGCGTAATGCTGCTGGCGGTGGCGCTGTGGATGCTGAGCCCGGTGATCCCGCCGCTGGCGACCATGCTGGGCTGGGCCGCGTTGCTGTTGTTCTCCGCCATCTTCCTGCATGCAGTCGACCCGCTGCCGCCGCAGGCCAAAGGCTGGCAGCGCTTCTGGAAGGGCGTGGGCGTGGTGCTGTTGCTGAGCGGCGCGGCAATGCTGATCGGGGCCCTGGCGGGCTCGCGTGACCCACTGCAGCCGCTGGCCGTGCTGCGCGCGCAGGCTTCAGCGCCGCTCAGTCTGCCGCAGTTCGACAAAGTGGGCTCGGTCGCCGAGCTCGACGCTCGCCTTGCCGCCGCCGACCGCCCGGTGATGCTCGACTTCTACGCCGACTGGTGCGTGTCGTGCAAGGAGATGGAGCGCTTCACCTTCAGCGACCCAGCGGTGGCCGAGCGCATGGGCCGCATGCTGTTGCTGAAGGCCGACGTCACCGCCAACACCGACGAGCACAAGGCGCTGCTCAAGCGCTTCGGCCTGTTCGGGCCGCCCGGGATCATCTTCTTCGACCCCGTTGGCCAGGAACGCAAGGGCCTGCGCGTGGTGGGGTTCATGAAAGCGGAGCCCTTCGGCACGGTGCTGGACCGCGCACTCTGAGCCGCGCCCGCCCGCGCCGCTTTCCGCGTTCTTGCCATTCCCTGGAGCCGCCGCCGGGTCAATGTCCGGATCAGGTCCGGGGCAGGCTTGAATCGGGGTCCAACCCGGGCCCCGAGTCAGTTCCTCAAGGCAGCCAGGACGCGCCGCACGGCATTTTTCCCCTACAATCCCGTCTTTCCCCTTACGGTTCAAACCCTTCATGTTCTCCGGCATCGTCGCGGCCGTTGGCCGCATCGAACACATCGAGCCGCTCGTGGACGGCATCCGCCTGACCGTCGACACCAACGGCCTGGACCTGTCCGACATCATCCTCGGCGACAGCGTCGCCCACAGTGGCGTCTGCCTGACCGTGGTCGACATGAACGGCCCGCAGTTGAAGTACGACGTCTCGCGCGAAACGCTGAACTGCACCGCCGGGCTGGATGCGGTTGGCAACGAGGTCAATCTCGAAAAGGCGCTACGCCTGGCCGACCGCCTTGGCGGCCACCTCGTCACCGGCCATGTGGACGGTGTCGGCGAAGTCGTGAAGTTCGAGCCGGTGGGCGAGAGCCACGAACTGATCGTGCGCGCACCGGCCGCAATCGCGGGCTACATTGCGAAAAAGGGCTCGATCACGATCAATGGCGTCAGCCTGACGGTCAACGCCGTCGACCACCGCGACTTCTCGATCAACCTGATCCCGCACACGGTGGCGATGACCAACCTCAAGCACCTGAAAGCCGGCAGCAGGGTCAATCTCGAAATCGACCTCATCGCGCGCTACGTAGAGCGCATGCTCGCCTGGCGCAGCGAGGAAGCAGCCACGCAGGGCTGAGCCCCCCACCGACACATGCGTCGCAAGAACGCGAACAAAGGAAGCAGCATGAGCGCACTGGCTCCGATTACCGACATCATCGCCGACATCAAGGCCGGCCGGATGGTCATCCTGGTGGACGAGGAAGACCGCGAGAACGAGGGTGACCTCGTCATGGCAGCCGAGTACGTCACGCCGGAAGCGGTCAACTTCATGGCCCGCTTTGGCCGTGGCCTGATCTGCCTGACGCTCACCGACGAACGCTGCCGCCAGCTTGGCCTGCAGCAGATGGTGCGCGACAACCGCACGCCGCACGGCACCGCCTTCACCGTGTCAATCGAGGCCGCCACCGGCGTCACCACCGGCATCTCGGCCCACGATCGTGCACGCACGGTGCAAGTTGCCGTCGGCCGTCACGCCAGACCTGACGACATCGTCACCCCCGGTCACATCTTTCCGCTGACCGCGCAGAAGGGCGGCGTGCTGATCCGCGCCGGCCACACCGAAGCCGGCTGCGATCTTGCCCAGCTCGCCGGCCTGGAGCCCGCCTCGGTAATCTGCGAGATCCTGAAGGACGACGGCACCATGGCCCGCCTGCCCGACCTGATCGAGTTCGGCAAGGAGCACGGCCTGAAGATCGGCGCCATCCGCGACCTGATCGAGTATCGCGCTGCCACCGAACACCTGGTCGAAATGGTGAGCGAAAAGGAAGTCGACACCGCCCACGGCCGCCTGCGCCTGTCGGCCTTCGAGGACAAGACTTCGGGCGACGTGCATTTCGCCCTGTCACGCGGCGACATCAGCCCAGAGCGCGAAACCCTGGTACGGGTGCACGAGCCCATCTCGGTGGTCGATTTCCTCGACTCCAGCAGCAAGCGCCACAGCTTCCCGGTCAATGAGGCGCTCGCCAGCCTGGCGGCGGCCGACGCCGGCGTGATCGTGCTGCTCTACCG
>DAORUJ010000204.1:0-2780 GCA_035433105.1 Thauera sp.
GCGCCCTGGTTGGCGTTTTTCAGTGGGCCGAGCTTGGCGCCGGCGTCGGCGGCGAACTTGGTCGCCTGCTCGCGTGCGCTGCGCGTGGCTTCTTCCAGCAACTGGGGCTTGATGTCGTTGAAGCCGCGTAGCTGATAGCGCGGCCAGTCGCCGTTGCCATCGCCGCCGAGTTGCACGCCCGCCGCGATGAGCGGGTCCACCTTGTTCGAGGCGGCTGCCACGGCTTCGATGCGTGCTGATTTGACGGTGATCTGGCCCTGGCCGTTGAAGCGCAGCGCGACGTTCTCGGAACCATATTCGCGCGCCAGCAGGTCTTGCACCTGCAGGGGTCGAACATCGATTTCGGCGTCAGTGAAACCCTGACCGCGCAGGAAGTCGAGCACGCGGTCTCTATCGCTCGTCAGCGCCTGTTGCACGGCCGCGAATTCGTTTTCGGCGCGGCGAAAACTGAGCGTCCACACGGCGAAGTCGCTTTGCACCTCGCGCTCGGCCAGACCCTTCACCGTAATCGTGCGGTCCGCCATGCGGAAGCGCTCGATGCCCTGGCCCACCTGCAGGCCGGCAAACGCAATGCCACCGCCCAGCAGCAGGGCGGGGATCAATCCTATTCGGGTATCTGCCATCACTCATCTCCGCGTCTGACTTCTATCCGGGGGCATGATAGCGGGCCGGCGCTGATCCGTACCCGGCGTGGTATCGTCCAACGGCTCGCGCGCAGCCGCGCCGTGTCGGTGTTGTGTCTGCCGTATCTGCCGTGTCCCCATCGCGCCGTTTCTTCGCTCCCTCTCTTCTGTCATGTCCGCAGCTCCCGAACTCGACGTCTTCCAATGCCCGCTTGACGGCATCCGCCTCATCGAAGCGTCGGCGGGCACCGGCAAAACCTGGAACATCTGCGGGCTCTACCTGCGTCTTCTGCTCGAGCGTGAGCTGACGGTCGAGGCGCTGCTGGTGGTGACCTTCACCAAGGCGGCGACTGCCGAGCTGTCGACGCGCATCCGTGCGCGCATCGGCGAAATGCTGCATGTGCTCGAAGGCGGTGCGCCCGACGCCGACCCCTTTGTGTCGCGCTTGATCGAGGCCACGCTTGCACGCGGTATCGAGCGCGAGCAGATGCGGCGCCGCCTGCGCCTGGCCCTGCAGACTTTCGACGAGGCGGCGATCTTCACCATCCATGGCTTTTGCCAGCGCGCGCTGGCTGATACGCCGTTTGCTGCCGGCTTGCCCTATGCGCTGGAACTGGTCGAAGACGACAGCGCCTTGCGCCTGGAGGTGGTGCAGGACTTCTGGCGCCATGCGGTGGCGGGTGGCGAGTTGTCGCCCCTGCTGGCGGATTACCTGCTCCAGCGCCGTGACAGCCCCGAGTCTTGGGCGGACATCCTGCAGCGGCACATGGGCAGGCCGTGTGCCCGTCCCGTGTGGGATGAGACGGGCAACGCCGCCGCCGAACTTGCTCTCGCCGCGTCGCGCCTGACGCAAGCCTATGCCGCCGCGCGCGCGCTGGCCGGGTCGCTGGCGCAGGCCGTGGCGCGGGTGCATGACGCGATTGGCGGCCTGTACGCCAATATCTACAAGGCGAAGTCGGTGACAGCCGCGGCGCAGCAATGGGCGGACTGGCTGGGCGCGGCAAATGCCCTGCATGCCCTGCCAGCAGGCAAGGACAGCAAGCTCGCCTTGCTCGGCACCGCAACGCTGGAAAAGCGCACCACTGCCGCCGGTCGCAAAAGCGGGAGTGCCCCGCCGTGTCATGCGTTTTTCGACGCCGCTGACGAATTGCTGCAAGCACGGGACGCGGTCGACGCCTTGCTCGGCGCCGCGCGCCTGCGCCTGCTGCGTCAATGCATCGAAACCTGTGCCGCAACGCTACGCCAGCGCAAGAGCGAACGCCGCCAGATCAGCTTCGACGACATTCTGTGGAATGCCCACCAGGCCCTGAGCTCGGGCGCCCAGCCCTGGCTTGCCGGGGCGCTCCATGCGCGCTATCCGGTGGCCCTGATCGACGAGTTCCAGGACACCGATCCGCTCCAGTTCGGCATCTTCGACCGCATTTATCGCGCCGAGGGTCGTCATGGCGATCTGTTCCTGGTCGGCGACCCCAAGCAGGCGATTTACAGCTTTCGCAGCGCGGACCTATTTACCTACTTGAGCGCGCGTGATCGAACCGACACGCGCTACACGCTGCGCCACAACCAGCGCTCGGCGCCGGCACTGATCGAGGCCTGCAACGCGCTGTTCAGTGCCAATCCGTCCGTGTTCATGATGAAAGGGCTGGACTATGTAGATGTCGGTGAGGGTAGCCGGCCGCGCAAGGCGTTGATCGACGAGACGAACGATGAATCAGGAGGGGCCGTGCTGGCGCCGCTGCAACTGTGGCGCATACCGTCTGACGAAGCGCTGGCCGTGGCGGACGAAGGTGCAGGCGAAGATGCCGGCGCAGGCGAGGGTGACAAACGCAGTGACAGCCGCCTCACCCGTAATCAGGCGATGCATCGTGCCGCCCATGCCAGTGCGGCCGAGATCGCCCGCCTGCTTGCTGCCGGCGGCGCTGGGACAGTCCGCATCGGTGATGTGCCGCTGAGCCCATCCGACATCGCCGTGCTGGTGCGCAGCCACAGCCAGGGTGCGCGCATGCGCCGCGCGCTGGCTGCGTTTGGCGTCGGCAGTGTCGAATTGTCGCAGGCAAGCGTGTTCCACACCGAGGACGCTGAAGAGCTGGAACGCGTGCTGCTGGCAATCGCCGAGCCGCTGCGCGAGCGCCGGGTGAAGGCCGCGCTCGCCACCGC
>DAORUJ010000204.1:2880-4292 GCA_035433105.1 Thauera sp.
GCGAAGGCGCGATGTGCGCCTGGCACGATGAGGACGGCGAGCTGGTGCTCGACTACCGCGAGGGCGCCTCGGGCATGGACGAGGTTAAGGCCTGTCTGCGCCGCGAGCGCCAGGCCGAGGACTTGCGCCTGATCTACGTTGCGCTGACGCGTGCGGTGCATCGCTGTTATCTGGTGGTGGGCAGCTACGCCAGCGTCAGCTTCGGCAATCCAAGCTACAGTGCGAGCGGGCGCAGCCTGTTGAACTGGATGGTGGCCGGCGCCGGGATTGACGCCGAGGCCTGGGCCAGCCACAAGCCCACGCCGGCCGGCATCGACGCGTACTGGCGGACCTTGGTTGCTGGCAGCACGTACGCCGGTCAGCCGACGATGCAGCTTGTTGATCTGCCCGATGGTTGCGGCACGCCGCTCGTCCCGGCCGACACCGACGGCCAGCGCCCGCAGGCGCAGCGTGCGCCGCAACTGTCGTCGGGCTGGCGCATCGGCAGCTTCAGCGCCCTGATCTTTGGCGCGACGCACGAGCGGGGCGCGCTCGACCACGATGCGCATGTGCTTGCGGCGAGTGCCATCGCCGCGGCCGACGACATGCGTGCAGACGAGGCCGATGTGGCCCTATCGTCGCCGACGCCTGTGCCGGCGAGCGCCTCTGCGCCTGTCATCACATCCGCGCCCGTCCTTGCGCCCGCTGCGGACGATATCCTTCGCTTTCCGCGCGGTCCGGTGGCGGGCGACTGCATCCACGCGGTGTTCGAGGCGATCGACTTTACCGATTCGAGCACCTGGGACAGCGCGATTGCCGCCGCGCTCGAGGCCCATCCGCAAGCCTTGCCCGGCACTCACAAGGAGGGCGCCGCGCCGCTGGCCGCGATGCTGCGGCGCTTGCTTGACGATGTGTTGGGCACGTCCTTGCTGGCGGGGGCTGGAGTGGGGGCTGGCACGCACACTTTGCTGCGCCTGAACACCGTGCCGCCGCCGCGCTGCCTGGTCGAGCTCGGCTTTTATCTTCCGGCGCCGCGCCTTACCGCGCCTCAGCTCAATGCCTGGCTGGCAGCGCACGGCTACGTTGTGCCGCGGCTCGCGTTCAAGGATCTTGACGGTTACCTGAAAGGCTTCATCGATCTGGTGTTCGAGCACGAGGGGCGCTACTGGGTGCTCGACTGGAAATCCAACCACCTCGGTGAGCAGCCGCAGGACTACGCGCCCGCGCCCCTGGAGGCAGCGATGCAGGCGCATGGCTATCACCTGCAGCATCTGCTCTACAGCGTCGCGCTTCACCGTCACCTCGGCCGCAGCCTGGCGGGCTACGACTACGCGCGCCATTTCGGCGGCGTGCTTTATCTGTTCGTGCGTGGCGTGCGGCCAGGCTGGCAGAGCGGCGACCGGCAAAGTGGCGTGTTCCATCATCGCTGCCCG
>DAORUJ010000205.1:0-4283 GCA_035433105.1 Thauera sp.
TAACGCCGTCTTGAAGCGCGAATCCGCTACCCTGCCGCCTGTTCCCTACTGATGCGCGCCCAGAGCGCCTCCCACCCATGGCCCAACCGACCCTGAAGCAACGCAAGACTTTCGCCCTCATCCGTATCCTCGGCGGCATGGTCGCCGCGGCGTACCTGAGCTTTGTCGTCGTCACCAACCTGATCGCCGGCGTGCCGTTCGCAGGCAGCCTGATCTTCACTGCCCTTCTTGCGGTCGTCGGCTATGCCTACGTCGTATGGTATCTGCGCGACCTGTCGGCCGTGGCACGCGAAGAACGTGGAGAGCGCTAAGGCGGCGTTTTAGTCAAAAACCCGCATCTTGCGCGCGGTGCGCGTGCCGAAAATCTGCGGCTCCTGCGGCAGCCGGTTGGTGGGCAGATACTTGCGAATTTCGGCGTACCACCGCTCGTAAGTCGAGGGCTTCTTCTCACGCAGGGTCTTGAGCGCGTAGAAGGTGAATGCGCCGTTGGGTCGGCCGCCAAACGAGGTGTCCCAGCTGTACTCCTGATCACGACAGCCGGCCAGCAGCAAGTCGGAGCCTGTGCGGCGGATGCCGCTGATCACGGCCTGCGTGCTGGCGCGTGCGGCGGTGGGCAGTTCACCCGCCTTCATCCACGCCTCGGGCGGCAGGAAGCGGGCGCGCGGGCCACCGGCGTCGAGATCGCTGTCGTCGCCGCGGCTGACCGAACCCGAGTGGCAGCTATCCGAAATCAGCAGCAAACGGACGCCTGCTCCGCGGTGATCGAACAGCGTGCGGATATCGTCGTCGAGCAGCGCCCCCCGGGTATTGATGTCGTAGGGGCAGAGCGCTTCGTCGCGCCCGTCCGGCTCGTCGCCGTCCTGATCGGGCACCCAGGTGCCGTGTCCCGAATAGGTGAATACGATCGTGTCGCCGCGCTGGGCGTCGGCAATCAGTTTGCCGATGGCGCCTGTCATCGCGGCGTGGGTAGCCTGGGCATCGATCAGGGCGCTGACCTCGAAGCCGCGTGCCTGCAGCTCGACAGCCCAGTCGCGGGCGTCGTTCACGCAACCGGACAGGTCACTGCCGGTGCCAGGGTAATCGTTGATGCCGATGCAAAGTGCGCGCTTGGCCATGGCCGTCTCCTGAGAATGGATGCCTACGCCATTTGCGCCTGGCATCCATTTTCAGCGTAGTCCTGCGGCCTGCTCTTTGCCAGCCTGATGGGCGCAGACGGACCGTTCTCAGACCCGACTCAAGTTGACAGGCCCTTGTCGTCGAACAGGCCTTCGAACAGCACCGTGCTCAGATAGCGCTCGCCCGAGTCGGGCAGGATGACGACGATGATCTTGCCGGCGTTCTCCGGCCGTTGGGCCAGTCGCACCGCGACCGCGACCGCGGCACCGCAGGAGATGCCGGCGAGGATGCCTTCTTCGCGCGCCAGGCGGCGGGCGTAGAGGATTGCGTCCTCGTTTGTCACCTGCTCGACGCTGTCGACCAGCGACAGGTCCAGCACCTTGGGCACGAAGCCGGCGCCCAGGCCCTGAATCTTGTGCGGGCCCGGGGTGAGCGGCTGGCCGGCGAGCGTCTGCGTCAGCACCGGGCTGGCCGAGGGCTCGACCGCGACCGACTGGATATCCTTGCCGCGCACGCGCTTGATGTAGCGCGAGATGCCGGTGATGGTGCCGCCGGTGCCGACGCCCGACACCAGGATGTCGATGCTGCCGTCGGTGTCGTTCCAGATCTCCGGGCCGGTGGTGACCTCGTGAATCGCCGGGTTGGCGGGGTTTTCGAACTGCTGCAGCAGCACGTAACGCGCGGGGTCCGAGTCGGCAATCTCCTTCGCCCTGGCGATCGCGCCGTTCATGCCCTTCGCGCCTTCGGTCAACACCAGCTTGGCACCGTAGGCCACCAGCAGCTTGCGCCGCTCGATACTCATCGTCTCGGGCATGGTCAGGGTCAGCGGAATGCCGCGCGCCGCGCAGACGTAGGCGAGCGCGATGCCGGTGTTGCCGCTGGTGGGTTCGACGATTTCCTTGCCCGGACCGAGGCGGCCGTGGGCCTCGGCGTCTTTCACCATTGAGGTGCCGATGCGGCACTTCACCGAGAAGGCCGGGTTGCGCCCTTCGATCTTGGCGAGCACGGTGGCGGGCGCGCCATCGATCACGCGGTTGAGGCGGACCAGCGGGGTGTGGCCGATGGACTCGGCGTTGTCGGGATACCAGTGGGACATGCGGGTTTCCTTGTGCAAGAGGTCGTTGTCAGGGGCGAGCGTCAGGGGTAATCCGTTAGGCGGCGCCAGTGTGGGCAGTATAGGCAAGGCGGGACGGCCCTGCCTGCGCGCGCGCCACCAAAGCCGCGACCATGCCCGGCGTTGCAGACACCACCCTATCGGGTATCGGCCATGCAGCTCGCCCCGCTCCGTTGCCCACCCGAAGGCCGGCGCCCTTGGTAAGATCGCGGCCCATGTCGTATTGCGCCGATTTCTCCTTGTCCGCTTTTTCCCATAACGGGGTCCGCCATGTCTGAGCAGCTCGGCCTCGGTCTGCGCGATGTCGCCGCGCTGGGCCAGGTGTTTACGCCCGAGGCCGTCGTGCGCGCCATGCTGGCGCTACGCCGCAATGCGGGGCGCGTGCTTGAGCCATCCTGCGGTGACGGCGCTTTTCTGCGCCATCTGCCTGGCGCAGTGGGGCTGGAGCTCGATCCCGATCATTGCCCGCCCGGGGCGCAGGCGATCGACTTCTTCGCCTATCCCGAGCGCGAGCAGTTCGACACCATCATCGGTAATCCGCCCTATGTGCGTTTTCAGGACATTCCGGCCTCGACCCGCAGCCTGATCTCGCGTGGCGATCACGGTCGCTGTCTGGACGGGCGTTCCAACCTGTATCTATTTTTTGTCGAAAAGTGCCTGCGCCACCTCAAGCCCGGCGGCGAGCTGATCTTCATCACGCCGCGTGACTTTCTCAAGGCAACTTCGGCGGTGAAGCTCAACCGCGTGCTGGCCGAGGCGGGCAGCATCACCGATGCGATCGAACTGGGCGATGCGCGGGTGTTCGCCGAAGCGGTGCCGAACTGCCTGATCTGGCGTTTTGAGAAGGGCGCCAGCGCATGCGCGATGCGGTATTGCGAAATCGGTGTCGGCGACGACCTGGGCGCTGCGCTCGCGCAACCCGCCTGGGAGCCGCGTCACTTCCTCGAGTGTGGCGGCCACCTGATGTTCGCGCAGGGTGACTATCCGCTGCGGCTGTCGGACCTCGCCTTCGTCAAGGTCGGCGCAGTATCGGGCGCGGATGAGTTGTACACTGACGAAGTACACGGTAATCGCGACTTCGTCTGCTCATCCACCGTCAGCACCGGCCGCACCCGACGCATGATCTGGACCGAACCGGGCCAGCCCGCGCCGGCGGTACTGAAGTCGCACAAGGCGCGCCTGCTGCAACGCAAAGTCACCCGTTTTGACGAATCGAACTGGTGGATGTGGGGGCGCATGCACCACCGCAGCGCGCAGCCGCGGGTGTATGTGAACGGCAGGACGCGGGTGACGCAGCCCTTCTTCATCCATGAGTGCACGGACTACGATGGCGCGGTGATGGCGGTCTTTCCGCGTCGCGCGGACGTGGATATCGCGGCTTTCCGCGCGGCGCTGAACGCGGTGGACTGGGCGGATCTGGGCTTCGTTTGCGACGGCCGCTTCCTGTTTACCCAGCGCAGCCTGGAAAACGCGCCCTTGCCGGCGAGCTTCCAGGTTTTTTTGCCTGACTGACGCTGAGTCCTGAGCCCAGTTACTTGAGCGCCTGCAACTTGGCGTAGGCGGCGAGCAGGCGCTCGTGCATCTCGCAGCCCACCAGGTCCAGGCCGGGCGAGGGCTGGTTGAAGAAACGCAATTCACCGTCAAGCAAGGCCGTGGCCTGTGCAAGGGTGGCTTCGCCATGGAGCGCGAGCAGCGCGGGTTCGAACCCGGAACTGTCTTCGCTGTATTCGTCCAGACGCACCAGCGCCTCGATGCAGCGATACACGCGGCGGCGATCGGCGTCGAGCTGATTGAACTGACGCACCCACTCGCAGCCTTCGATGATCGCCTCGACGTCGCCGATCGCCAGCGCCAGCAGGGTTTTCAGCTCGCCGACGCGTAGGTCGGACCAGAACGGGTCGCTGCCTGGTGCCAGGCCGATCAGCGCCGCCACCGGGCGCTCATCGGCCAGACTGCTGTCGTTGAGCGTGTCGAGCAGGTCAGCGCATTCCTCGTCGTCGAGATCCGTCAGGTTCAGCACCGCTTCGCGCAGGGCGTTGCCGATGCTGTTGTT
>DAORUJ010000206.1:0-4212 GCA_035433105.1 Thauera sp.
GCTTGCCACCGGTTTTTATCACCGCGTACATGGTGTTGCTCCAGTTGATGGGTTTGCAAAGAATCGAGCACTCTAATCAGTGAGCCCGCAAAAGTCAATGCAGATCAGTGGCGTACGTGATGAATGCACTGTGGCGTGAGCGGCGATGGCCGCGTTCATCAGGTCTTGCCGGCGGGCCTCAGCGCAGGCAGCAGCGCATTGAGGGCCTGCTGTTCGGTGCGGTAGTGTGCCCGATCGGCAAGGCGCGGCCAAAGCCCGTCACGCTCCATGGCGTCGACGACCTGTTTCTTGAGACCGCAGAAAGCGATCGACTGGCCTTGCGCATGGAAGCGTTCGATCAGTCCGGCCAGTGTGTACAGGCCTGTGGCGTCGATGTCGTTGATGCCGGCTGCCGACACGAGCACGATGCGGACGTCGCTCTGGGCGCGGGCTGCGCGCAGCATGCCATCCTCGAAGGGTGCTGAAGTGACGAAACTGAGCGGACTGTCAAAGCGCAGGATGACCACTTGTGGATGAGGGTGCGGCAGGCGGAAGCGCTGCAGGTCACGGTAGCTGCCGTCGGCATGCAGGCCGAGCAGGGCGACGCGCGGGCGCATGCTGCGATACACCATCAGGGCCAGCGTCAGGATCAGTCCGGTGAAGATGCCGTTCTGGATGTTGGGGGCAAAAGCCAGCGTAGCGGTGAAGGTGACTGCCGCCCCGGCGCCGTCGTCACGGTTGGCACGCCAGGCACGGCGCAACACCTTCAGATCGAGCAGTCCGCCAACGGCCTGCAGGATGACGGCCGCCAGAACCGGCTTGGGAAGGTGCCACAGCAGCGGTGTCAGGTAGAGCAGGGCGAGTAACACAATGCCGGCCGTGACGACGGACGACAACCCGGTGCGTGCTTCGCTGGCGTAGTTCAGTGCCGAGCGCGAGAAGGATGCACTGACCGGCATGCCGCTGGTGAATGCCGCGGCAATCTTGCCCAGCCCCTGACCGATCAGTTCCTGGTCCTGATCCCAGGCCTGACGGGTGCGGCCGGAGATGAGCTTGGCACTGGAGGCCACCTCCATGAAGCTCACCATGGCGACCACGAAGGCAGCCGGCATGAGCGCCATCGCCAGGTCAGGTTTCAGCGGGGGCAGGCTGAGCGCCGGTAGCGATTGCGGGACGTGGCCGATGACCGCGCCGCCGCTCGCCTCGAAGCCGAGCAATGCAGACAGTGCGGTGGCGCTCGCCACCACCAGCGGCACGCTCGGTACGCGCGGTGTGAAGTGTTTGAACAACACCAGCGTCGCCAGTGCGCCAAGGCCGAAGGCGGCCGAAGGAACGTGGAGCACGCGACCGTCCGTGAGCAGGTGGGCGAAGTCGAGAACCAGGGTTCCAGTCTGTGTCATCGACACGCCGAACAGGGGCGGTATCTGGGTGAGGCAGATGATCAGTGCTGCGGCGTTTACGAAGCCCATCAGCACCGGAACGGACAGCAGGTTCAGCAGCCAGCCCAGGCGCAATACCCCGAGTGCGAGCTGAATCAGACCGGACAGCAATGCCAGCAACAGCGCGAGCGCGAGGATGCGGGCGGGGTCTCCTGCAGCCAGTGGCAGGATGCTGGCCCCGACCAGCAGTCCGCTCAGTGCCACCGGTCCGGTCGACAACTGGGCGCAAGAGCCAAACAGCGCGGCAATCACCGCCGGCAGCAGCGCCGCATACAGTCCAACTTGCGGTGGCAGGCCGGCCAGTTTGGCGTAGGCGAGCGACTGAGGAATCATCACCAGTGCCACCGTAATCCCTGCAAGCACGTCACCCCGCAGCCCGCCGTCACCCCAATGGCGTGGCCAGGCGAGAAAGGGCAGCAGTTTGGTGAGACGGGCGCGATCGGTCATTGGGGGCACGAACCCAGGGTGGCCGTGGCGAAGGCCTGCGGCGCTGAGGCCTCATGGTAGCAAATCGTTCCGGGTCGCCTTTGTTGTGTGTAAATTGCTGAAGCCGTGAACTGCGTCACACGGCCCAATCTGGGGCAGGCGCTCTGTGCGCTGATGAGCCGCCCTGCGTCCTGTCGGGTTGCTATGATCGGTGCGTCCCAAACAAACTTCCCCCAATGGCCTTTTCAGCTGAAACCTGCGTTGCAATGCACATCGGCGATCGTTCCGAGCAACAGGATCGGGTCGAACTTTTCGCCCATCCGAAGCGCCCTGGCATCATGATGGCCGTGCTGGCCGACGGCATGGGCGGCCACAGCGGCGGAGCGATGGCGGCCGAGCAGGTCATCATTCGGGCCCGGCAAAACCTCGAAGCCTATGCACCTTTGCATGAAGCGCCGCAGGAGCTGCTGTCGAGCATCATCGACGAGGCCCACACCGTCATCAAGCTGACCCGCTTCACCAGCGAAAAAGACCCGCACAGCACCGCGGTCGCCTTTCTGCTTCAGCAGGGCAAGGCCTATTGGGCGCATTGCGGAGACTCCCGCCTCTATTATTTCCGAGGCACGGACACCCTGTCGCGCAGTGGTGACCATTCGCTGGTTGGTGAACTGGTGCGCAAGGGGCGGCTCGATGAATCGGGGGCGCTAAAGCACCCGCAGCGCAACGTGTTGTTGTCGTGCCTGGGCAGCGAGCGGGAGCCTCGCATCGAATACGGTGTTTCCGAAGGTCTCGATGCGGGCGACAGCTTTTTGCTGTGTTCCGATGGTCTGTGGGCCTACTTTACCGATTTCGAGCTGGCGTCGACGATCCACGCCCATCCATCCCGCGCTGCGGCCGAAAGCCTGATCCGGATCGCCCGCGAGCGCGCCGGCGGGGGAGGGGACAACATCTCGCTCGCGATCATCAAGCTCGTTGCGGCCGCCTCGCCCGCGCGCTGAATATTTTCGATTTCTGCTCGATCCAGCGCGCCTGCACGCGTGGGCGCGGACGCTGCTCGTCCGTTTGCGTTATTGCTCGCCCGGCGAATGGCGTTAATATCCCTCAGCGCCGTCCATCCAACAGATGGGGCAGCGAGGGAAAACTAAAGGTGACTCCGGCGCGTCGGGTGAATCCAGCGTTTTTATATGCCAAGCAATAGGGAGGGAACAGCCTATGCCTCTGACCATCGGAGTGCTAGCGGAGACCGCTGAGGGGGAACGACGCTTGTCGGTCGTGCCGGACGTGGTGAAGAAATACCAGGGCCAGGGTGCCCAGGTCGTGTTGCAGAAGGGGGCGGGAGTGCCAGCGCACTTTCCCGACGGGGTGTTTGCAGAGGTGACGTTTGCCGATAGTGCGGCAGACATATGCGCCCAATCGGACGTGGTGTTTTGCGTGCAGCCGCCCGCCGCGGAGGTCATCGATTTGATGAAGCCGGGTAGCCTGCTGCTTGGCATGCTGCAGCCTTGGGCGAGCGCGGAGCGCGCACGCCAGCTGGCCGAGCGCCAGATCACGAGTTTCGCACTCGAGTTGCTGCCACGAATCTCGCGCGCCCAGAGCATGGACGCGCTGTCCTCGCAAGGTGCGGTGGCGGGCTACGAGTGCGCGCTGATCGCGGCCGATCACAGTCCCAAGTTCTTCCCGATGCTGACCTACGCGGCCGGCACGATTCGTCCGGCCAAGGTGCTGGTGATCGGCTGCGGCGTCGCGGGTCTGCAGGCCATCGCCACCGCGCGCCGCATCGGTGCCATGGTCGAGGCCTACGACGTGCGACCGGATACGCGAGAGCAGGTCGAGTCGCTGGGCGCCAAGTTTGTCGACACTGGCGTGTCCGCTGCGGGTGCAGGCGGTTACGCGCGCGAGCTGACCGACGAAGAAAAGGCGAAACAGGCTGAACGCCTCGGCAAGGCCGTCGCCCAGGCCGATGCGCTGATCACTACGGCTGCAGTGCCGGGCAAGCGTGCGCCGCGCATCATCACCGCGGACATGATCGCGAGGATGAAACCGGGTGCGGTAGTCGTCGATATGGCGGCCGAGACCGGTGGCAACGTCGAGGGTACGGTGGCCGGTGAGAAGGTCTGGATCAATGACGTGCTCGTGATCGGTCCCGTCAACATCCCCAGCCGCATGCCGGTACATGCGTCCGAGATGTACGCCAAGAACCTGTTCAACTTCATTTCGCCTTTCATCAAGGACGGTGCACTGGCGCTGGACTGGGACGACGAGGTGATGGCCGGTGCCTGTCTGACCCATGCGGGCGAAGTTCGTCACGCCGGCGTCAAGCAGGTTCTGGGCCTCTAAGGGAGACGACCATGGAAGGATTTGCAGCGCT
>DAORUJ010000207.1:0-4138 GCA_035433105.1 Thauera sp.
ACGTACGAAACGGCCGCTCATTTGCCGCTCTCCTTGACGATTTCCGCAGTCAGCGCATCAAACTCGACGTTCGCGCGCCGGACGTAGATACCGGTGATGATGATGGTGAAGGCGATGACGCCGAGGCCAACCGGAATGCCGACGGTCATGACCCCTTCACCGAGACGAACAGCGAGCGACTCCTTATGGAACGCGATCACGGCGATATAGCCGTAATAGACGACCAGCATGATGATGGTCAGCAGCCAGCCATAGGACGTACGCGTCTTGACAAGCTTGTGGTATTTCGGATTGGCGGTGATTTTCTTCACCAGATCGTCTTCCATGTCTCTCTCCCTCGCAAAAAACGGCCGAGCACACGCTCAGGCCGCCACACGGTAGGGCGGGAGACTTACATTCTGCTTACGGGCGCATAAAAACTTCTTTTAATAACAAATGCTTAATGCTTTATTAACGAAAGCTGAATGCGGCGAAAAGCCTTGGAGAATCAGACCAGAGCATCGACGTCACCCTGCACAAGCGGCGGCGCCTGCAGGTGGCTACGCGGGAACACGATGCGTGCAAGCGTGCCCTGCCCTGCCGGATTTGCGTCGAGGGTGACGCTGGCGCGATGCAGTTCGGCGATCTCGCGCACGATCGGCAGCCCCAGCCCCGATCCATCGACACCGCTGCCCAGCACCCGGTAAAAACGCTCGAACACCAGCTCGCGGTCTGCCTCGGGGATGCCTGGCCCGGTGTCCTCGACCTCCAGCACGGGTGATCCGGCAAAGCGCGTGCGAGCCGTCACATGGCCGCCTCGCGGCGTGTACTTGATGGCGTTATCAACCAGATTCTTGACCATCTCGCGCAGCAGCACGGGGTTACCCTCGACCAGCAGCTCGACCTCGCTGCCTTCGACGCCGAGATCAATACTCTTGGCCTGCGCACGCGGAAACAGTTCCAGCGCCACCTCACGCACGACGGCGCCCAGATTGACGGGCTCGACCGCATACAGCTTCTCGAAACTCGCCTCGGCGCGCGCCAGCGACAGCAACTGGTTGATCAGGTGCGCCGCGCGGTCGGTGCTTTCAGCAATATGTGCCAGGGACTGGCGCAGCTGCTCGGGATCGGTCTCGTGCAGCGCGAGGTCGGTCTGCATCTTCAGACCGGTCAGCGGCGTTCGCATCTGATGTGCCGCATCGGCAATGAAGCGCTGCTGGGCCTGCAGGTTTTCCTCCAGGCGCATCATCATGTCGTTGAAGGCGACGACCAGCGGCCGCACCTCTTCCGGCACACTGGCGGGCGGCACTGGCGACAGGTCGCTTGGGCGGCGGCGCCGGATCACGCTCTGCAGACGGTTGAGCGGCGCGATGCCACGCGACAGACCGACCCACACCAGCACGACCGCCAGCGGAATGATCGCGAACTGTGGCAGCAGCACGCCGGTGACGACACGCGAAGCCAGATCACTGCGCTTGTTGCGCGTTTCTGCCACCTGCACCAGCACCCGCGGCGAAGCATCCGTGTCCTCGGGGCGCAAATAGAGATAAGCGACGCGCGTTTCCTCGCCATGGATGATCTCATCACGGAACAGCACCTCCTCGCCCGAGGTACTGCGCTGTTGCGTCGGTGGCGGGATGTCGGCATCGCCGGTGATGGTCGTGCCGGCGTCATCCATCACCTGGAAATACAGCACGTCGTCCTGGTCAGCACGAAAGAGCGCCCGCGGTGGCGCAGGGAAATGAACCACCACCTGCCCATCGGCTAGCGTCACCAGCCGCGACAGCGCACGCACGCCGTCGGCGAGCGCCAGGTCGTAAGGCTGATTGGCGATATTGTCGGCGACGTTGTGGGTGACGATGATCGAGATCGGCCACAGAAACAGCAGCGGCGCGAGCATCCAGTCGAGAATTTCGCCAAACAGCGAATTCGGTGGCCCGCTCCGCCTAGTGCCGGCGGCGGCCTTCTCAGACTTTCGTCGCCGGGGCCGCATCCGAATTTTCCAGGCAGTACCCCAGCCCGCGCACGGTCACGACACGCACACCGCTGTCCTCAAGTTTCTTGCGCAGACGATGAACGTACACTTCGATGGCGTTGCTCGAGACTTCCTCACCCCAACCACACAGGTGGTCGACGAGCTGATCCTTGCTCACCAGCCGCCCGACCCGCAACAGGAAAACCTCAAGCAGGCCGATTTCGCGCGCCGACAAATCCAGGACCTGACCATCGACCTTCACCACCTTGTCGGCCTGATCGTACGACAGGCGCCCCAGTTCCAGGCAGCGCGCCTGGCCGGTACCGCGGCGCGTCAGCGCACGTACGCGCGCCTCCAGTTCAGGCAGCGCAAAGGGCTTGGTCATGTAGTCGTCGGCGCCGGCATCGAGCCCACGCACGCGATCATCAACGCCGTCCTGAGCAGTCAGGATCAACACCGGCAACCCCGACTTGCGCGCACGCAGGCGCTTCAGCACCTCGATACCCCGCAATCTGGGCAGCCCCAGATCGAGGATGAGCAGATCGTAGGGCTGAGACGCCAGCGCGCCATCTGCATCGGCTCCATTGTCGACATGATCGACCGCATAACCGCTGCGCCGCAGCGCACGGCAGATGCCGTTGCCAATCACGGGATCATCTTCGGCGAGAAGAATGCGCATGAGAATCCGGATGTAAGTTGCATGTAAGCGGATATGCCCAACATCGGCTCCGCTGCCCCCCGTTTGCCCGGTCGCTGCAAGCGCCCCGGGTCTCCTCGGTGCGTGCGTCGAGGATGATCGGAACGCACCCACATGAGGTTCGCGTCGATTTTCCGACCGCAGCATGGCGCACCCAGGCTTACCAAAGAACTGCGTCAGGGCCGCGTAATACATGCGTGATATCAATTTTGTGACGGACTCCGCGCCCCGTAGTGTCGGCACGGCTGAAGGGCATGATTATCCCATGCTTTCCCGTCGTCCCAGCAATGCGCCTGAAACCTCCCGCTGCGCAGGCGTAAACGGCGAAAGCCCCGCCTGAGCGGAGCCTTCGTCGATTCATGCTGGGCGCAGCCCCGATGCACCGGGCTGCAGGCAAGGCATTACATGCCCATACCACCCATGCCGCCCATACCACCCATGCCGCCCATATCAGGCATGCCACCCATCGGCTTGTCTTCAGCCAGTTCGGCAACCATGCAGTCGGTGGTGAGCATCAGGCCGGCCACGGAAGCAGCGTTCTGCAGCGCGGTGCGGGTCACCTTGGTCGGATCCAGCACGCCCATCTCAACCATGTCACCGTACTCACCGGTGGCAGCGTTGAAGCCGTAGTTGCCCGAGCCCTCGTTGACCTTGTTCACCACCACGCTCGGCTCGTCGCCAGCGTTGGAAACGATTTCACGCAGGGGCTGCTCCATCGCGCGCAGCACGATCTTGATGCCTGCATCCTGATCGTGATTGTCGCCCTTGAGGCCAGCCAGGCTGACACGCGCACGCAGCAGCGCAACGCCGCCGCCCGGGACGATGCCTTCTTCCACTGCAGCGCGGGTGGCGTGCAGGGCGTCTTCGACACGTGCCTTCTTTTCCTTCATTTCAACTTCGGTTGCAGCACCGACCTTGATCACTGCCACGCCACCGGCCAGCTTGGCCACGCGTTCCTGCAGCTTTTCACGGTCGTAGTCCGACGTGGTTTCCTCGATCTGAACGCGGATCTGCTTGACACGCGCCTCGATGCGATCGGCCTGGCCGGCGCCGTCGATGATGATGGTGTTTTCCTTGCCCACTTCGATACGTGCGGCCTGGCCCAGATCTTCCAGCGTCGCCTTTTCAAGCGTCAGACCGACTTCCTCGGCGATCACCTGACCACCGGTCAGGATGGCGATGTCTTCCAACATGGCCTTGCGACGGTCACCAAAGCCCGGAGCCTTGACGGCGCAGGTCTTGAGGATGCCGCGAATGTTGTTGACCACCAGGGTGGCCAGCGCCTCGCCTTCGACGTCTTCGGCGATGATCAGCAGCGGACGGCCTGCCTTGGCAACCTGCTCCAGCACCGGCAGCAGATCGCGGATGTTCGAAACCTTCTTGTCGAACAGCAGGACGAAGGGCTGCTCGAGGATGGCAACCTGCTTGTCCGGATTGTTGATGAAATAGGGCGACAGGTAGCCACGATCGAACTGCATGCCTTCGAC
>DAORUJ010000208.1:0-4078 GCA_035433105.1 Thauera sp.
GAGTAGCCCACCCACAAAACTGCAGGTCGATTATAGGTTGATCGATCTTACTTATTGCTTACAACGCTGAATGAAATCTGAACGCGACTGAGAATATCCAAAGTCTCGCCTGGAGCGGCCCAATAGCACGCCCCCTGCAGCCGAAAACAGCGAAGCCGCCGCCGTCCCGCTCATCAAAGCGATAATTCGCGCCCGCTCATCCGGCAACAGCCGGGGAAGGCCTCAGAGCACGACGCCCGCATTGCCTTCCATCCCCTTGAGCGTGGGCAGGTTCAGCGCGCGCTGGGTGATGAGCTTCTGGCTACGCAGATAGCTGGCCACCACGTCCCACACCGCGGGACCGGAATCCTTCGCCTCCTCCGACACCGGCGCCCAGCCGGCAACGCGATAGATCTTGCTGGGCTCGATGCGCTTGCCCTTGAGCATCATGTTGTCGATGCGCTTGCCCATCGTGGCTGTCGGGTCGCAGCTGTACTGCAGCCCGCCCACGCGCACCATGTCGCCACCCTGCTGATAGTAGGGGTCCGGGTTGAACAGGTTGTCGGCCACGTCTTCGAGCACGGTCTTGATCATCTCACCGCTCATTTCGGTGAGCGTGGTCCACGGATAAGTGATCGCGGTCTGGTCGAGCAGATGCTCCATGGTGATGGTGTCACCCGGCAACAGCGACGTGCCCCAGCGAAAACCGGGCGAAAAGGCGAGCTCGGCATCCTTCTCGGCAATCAGCGCGTCGACGATGAGCTGATCCCAAGACCCGTTGAAGTTGCCACGGCGATACAACATGCCTTCGCTGACGGCGAGCTTCTCGTTGAGCTTTTCGAGGAAGGGCGCACGCGTCTTGTCGATGAAGGCAGCCATTTCGGGGTCGGCCGGCAGCAGGTTGGCGAACACCGGCAGCAGCTTGTAGCGGAAATCGGCGACCTTGCCATTCTTGACGTCGAAATCCATGACGCCGAGGAACTTGCCGTTGGAGCCGGCATTGGTGACCAGGGTCTTGCCCCCGCCGTTCTCGACCACGGTGGGTGCAGGCATACCGTCATGGGTGTGGCCGCCAAGAATGGCGTCGATACCGGTGACACGGCTGGCCATCTTGAGGTCGACGTCCATGCCGTTGTGCGACAGCACAACGACGACCTGGGCGCCCTCGCCGCGCGCAGCATCCACCGCTTGCTGCATTTCATCGTCACGAATGCCGAAACTCCAGTCCGGCGTGTGCCAGCGCGGGTTGGCGATGGGGGTATAGGGAAAGGCCTGGCCGACGATGGCGACCGGCACACCATTGATGATCTTGATGACGTAAGGCTTGAAGACGGGATCCTCAAAGTCGGTGGTCTTCACATTCTGGGCGACGATGTCGATCTGGCCGGCAAAGTCCTTCTCCTCGATCTCCTTGACGCGCTCGGCGCCGTAGCTCGACTCCCAATGCAGCGTCATCACATCAACGCCGAGCAGCTTGCACGCGTCGACCATGTCCTGCGCATTGGTCCACAGCGCGGTGCCCGAGCCCTGCCAGGTGTCGCCACCGTCGAGCAGCAGTGCACCGGGACGGCTCGCCTTGAGCTTCTTGACCAGCGTGGACAGATGCGCGAAGCCACCGACCTTGCCGTAGGTCTTCGCCGCCTCGACAAAATCAAGATAGGTGAAGGCGTGCGCCTCGAGACTGCCCGGCCTGATGCCGAAGTGCTTGAGGAAATGATCGCCAACGAGGTGCGGTGCCTGACCGAACATGCTGCCGACCCCCAGGTTGACGCTCGGCTCACGAAAATGGATGGGCAGCAGCTGGGCGTGACAGTCAGTCATGTGCAGCAAGCTGACGTTACCGAATTTCGGCATGTCGTAGAGGGCGCCCGCAGCCTTTTCTGCACGAGCGAAACCCGAGTGCAGCGACATGCCGCCAGCCGCGGCGATCGCAAGCATCTGCATGAATTCACGACGATTCATCGACATGGAAAATCCCTATGGAGTGTCAGGAGGCTTACGCACAACGCTCGGCGCACGCCCTGCTCTGGGTAAAAAAAGGGCCCGGGACCGAAGCCGCGGGCCCTGCTCAGAAGCGCCAGGCGACGGTATTTGCTGACTGCGCCTACTGGTTGACGGGCGAGGCGGGATCAAACAGATACGCCATCACGTGGCGGATCTGGGTCTCGGTCAGGATGCCGCCGTAGCCATTGCGCGGCATGTCACTGCACGCGTTGTAGGCCTTGGAATTCCACAGCTTGCCCCAGGTATACTTGACCATCTCTTCCGAGTTGCCGCGTGCCTTGACGTAGCCTTCGAGGCTTACACCGATCGTGCCTTCGGACACCTCCTTCGGATCCATCGCGTGGCAGTTGTAGCAGCCACCACCGTTGTTGTCCGGCGTCTTGTCGGTCCAGGTCAGGCCACGACCACTCATCGCAATCTTCTGCCCTTCCTTCCAGTCGCCGCCGGTATAGTTGCCATCCGCAGGCCACTGGATCGTCGCCATCTCGGCGGCCTCGAGGCGCTTCATGGTCTCAGCGTCGGGAAGCGTCGGGCTGGAACATGCCTTTTGCACTTCGTCCTGCTTCTGCCGGTCGAGGCTGGCAATGCCATTGGCCTGGAAAGACTTCAGCATCATCGCTTCGGTCTTGGCCTGCAGGTCGTCAGCCATTGCCACCGAGGCGCATAGCGCCAGCGGCGCAACAATGAACAGTTTCTTCATGTCATTTGCTCCCTTAGCGCTTCACACCTGGCCAGACGGCCTCGGCACCATTGCCCTTGCCCGCCATGAACACCGACAGTGCGATCGTCACGTCCGAGGCAAAGATCGGCTCGGCAGTGCGCTGCTGACGGAAGCAGTCCCACAGGCGATGCTGCATGGTCCAGAACTGCGAGTTCGACACCCGATAGGCCGGCCACGAACCCCAACCCGCGGCCGCGCCTTCGGGCTTGGTGATGTTGGGCAACTGCGTGGCCCGAATCCGCTTGTCATCCTGGCTATGACAGGAAGAGCAGGCGAAGTCCATCGCACCGGTGCGGTAGTAAAAGGCTTTCTCACCCAGGGCGTACATCTCCTTGACCTTCGGCTGCGACAGATCAATGGCGATCTTTTCGCCCTTCGAGTGCGTCACCACATAGGCAACCAGGGCTGCGACCTTGGCACGCTCACCCTTGAGGAACTTGCCCTTGATGATCTCCTCGGACGGGATGCCCTGCAGTGTTTCCATGCACGACATCAGGCGCGACTCGAGGTCCTGCACCCTGTCGGTATCCGCAAAGTAGCGCGGCATCTGAGCCGCTGCGCCCTTGACGACGCCCGCCCCCAGACCCAGATCACACTGCTCGAGCGTGGCGTTCTTTGACCCGCGCGCAGTGCGCCACAACTCCTCGCCTTCCATCTCGTAAAGCTCGGCGGGGTTGCCGTCAGCAAGCATTTCGCGGTAGGCATCGAAATTAAGCGCTTCCTGGGCGAAGACCGGTGTCGCAAATACCACCCCAAGGCTCAGTGCCACCACCTTGAATTGTTTTTTCATCGTCTCTCCTTCGAGGTCCAAACCCTCGTTGCCTGTCCGTGACTGGCGCCTGCAAGCACGCGACGCGCACTCGATTGGCTGTGGCTCGCCCCCTTTCGGCACGAGCCGACAGGCGTCAGGCGATCTGCACTTCGTCGGTGCGCGTGTCGCCCTTGTTGTCGACCCAGGTCACTGCAAGCTTGTCGCCCTTCGCACCACCGTTGAACTTGAACGCGAGGTAGGGATTGGTGGACACAGAGGGACCGAACTCGGCATTCAGCACGACCTTGTCGTTGTGCTTGGCGTTCAACTCGGTAATGAAGTGGGCTGGAATCAACGCGCCGGACGAATCCTTGCGCTGGCCGGTTTCCATGACGTGCGACATCAGCACGCGAACTTCGGTAACGCCCTCCTTGACGGCGGCGCGAATACGCATCGGGTTTGCCATATCGTTACTCTCCTTGAACTGTACTGTGCTCAGCCGCCGCAGCCGCCGAGCGTGACCTTGATTTCCTTCTTGGACATGTAGAACTTGCCGTCAGCCTTGACCACGGCATACACATCGGAGGTCTGCCCCATCTTCACGCGCGTCTGCACGTCGGCCA
>DAORUJ010000209.1:0-4077 GCA_035433105.1 Thauera sp.
TCGCCTTGAGCTCGGCACCTTTCTGGGTGATCTCGGTTTCGATGGTGTAGACGTCGTAGCCGACGTTGACGCCATCGGCCACGGACTGCTCGTAGCTGTATTCGGCGACGATGTTCTCGTTGAAGAAGCCGAAGGTGCGCTTGTCGGGCGTGGCGGTGAGGCCGATCAGGCTGGCATCAAAGTAGTCGAGCACCTGCTTCCACAGGTTATAGATGCTGCGGTGGCATTCATCGATGATGATGAAGTCGAAGGTTTCCACCGGCACCCCCGGGTTGTAGCGGACAAGCTTTTCCTGTTTGACGGTTTGCTGCACTTCGTTGAGCGATACGTCTTCGGCCGATTCATCGATGAGCTCGCCGCTCAGGATGGAATACATACGCTGAATGGTGCTGATGCACACCTGCGAATGTGGGTCGATGTGGGGCGAGGCCAGGCGCTGCACGTTGTAGAGCTCGGTGAACTTACGACCATCGTCCGGCGGCGTGTAGGCCATGAATTCCTGATGGGCCTGTTTGCCGAGGTTGCGGGTGTCGACCAGAAACAGGATGCGCCTGGCGCCGCCGAATTTGAGCAGGCGATAAACCGAGGTGATGGCGGTGAAGGTTTTGCCCGCGCCGGTGGCCATGTGCACCAGGGCACGAGGCTTGTTCAATGCCAACGATTTTTCCAGCCCAGTGACGGCGCTGATCTGGCACGCACGCAGGTTCGTCTCCGGCAGAGCCGGCATATGCTCGGTCAAGCGGCGGCGCAGGGTTTCCGGCTGCGCTAAGCAGCTCGCCAGTGTTTCGGGCTTGAAGAAGTGGAATATTTCGCGCGAACGCGGCGCGGGGTCGGCGTTGTCGGTGAAGCGGATGATCTGGCCGGTGGCCTCAAACAGGAAGCGCAGCGGCGTGTTGTCCTTGCGCCATTTAAGGCTGGCGGTGGCGTAGCGCTCGGTCTGGGCCTCGGTCGCGGTCAGGTTTTCGCCCGCGCTGTCCTTCTTGGCTTCGATCACGCCCAAGGCCTGGCGGCTGACGAACAGCACGTAGTCGGCAGGACCAGTGTCGGTGGGGTATTCGCGCACGGCCACGCCCACACCTGCCGACAGGTTGAGCTGCTTCACGTCCTGGATGATCCAGCCAGCCTGTTCGAGCTTCTGGTCGATCTGCTGACGGGCTTTGGTCTCTGGCGTCATCCCTCGTTCTCCCTCGCCCCACGTGGGTCGATCGCCGGCGAACTCGCTCAGGGTGGCGAATCACCTTCCTCTGAAATCGCCAAGAGTCTATCAGGGGCGCGGCCCAGACCCATTGCGTTGATCAGCGTGCGTTAGGGAGGAAACGGGGAGAACGACGTCATGCCATCGTGGGCGGAAGGGCTACTGGACACGGGCAGAGCGCCATTGCTGCGCTGCCGCCCTCGCTGGGATCAGCCTGGCAGCGTCGCGGGCTCGTCCCGGCCGCTAACGACCGCCAGAATGCGCGAGCGCGTTGCCACAATCTTCCACGCACCGTCCATGCGACGGTATTCGTCGTCGTACATCACCCCGAGGCGGCGCGTGAGACCGGTTTCCGCATCAAGGTTGAAGTAGCACAGGGACCAGCGCCCGCGCGCCGTGTCATCGGACAACAACTCGATTTCGGGGTTGGCGCCGTGGTGGCTGTCGCGCACGCGGGGGTGGCAGGCGAGCGACTGATACAGCGCGACGAAGGGGTCGCGCTCTTCAAAGACGCCAACGGCCTCGTAGTCGATGCGGATCGGGCCGGTGGCGAAACAATCGCGGATGGCTTCGATGTCCTTCAGGTCGCAGGCGTTCAGGTAGCGGTGCTTGAGCTGGCGAATCGCCTCGAGGGCCTCGAGGCGTGCGATGCGTTGTTCCAGATCCATGCCGCCTCCTTCAGCTCACACGCGCCGGATGAAAGGCGCGCGGCTCGCCCAGCATGCGCCGCAAGCTCGGTGGCTCGCGCCCGCCTTCGTCGCGCACCCCGTATTGCGGTGCGAGTTCGGCCACGATCAGGGTCTGGCCCGACAGGCTCGCCAGCTTGGGGTCGCGCCACAAGGCATGGATGACGCGGCCGACGAACTGCGGGCTTTCGCTGTGCCCCATGATGTCGCCATAGGTGTCGCTGCGTTGGCGGGCGGCCAGCTCGGTGCGTTCGGTGCGCTGCACGCCCAGCCACAGCGACAGCGCGGCCACGCCCGTGCCTTCGAAGTCGACCGCCATGTCGAAGGCCATCTTGTCGCAGCCGGCTTTTTGCGCGCCGTAGGCCGGGCCGTGCATGTAGCAGCCGGCGCCATAGGACGAGGTGAACACCACCAGCCCCTTGCCGGACTTGAGCAACAGCGGCGCGGCGCAGTGCGCGGCGATGTAGTTGGAGCGCAGACCGACGCCGAAGATGTCGGCCTGGCTTTGCGGCTTGGTCCAGAACGGGCCGGGTGCGATCAGGCTGTCGTCGATATAGATGGCGTTGTTAACCAGGATGTCGAGCCGCCCTTGTTCACGCTCGACGCGCTCGAACAAGGCCTGCACCTGGCTGTCGTCGGCATGGTCGCAGTGCACCGCGATGCCTTGTCCACCGGCCGCGGTGACGGCGGCGGCACTGGCGTGGATGGTGCCGTGCAGCACTTCGTCGCCGACACGGCAGCTGCCTTCAGTGGTGCTGCGGCCGGTCACGTAGACAATCATGCCGGCAGCGCCAAGCGCTTCGGCCACGCCTTGGCCCACACCGCGGCTGGCGCCGGTGACGACCGCGACGCCCACAGAGGCAGGTGTGCTCATTGAAACTCCTTCCGATTTTTTCAGACCAGCGCCGGCGGACGGCGATCCGCCCACGGTGCTGCCTGTTCCAGTTGTGCGGCGAGTGCAATCAAGCGCGCCTCGGCCCCGAACGGCGCGGCGAACTGCACGCCGATCGGCAGCCCTTCCGCGCTCCAGTGCAGCGGCACGGACATCGCGGGATGGCCGCTCATGTTGAACATGGCGGTGAAGGCCGGTCCCAGCATCGCATGCTTGACGTAGTCGTCGAAAGCCTGGTCGAGCGCCAGTTCGCCGATCTTGGGCGGCAGCCCAGCGGTGGTGGGCGACAGGATGAGATCGTAGCGCTCGAACACCTGGTCAAAGATGCGCCCGCCCTGATCGAAGATGGCGCGCGCGCCGTAAAGCTGCGCAGCCGTATAGGACTTGGCCTTTTGCATGGCCGCCCAGTTGATCGGCTCGAGTTCATCTTCGCGTGCGGCGCGACCAAGCTGCTTTTCGCGCGCCTGCACCGAGACCAGCAGGCCGGTACCGGTCATGATGCCCATGCCGCCAAACATCTCGAGGAAGGGCAGTTCGCTGAGCGTGATCGGCTCGACGTGATGGCCCAGGCCGGCGCACAGGGTGGCGGCCTTGCGCACCGCCTCCAGACATTCGGGATGCACACCGGTGCCGAACAGGTTGGTTTCGAGCAGACCGATCCTGAGCCCGCGCGGTGCCTGCTCCAGCGCTGCGAGCAGATCCGTGGGGGCCGGCGCGGCGCGGGTGCCCGCTTCCGGCCCCTGGCTGAGCTGCGTCAGCAGCGCCGTGTCGCGCACAGTGCGGCTGATGACGTTGTGCGCCGACAAGCCCATCCAGCCTTCAATCGTACGCGGGCCCATCGGAACCAGGCCGCGGCTGGGCTTGAGCCCGAACAAGCCGCAGTGCGAGGCCGGAATGCGGATCGAGCCACCGCCATCACTGGCGTGCGCCACTGGCAACACGCCCGCTGCAATCGCCGCCGAGGAGCCGCCGGACGAACCGCCCGAGCTGTGAGCCAGGTTCCAGGGGTTGCGCGTGGCGCCGAACAGGCGCGACTCGGTGGTCGCGGTCTGACCGAATTCGGGTGAGGTGAGTTTGGCAAAGATGTTCAGGCCCGCGGCCTGATAGCGCTGCACCAGGGTGGAGTCGTGGTCGGCGACCGCATCCTTGAAGAAGGCGCAGCCGTTGGTGGTGATCGTGCCCTCGAGCGCAACGCCCAGATCCTTCAGCGCAAACGGCACGCCGCTGAGCGGCGGTCGCGCCTCACGCTCGGTCTGCCCTGCGCCATCGAGCGTGCGAGCGTGTTCGCGCGCACGCTCAAAATT
>DAORUJ010000210.1:0-3964 GCA_035433105.1 Thauera sp.
AGCGCATGCACCAGCGGGCGCCCGCTGACCTGGGTGTTGATGACCGCGGTGACGATGCCGAGCTTGGCCAGGCCGAACCAGTAGAAGAAAAACTCGGGCCGATTTTCCATGGCGAGAGCACAGACGTCACCACAGCGCAGGCCGCGCGCATGCAACGCGTGAGCAACCTGATTGGCGCGCGCGTCGACCTCGGCGTAACTGAAGCGCTGGTCGCCGTAGATGATGAAATCATTGCCGGCATGGCTGACGGCCTTTTCCTCGATGCGGTCAGCGACGGTGTAAAGATCACCGGGCTTGACCTGCACCGCGGCGCGCGAACGCACGTCAAGCTTGGCCTGCGTTTCATCACGCGAAACGGGTTTGTGCGAACTGACAGCACGTCGGAGGACGAGATCCGATGTGGATGCGGTCATGTCTCCCTCTCCATTTTATTTTCGAAAAAAACGTAAGGCTTGTGGCGCTGCGTTCAACGCACACGGATCCTGGGGTCAGGCGTGCCCCGACGCATCGTCGCCAGGAACTGCTCAACCGGCGCAGGTGCGGCGACCTCAGGCAACTGATCCTTGCCCGGGCGCTCGGCCCAGAACGCCTGCCATGACGGAAACAGGTCGTGGAACGTGCCCTGATAGGGCTCACGTCCCGGCCAGCGCATTTTGCGATCGCCGATCGGCGGCTTGTTGAGGTCGGTCGCATACCAGTAGCACGGCAGCCGGCGGCGGAAATACCACTGGCCATCAACGCGCTCATAGTCGTCCCAATACAACATCTGCATGATGACCCACTCCGGGCCGGTCTCATGCTCGTTCTTCGAATAGACCAAGCCCGTGGCGTGATCCGGATCGGAGAACTCAATGATGTGCTGGCCGAGATGATGGGATGTACCCGAGAACTGGTCGCGCAGCGTGCTATCGACCCAGGCCTTCAGATGGGACCGACCCACCTTTTCGCGGCCGACGCGAATGTCGGGCGCAAAAAGGTTCACGTGAGCATCGATGTCGCGCATGTCGAGCGACAGCGAGTACTTGCCGGCAAGCTGGCGGATGGCATCGATCGATTCGAGGCGGTCGATGCGCGCAAGAAGGTCGGCCGGAAGCGAGGAGCTTGTCATGGCGCGGCTCAGATGAAGGCCATGCCGCCGTTGACGGCGATATTCTGGCCGGTGATGTAGCCGGCGTCGTCGCTGGCGAGGAAGGCGGCAACACGCGCGATTTCTTCCGGCTCGCACATGCGGCCCAACGGAATGGCCTTGATCATGGCCTGCATCCACTCATCCGGAATGCCAGCCATCATCGGCGTATTGGTCGGTCCAGGAACGATGGTGTTGACGCGAATGCCACTGGCGGCGAGTTCGCGCGCGATGCTGCGCGTGAGCCCCATGACGCCGGCCTTGGATGCGCAATAGTGGCTGGGGCCTTCGCCGGTCATCGCCGCGGTGCTGGAGACGTTGATGAGGCTGCCCTTCGCCCCGCATTTCTGCATCAGGCGCGCACCCTCGCGGCAGCACAGGAAGGTGCCGGTGAGGTTCACGCCGATGACCCGCATCCAGTTGTCGTCCGGCGTATCGAGAAAGGCGTCCACCGAACCGATACCCGCACTATTGACGACCGCGTCAAGGCGTCCAAAACGCGCATCGACCGCATTGAACGCAGCCTTCACCGACGCGGGATCGGAGACGTTGCACGCCAGCGCCAGACCGTTCTCGCCGAAGCCAGCCACGGCGGCCGAAGCGGCCTCCTGATTGATGTCAGCGGCGACGACTTTCGCTCCAGCCGCACCGAAGTGCTGGACGATCGCACGACCCATGCCCTGAGCGGCACCGGTCACAAAAACCACCTTGTCTGAAAAATTCATTCGTCGTCTCCTTGGCCTGCTGAATGACGGGCGATTGCGCTCGTGGCAACCCCCGATGAGTTGAGGCGCAGTTTTGTCGTGATGGGAAGAGCGGACATCGTCCACTAAGACTAATGTTCGCCAGGTTCGCAAATGTATAGCGATGGAAAGCGCATTCGTCTGAATGGACGATGCCGCATGCCATGCACAAACCGACGATACGCGCTAATCGCGAGCGGACCTCTCCGCCATCCTTTCAGACCCTTTCCCGGAGGCAGATCGTGAGCGCAAGCCCAGGCAGCCAGCAACGCACCACATGGCACACTCATTACGCGTTGATGATGCTGGCGACGATCTACGTCTTCAACTACATCGACCGCCTCCTCATCTCCATCCTGATCGAGCCCATCAAACTCGAATTCGGCGTGAGCGACACCCAGGTCGGCCTCCTGTCGGGCGTCGCCTTTGCCATCTTCTACACCGTGTTCGGCCTTCCATTGGGTCGACTATCGGACCGCATCGGGCGCAAGCCGGTGATCGCCTTTGCCTGCGTTGCCTGGAGCGCCATGACCATGCTGTGCGGCGTGGCGACCAGCTTTGCCATGCTGCTGCTGTTTCGCATCGGCGTGGCCGTCGGCGAGGCAGGCGGTACCGCTCCCTCGGTGGCCATGGTCGCGGATCTCTATCCGCCACGCCAGCGCTCACGCGCGCTGTCGATATTCATGATGGGGCCCAGCCTGGGCGCCGTGCTGGGGCTTGGCCTGGGCGGCTGGATTGCACAAACCTACGGCTGGCGCACCGCCTTCGTCGTCATTGGCGCCCCGGGTGTGGTGCTCGGTCTGCTGCTTTGGCTGACGGTGCGCAGCCCACGCCCGCCAGCACCTGCCGTATCGGCAGCCGGCGCCGCACAGGAAAGCTGGCACGCCACGCTACGCGGACTGCTCAGGACTCCGTCCTTCCTGCTCATCACGCTGGCGGGCACCCTGGCCGGCATCATGGGTTACGCAATCGGCACCTGGAATCCTAGCTTCCTCATCCGCTCACATGGCACCAGCCTGCAAGATGCCGGCCTGCTCATCGGCCTGGGTGGCGGCATCAGCGCCACCGCCGGCACCTTGCTGTGCGGCAGCATCACCGACCGCCTGGTGGCGAGGGATCCGGGCTGGCAGCTCGGCGTGCCGCTGCTGGCCTGCTTGATCAGTGTGCCGCTGGGACTGGCCTTTTACCTCTGGCCCGCCGGGACCGCATTTCATATCGGCTCACTGGCCATCCCCGAAGCCTTTCTGTTCTACCTGGGGTTCAGCTTCGCCGCCACTTGGTGGGCGGTGCCCTTGTACGGCTCCATGAGCCACCTGTTCCCGGCCAACCGGCTGGGGCAGGCTACGGCCCTCTTCGCCATGAGCCTGACGCTGTTCGGCGTCGGCCTCGGCCCCATCATCGTCGGCGGCCTGAGCGACTTCTTCAGCGCCAGCATCGGCAAGGAGGCCTTGCGCTATGCGTTGGCGAGCACCGTGGGGCTCTACGTGCTGACCGCCCTGTGCCTGCTGCTCGCAATCCCGGCCTACCGTCGGCAGATAGGCGCCGCGGCAGCGCTGCCCGATGCCGCCAGCGCGCGCGCCTGAGCACTCACACCATAACCAGACTCATCAGGAGACCCACCCATGACCTCACCCGACCTGCCCATCCCGCTCGACCAGTTTGCCGAACTCGACAACGGCCTGCGCCTGCACTACCTCGACGTTGGCACCGGCCCGGTCGTGGTCTGGCTGCACGGCAGCGGCCCGGGCGCGAGCGGCTACAGCAACTTCAAGGGCAACTACCCGGCGTTTGCCGAAGCGGGCTTCCGCAACATCGTGCTCGATCTGCCCGGGTTCGGGCGCTCGGACAAGCCGGCGGACGTCAACTACGACCTCGATTTCTTCGTCGCCAACCTGGACGCCTTCCTGCACAAGATCGGCGTAGCAAAGTGCACCCTGCTGGGCAACTCGCTCGGCGGCGCGATCGCCCTCGGCCAGGCGCTGGAGCATCCGGAAACGGTGGAACGCCTGATCCTGATGGCGCCAGGCGGCGTCGAGGAACGCGAAACCTACTTCCAGATGGAAGGCATCCTGCGCATGGTGGAAACCTTCGCCAA
>DAORUJ010000211.1:0-3949 GCA_035433105.1 Thauera sp.
GGTGGGTGCATCGGCGTATTCGAGGGCAATGGCGGCGACCTGCGCATCGGTTTGTCGCGCCAATCACTGCATGATGGCGAACGCTGGGTACATGAGCCTCTCCGCCTGACGGTGATCATTGATGCGCCACAACGGGCAATCGAGAACGTGATCAACAAACATGAGTCAGTCCGGCAACTGGTTGACAACGGCTGGCTGCACCTTTGGCGATTCGACCAGGCGCAGTTCCTACGATACGAACTCGGTAAATGGCGTCCGGTAAAACTGGAGTCGAACTGACAGCCTGTCATACCTGGCTCAAGGATATCTCGCTCAACCCGGTCAGGAGGGTTGAGCGAGAGCCTGACCCCAGATCCCGCCTTCGCCCCGTCTCCTCTCCCAGATCACAGCTTCTCAATCGACAGCTTGCGCACCTCGAGTGCCTGCGCCCCCCCCAGAGTGAGGTAATAGCGACTTGCGCCGTCCAGCTCGAACTCAATCGTAGTCGGCTCGTGCGTGCAGAACACTTCCTCGACCACCGGCTCAAACCCATCATCGCTGATCTTCAGCCGGAAGCGCAGCGCTGCCGCAAGGACCATTTGCAGGCGGTAGCGGCCCACGTCGAGTTGCCCCAGCGGGATGAAATAGCCGCCTTCCTGCGCATTGCGCCACGGTTCAAGATCGGCTTCCGTCCACACAAGATCGGACGGCACACGTTCTGCCACGGGATAGTGGGCGCAGTGCGCCTTGGTGTGCCCGAGAATGCGGAATAAAAACCCGACTTCATCATCCGTCAGTGGGCCCAGATAGCGCTCCATGTGCCCACGCGCTGCCTCCGCCCCCGAACCGAAGGCCAGGCGACCGCTGCACTGTGCTTCGTGGCAGTTGGCACATACGGTGTTGAAGCGAACGACGCTGTTGAGGGGCAGTCCCTCGGCGCCTGCCGGTGCGAGGAAGGCGAGCCCGAGCACGATGCCCACCGCACCCAGGGCATGACGAACAGAACGGGCAGCGAACAGTAAAAGGCAGCAACGCACGGCAGTTTCCTTGACGCCTGAAGAAATCCGACCCCAACACATGCCACAACCATAGCACCTGCCGTTTGCCGGCCAGCACGGAAAGGTGTGCCGGAAGCAAGGCATGCAAGCCGTCCGGATTGACGGGTAGCGAGCGGCAAGCCAGGCACCGACATACACTTCGACTACACTATTTTCTGACTATTGAGCAATTCAGACCATGCACGACATTCACACTCAGGACCACTGGATTGATGGCGGACAAGGCCGCCTGTTCGTTCGAACCTGGTTGCCACAGGCCCCGCGCTCCGATGTCCCGATCATCCTGCTTCACGATTCATTGGGCAGCGTCGAGCTGTGGCGGGGTTTTCCGGCAAGCCTGTGCGTGCACAGCGGACGGCCGGTGATGGCCTATGACCGGCTGGGGTTCGGCAAGTCCGATGCCCGTGTCGGCAAGCTGGCACTGGATTTCGTCGAGAGCGAAGCGGAAACCGGCTTCGCGGCGCTTCGTCAGGGTCTGGACATCGGTCACTTCGTCCTGTTTGGCCACAGCGTGGGCGGCGGCATGGCGGTGAACTGCGCCGCCAGGTCTGCCGGCGCCTGTGTTGGTCTGATCACCGAGGCCGCTCAGGCCTTTGTCGAAGACCGGACCCTGCAAGGCATTGAGGAGGCACGCAAACTCTTTGCCGACCCCGCCCAGCTCGACCGCCTGCGGAAGTTCCACGGCGACAAGGCAGAATGGGTGCTGGAAGCGTGGATTGGGTCGTGGCTCAACCCGGCGTTTGCCGCGTGGTCTCTGGAATCCGTTCTGCCAGCGGTAAAGTGCCCGATGTTGGCCATTCATGGTGCCGAGGACGAATACGGCTCGCCACGACACCCCAAGCTGATCGGCGCGCTTACCGGTGGTCCGGCACGGATCGAGATCATGCCCGACACCCGCCATGTCCCTCACCGGGAGCGGGAGGCGGAGGTGATTGCGCTGGTCTGCGGCTTCCTGCAAAACCTCGCCTGAACCCGTGCTTACCGGGCCGTATTTACGATACCGGGTTACACGCAGCCGCACGGGCGGCAGCAGGCAAAATAGGCGCGCCTCCCAGCAGCCGCTGTCACTCGGCGCAACCCCCTGCCCCGCAGCGCCCAAGCTCGGCCACCACCCACTCCACCATCTCGCTCGCCACCGTGGTCGACGCCTGGCCAAAGCTGGCCACCACCTGCGGCACCTCGACGCCCGCCGGGCGATGGCGCGACTCGAACAGGCGTGAGGCAACAATGCGGCGACCGTTGCCGTACACGAGGCGCGCGTCCAGGCGCACGACCACTTCAGGCACACCATCGCGGTATTCAGTCTGAAAGGCCTGCAGATCGCTGACGAGTTCGTAATCGGCCTGCAGCCGCACCTCGTCGGTACTCAGCCCGGCAATGCGGCCATCGACGCGAAAGGCTTCCAGGATGCGATCGCGCAACAGCACTGGCGCGGGATCACTCCAGCTCACGCCCTTGTAGACGCTCAGCCGGTTGTTCTCGGGAACGACGATGATCCGCTGGCCGGCCAGTTGCACACCCCCGAGCGGACGCGCAATGCGCAAGGACAGCGCCAGACTCGTTTGCGCTGCGCTATGGCTGAGATGCGCGGGCGGCAGCAGATAGGTGTCCAGCGGTTCCGCACGCGGCAGCACCGAACAGGCTGACAGCAGCGCCAGCGAACCCAGGGCGGCGACTCGTGCAGCGGTCCGGGCGGCCGTGCAAAACACGGGGAAGGCGTTGAGCTTGCAGGGTTTCATGGGGTGAATTCCTTGACCGGTTCGAGGCCGAGCAGATAGTCGGCCGGTCTGTTCTCGAGCTGGCGGGTGATGATGCGCAGCGAACCCAGGGTGTCGCGCAACTCGGCCAGCACGGGGCCGATCTCGGCGACGCCACGCACGCTGCTGTCGAGCTGCATGCGGTTGTCGCTGATCAGCTTGTCGACGGTGAGCATGGCGTGCTCGAAGGCGGCCATCGAACGTTGCGCACTTTGCAGCGTCTGCTCGCCCTGCACATCGATCAGGCGGTTGGCGGTGCCGACCAGCTTGGTGGCTTCGGTCAGCGCCAGGCCCGCCTGCTCGCTGGTGCGCGCGGCCTGGCGCAGCACGAGGGCAATTTCCTCGCGCTGGGATGCGATCGTGCCCGTCGCCTGCTCGAGGTTCTGCAGCGTACGACTGATGCTGTCGACGTTGCCGACAGAGAACAGGGCGCGCGCCTGAATGAGCAACTCATTGACGTTGAGCACCACATCCTCGCCTTCGGACAGCAGCTTGCTGAGCGGCGAAGGCGTGGCAATGATGATTGGCACCTCGCCATCATCGTTGCCCAGCGACGTGCTGGCGGCATCGTTGCCGCTACTCAGACGGATGATGGACAGGCCGGTGATGCCGGACGGCACCAGCCGTGCCTCGGTGTCGCTGCGCACCGGTGCGGCGCTGTCGATGCGTACCCGGGCGATCACGCGATGCGGGTCTTGTGGGTCAAGACGCAGGCCGGATACATCGCCAATCTTGATGCCGTTGAACTCGACCGTACTGCCCTTGGACAAACCGCTGACGGCTTCCTTGAAGACGATGTCGTAGGCGTGGAACTGCGTGTCGCTGTCGAGCTTGCCAAGCCACAGCGCAAACAACAGCGCTGCCCCCACCACCAGCAGGGTGAAAAGGCCGATCAGCACGTGATGGGCACGTGTTTCCATGTCAGGTTTGCTCCGGATTGAGTTCGGTATTGAGGGCCGCAAGCACGGTCTGTGCAGCATCGGCAGCGGCACGTCCACGCGGACCGTGGAAGTACTCGCGTATCCAGGCATCATCGGCCGCGGCGACGGCGGCGAGCGTGTCGTTGATCAGCACCCGCTTTTGCGCGAGCACCGCGACACGGTCGGTCATGGTGTAGATGGTGTCGAGATCGTGGGTAACGATGAACACCGTCAG
>DAORUJ010000212.1:0-3830 GCA_035433105.1 Thauera sp.
GCCGGCTCCGACCTAGACGAACTCACAATTTGGCGCGGTAGCACACATGTGCTACGGTGCCATCTGGTTCTTTGTTTGGAGTCTGACATGTCCACGACCACCATTCGCCTGCCGGATGACCTGAAAGCCCGAATCGCAGCTGCGGCGAAGCACGCCGGAACAACGGCTCATGGCTTCATTCTCGAAGCGATTGCCGAGAAAACCGAGCAAGCGGAACGTCGTGCTGATTTCGACGCAGTGGCGGAAGCTCGCTATGCTCGCATTGTGGCCACCGGCACGACCATCCCATGGCAGGAAATGCACGGCTATCTGGAAGCACGTATGGCCGGCAAGACCACGAAGCGCCCCGTTGCGCGCAAGCTGGCACGCTGAAGGTGTCCAGCATCGAGTTGGCACCGGAGGTTGCAGAGGATTTAGATCGCATCCTCGATCATCTGGCCAGCTATGAGGTAGAAAATCCTGGGCAGCGCATTGGCGAAATCATTGCTGCCTTGGAAGTTCTGGTGCAGAACCCGTTGATCGGTCGTCTGGTGGCGAATGCCAAGCGTGAACTGGTGATTGGCCGTCGTTCACATGGGTATGTGGCCTTGTATCGCTATGTGCCCGAGATTGATACGGTGTTCGTGCTGGCGATACGCAGCCAGCGTGAGGCCGGCTACTCCGAACGAGATCCTGCCGGGTAAAGCGCTTGTCACCGTATCGCCGTGACTGACTTTCGGGGCTAGCCTGGACGCTCCGAGCGGCGGGTGCTGGATCAGTTACCTGTCATTGGCGCTACCAGATTCTTCCGTACGGCTATGTGTGCTGCTGGCCGAATGCTGTCAGCAGCAGAGGGCTTCTTCTGCAGTGCTGCCGACTTCTGACATGCCGTGCACTCGACTTCTGAAAACGACAGCTGCCGAGGCCACCCGCGCGCAGGATGCCTCGCTCTGCGCACGCTCTGCGTACGATTTTTTCCGTTCTCTGAGACGACCCCTCCTTGGTTGCCTTGCGATGCCTCAATGAATTGCCCAAACCTCATCGGGCAAAGGGCAGCGTGACAAGAAAAATGGCCGTACTCACCAGCACGATCAAAGGACCGGCAGGCCAACCCGTGGCGTGGAACAGCACGACGCCGAGCACCGAAGACGCGATACCGATGGCCATCGCGCCGAGGGTGTACTGCCTCAGATTCTTGCCAACGTTTCGTGCCGCCGCCGGAGGAATGGCCACCAATGCTGCGGTCAACAGACCGCCGACCATCTTCACCCCGAGCGCCACGATGACGGCGATCAAGAACAGGTAGATCAGGTTGTATCGCTTGACGTTGATCCCCTCGGACGCCGCGAGATCCTCTGAAATGTTGCCGAGAATCAGCTTCTTGTGGGTGAGCTTCACCGTGGTGATGATGGCGAGCGATGCAACGACCGACAGCACGGTGTCAGCCACGCTCGCCTTCGAGATGTCGCCCACCAGCGCCGCCTCGGCCTGCGCAATCGGCAAGAACAAGAACGCGATCGCCACGCCTGAAGCGAACACGACCGCTGTCACAGCCTCCATCGGCAGCTTCGTTTTCATCTCGATGAGCCAGATCAGAACGACGCCCAATATGACGAACGGAAACGCGCCCAGAGAAACGTCGAAGCCCCAGAGCAATGCCAGCGCGATCCCCGGCAGCGTCAGGTGCCCCAAGGGTCCGGCCACCAGCGCCATCCGGCGGCTCAGCATCAATGAGCCCAGATAGGCAGCGGCGCCGCCGATGAACGCGGCAGAGATCAGGCTGAGGTGAAGGGCATTCATGGGCTAGCGTGCTTGTGTTCGTAGAACTTGACCTCGGTCCCGTACAGGCGCTTGAGGTTCTCTGGGGTCAGCGTCGAGAGCGGATGACCTTGGCAGACCGGTTGTTTGTTGAGGCACAGCACCATGGTCGAAAGCCGGTGCACCACCGCGAGGTCGTGCGTGATGATCAACATGGCCAGGTTTCGCTCTTGATGGAGTTTGGAGAGCAGGGCGTAGACCGTTTCCTCGCCGCCGATATCGACCCCTGTGGTGGGCTCGTCGAACAAAAGAACGTCAGGATTGCCAGCCAGCGCCCAGGCAATGAGGACGCGCTGGAACTGCCCGGAAGAGAGGTCGCCCATCAGCTTCTTTGCCGTCTCCGCGCCGAGTCCCACGGTATGGAGCATGCCGTCGACGTCCGGCCCCGCATCTCTCTTCAGCGCAAAGAAGTCCTGAACCGTCAGCGGGATGTCGCGGATGTAGGGCAGCCGCTGCGGGACGTAGCCGATGCGCGTTCCCTTCTTCCATGTGATCGATCCTTGATGCGGCAAGACGCCGAGAAGCGCGCGAAGCAATACCGTCTTTCCTGCGCCGTTCGGGCCGAGGATGGTGAAGACCTCTCCCCGCTTCACCGTGAAGGACAGTTTCTCGAGCAGCACCTGGCTCTCGATCGTGACCTTCAGGTCCGAGACCTGCAGCAGGGGTTTCTCATCGTGGGCTTGGCGCGTGCCCCCATCGCCCACCGCCGGAAGCGACGCGCTCAGCTCGTTGCCTCCAAGGGCGGTCATCGACTCGTTCTTTCGCGGTTCGGCGAAAGTAGCGCATGTGCACCAACCGGCAGGCCGACTTGGCGAGACACGACCTCGCACTTCACTTTGAACCAGAGGGCGATGTTGATCCCTGTGTCGCTGAGTGACTCGTAGTTGCCCTGGCCTTTGGCGATGATCAGATCAGCGCGGTCAAAGTGCTGACGAAATTCGCTGCTGCAGTCCCCGAGCAGTGTCCCAGGCGCGTCGGAGCCGTTGTCGATAACCTGCGTGAGCTCATACATTCCAACTTCTCTGGCATCGACCACCGTCGCATCGTTGAGCACCGGCGCCCCACGAACGGCCACGGCGACCCGCTCTGGGCCGAGTACCTCGGTCACCAAGCGGTCCACCGCAATCTCGCCGGCGTTGTCCGTGAGGTAGAGAATGTTCTTCGCCTCGGCCGCCGCATCGACGAATTGACTCCACTCGCCATGAACCGGCTCACAGAGTGTTCCCCGCAGTGCCTCGTGGACCACCTGCTCGTGGACGCGCGCCTCGGCCGCGGCGATGCTGTCCCTCACCGCCACCCCGGCAGCCGCCTTGCGCGCAGCGCTGGAAGGCAGGCAGGTGCCTTTGCTGCGAGGCCGCCTGAAGGTTGCGCAAGACACCGAGCATGTCCGAACGCAGGGTGGTGGTGAGCAGTCGTTCATACATCTGGCCATTGGCGATTTCGGCGGCGACGGCCGCTTCGCAGGCGGCCTGCACGCTAGCGTAGCGCGGGACCCTTCCCGGCCAAGTGTTCGCGGGCAGCGGAAGGCCGTAGCGCCTGAATAGGCCGACCAGCGCCTCTATGTGGCGCGCTTCCGCATCGCGGATGTTGGTGAAGGGTCGCAGTTCACCGAAGTCAGCAATCACCTGGTCGTACGTCGTCCACGATTGGTACTCGTCGTCCAGGGCCTCGTGCAGCGCTTGGACCTCTGCGGGTGTCAGCTCGTTCATGTCGCTCTCCTTCGCCACAGTGTAATCCGGAGCCAGCCCGGGCCCGCGTCATGGGTACAACTGCGACCGCGGTCGTGATGGTTCAGGGAAAAATCGGAATATTCGGATCGGTCCCTTCGAGCTCGGCTGCCGGATGATGGCCGGTGGCCAGGCCCTCAATCTCCTCAACCCGATCCCGAGGCACGTCGATCATCATCAGCAACTGGCCCGATTTGATTGCGGACTGGTACTGATCGATGCGACTGTGCCGCAGGCCCATGCCGACCATGCTCCACATCCAGGCGCCAAAGCCTACGCCTCGCAGCGTCACCCCCAGTGGAACGG
>DAORUJ010000213.1:0-3762 GCA_035433105.1 Thauera sp.
GGCGCGATTGCTTTCCTAACAAAGAGCGTCGCGGCCAGGTCCGCTCCTACAGGTAGGGTGCAACGAAAAACCCGCCTTCCGGCGGGCTTCGTGTCTGGCGCAGTGTGCGCTTCTGCATCGGTCCTGCGCCTGCAGGGGGCACGGCCGCGCTCTGCGGCGAATAAGCTGGGGTTCGGTGTGGGACTCTTGACTTCAAGCGAGTGGCATTTCAGTATCACTCCATGCGTACCGAACTCGTCACCACACTCAAGCGTCAAGCCACGGATCTGCTCGCGGACATTGAACGCGACAAGAAGCCCATCCTGATCACCCAGCACGGCTTGCCAGGCGCCTATCTTGTTGACGTTGAGAGCTATCAGCTTCAACAAGAGCGCATGAGCATCCTGGAGGGTATTGCTCGTGGGGAAGTCGCCGTTTCCGAGAAGCGGACACTCACTCAAGCTCAAGCCGAGAAGCGCCTTGGCAAATGGCTGAAATAGTCTGGACGGAACCTGCAGTCGCGGATCTTGAGGCAATTGCAGACTACATCGCACTGGAAAGCCCTTCTGCTGCAAGCGGTCTTGTCGAACGCGTCGTTGGTCACATAAAGCAACTTCAAGCGCACCCTGAAAGCGGCAGTCGGCCTCGTGAGCTTGGCTCTCGTACTCGTTATCGGCAGATCGTCGAGCCGCCATGCCGCATCTTCTATCGGTTCGACGGAACACATGTGTTCGTCGTGCATGTCATGCGCACCGAACGTCTACTTCGTCGCAGTGCACTTAGGCAACAAAAGCCCAAAACCTGACAATTCGTTCCACGGAAAAGGTGTCAGGGACAATTTAACCCAAGCGCCAACCTGGTACGCAGCTCGGTCGCCGTAACTCATTGACGTGGCTGGTGAATTTGTCAGGTACAGCGAACGGAGAAATTCGCCCACCGCATCGCGAGATGGGCCTGACGGTCACAGCTCTTCCAGAAAAGCCCCGGCCGATGCCACGCAGTCGTCGAAATCCGGCGTGTAGTCCAGTGTGGCGATGGCATCGAACGCCATCTTCAAGGTGGGGTGCGGGTTGCGGATCTGTTCGAGAAAGACCTGCCGATGGCGGGTCAGGAACGGACTGGCAGCCTTCAGTTCCGCGGGCTCGCGTTCGATCACCAGGGCCAGGTCGAACAGGTCGCGCGCGGTTACCCTGTCGCCGCGGTGGAACATCTTCTTGGCGATGATTTCCGCCGATGTTTCCACGCGGATTTCATGGCCGTCGATCTCCCGCGTTTCCCAGGCATCGCCCAGCAGATTGGGCGATGCGACGAAATCCACCTCGCCTTCCTCGAACTGCAGCTTGACCCAGGCACTGGGCTGCTCGGTGTACTCCGCCGTCATGCCGGCCGCCACGTCGTTCAGACGCGGCGAGACGAAGCCCAGGTACTGCGGATCGGGCACGAAGATGTCGATGTCCTTGCTCAGCCGATGCCGGTGGCGAAACATCAGCACGGTGCCACCGCCCAGCGTCCAGAAGGGATCGGCGATCCCGCCGTGCGTGCGGACTTCGTCGATCAAGGCGAGGGCGCGCGGCAACAGCGCTTGCCACGGGCCTCCAGGCAGCGGACGGATCATGCCCACATTTCCTTGCGATGGGCGGACAGCGACTTGGCCAGCCTGGCCACGTTGCGCCAGACCTTGCGCGGGGGAACGTGCGCTTCGGCGGCGGCTTCCTCCACGGCCATCACCACCATCGACAGCGGGGCCTCGTCCAGCAGATGGGTCAGATGCGGGGCATACGGGGCCGGCACGTCGCCACTGACCAGCATCCGGGCCAAGGCGTCGGGCTGCAGCTCGCGGGTGTAGCTGACATTCGCATTGCGGGCGGCCATCTGCAGCCCATGCTTCTTGCGGCGACTCTCGGTGGTGGGCGCGGGGGCATCCAGGCCGAGCACGGTCAGGATCTGCCCGGCGCGGTTGACGCCCAGATCGTTCAGGCTGCCGTTCTCCAGACCCACCAGGGTCTGCCGGGACAGGCCACTCAGGTGCGCCAGCTGGCCTTGCGACAAGCCCAGTTCCTCGCGGCGGGCGCGGACAGCGGTGCCGATGTCAGTCAGGTTCATGGCTAAATTGTCAAATATTTTAGACATAAGTTCAAGAGGCCTCGTTACCCTGTCTATCTGACTTCACCAATGTCGGAGCGCGGGATCACGCCAGAAGACCTCGACGCAGGCGGGGTACGCTTCGTCCGGATCTTGTGCCCTTGGTGTTGCGGTCGGCCACCTGCCCATTGCTGCGCATGACTCGGCGCAAGGTGTTCAACGGCAGAATACGGAAGGGTTTGGTGAGGCGGAGGCATCTCACGAGTTGTGACGCGCTGCCGCTAGAACGGACATCCAGCCGACAGCGCCGAAGTGGCACCTGAACTAGTCTTTGAGGGGCCAGACATGGCGAAGGCCCGGCAATGCCGGGCCTTCGTTAGGATCGCAATTGGCGCGCTGCTGCCGGGTGTTTTAGGCAGTCACCTTATGCAAAGGGCGCGTAAATGCTTGATTTCATGGCGCCCGAAGTTGGACTCGAACCAACGACCCCCTGATTAACAGTCAAGTGCTCTAACCGGCTGAGCTATTCGGGCGGGGAGCGCATTGTAGTCGGCCAGCCCGGACCGGGCAAGCGGATGAATGCGGGGCTGCTGAATCGCGAAGCGCGCATTACGCCGGACAGGATGTCGGCACCTTCGGCCGCTCGCTGCGCGGCCGGCCCATGTTGTTCACGATCACCTGACCCAGCAATTCGCCGCCCTTGTTGCAGATAGAGATCGTCAGGTTGGTGCCGGCGCTGCGTCCGTCCGGCAGGTAGCGCAGCTGTTGCCGCCCGGTCGTGCTGGCGACGCGCAGGTGGCGGCTGGTGGGTTCCAGGTCGACGCGGACGATTTCATCGGTGGCATCGGGCGTGCGATTGCCGTCTTCGTCCAGGAACAACATCCAGCCCTGGCTCCAGTCGGTACTTGATTCGCAATGCGCACCGTCAGACGTGGGGCAGAGGACGGCGCGCTGGTTGCGGCTGATCGCCGCGATGCGCGCCAGCGACATGTGCGTCATCAGCGAAGACATCGCGGCGGACGCGCGTTGACGTTCGATGAAGCCGGCGAACGACGGCGCGGCGATGCCGGACAGGATGGCCATGACGGACATCGTGGTGACCAGTTCGATCAGGGTGAAACCGGCGTTGCGGCGCATGTTGCGTGCTCCCGTTGGTTTGGAAGCAGGCTAGGGCGCGTTGCATCGGCAAGGCATCAGGCGAATGCGTCGGGTGACGTAGGAAAACCCTGAACCCGCGTCGCAGGCCGTGCACGCGGGCGGCGTAAACTCGTTGGTTGGCCTCCGCGAACTCCCCCATGACCGAGCCGTCCGACCTCGACCTGACCACCGCCTCAGAAGGCTTCCAGCTGGTGTCGCCCTACCAGCCGGCAGGCGACCAGCCGCAAGCCATCGAAAAATTGGTGGCCGGCTTCCAGAACGGTGTGGCCAAGCAGGTGCTGCTGGGCGTGACCGGCTCGGGCAAGACCTACACGATCGCCAACATGATCCAGGCGGTGCAGAAGCCGACCTTGGTGATGGCGCCGAACAAGACCCTGGCGGCACAGTTGTACGGTGAGTTCAAGGCCTTCTTCCCGCGCAATTCGGTCGAGTATTTCGTCAGCTATTACGACTACTACCAGCCAGAGGCCTACGTCCCGTCCAGCGATACCTACATCGAGAAGGACAGCTCGATCAACGACCACATCGAGCAGATGCGGCTGG
>DAORUJ010000214.1:0-3759 GCA_035433105.1 Thauera sp.
CCGGGGGCGAGGAAGCGGCCGAGTTGTTCGTAGATGACGGCGCAGTCGAGCAGGCTCAGACCCATGCCGCCGTGTGCTTCGGGGATGCGCATGCCAAGCAGTCCGGTGCCCTGCATCTGCGCCCACAGTTCGGTGGGGATGCCGATGGGGTCGTTTTCCATCTTGCGTACCACGGCGACGTCGCTGTAATCGCTGCACAGGTCGCGGGTCATGTCGCGGAGCATGTTTTGCTCGTCGGTAAACTTCAGATCCATGTCTGGCCTCTATCTATGTTCGTGATGGGTTCGTCTGGCAGTGGCCGACGATTGACGACTGACGATTCAGGGTTGCCAGCGCGCGCCCTTGCGGGCCCAGGGGTTGTCCGAGGTGTCGCCAGGAATGGCGACGCGTGCCTTGCCGACGGTGCGGGGCTGCCCGTCGACGCTGATGTTGAGTTCGAGGTCGGCCCAGTGACAGCCGAGATCGTCGGTGGCCAGTGCCTTGATTTCGGCGCCGAAGCGCATCTCGTTACCCGGATAGACCGGCGTCTTCATCTGGAAACTCAGGCGCCCGAGACGGCCGAAGGGGCCCGTCCAGTCGGTGATGTAGCGTTCGAACCAAGCGGCGTTGTTGGGCGTGTTGATGAAGATGTCCGGGGTGCCGTTGCGATTGACGGCGAAGTCCTTGTCGTGGTGCATCGGACGCCAGTCACGGCTGGCGAGCGCGCCCAGTACAACGGTGGTGGCCGTCACCGTGTGGCGGAGTTCGGGCAGGCAGTCGCCGACCTTGAGCGCGCCGAACAGCAGCTGCGGGGTACAGGTTGTGCTCATTGTTCGGGTCTCCCGTAGCCGAAGAAGGTGTAGCTTTCGGTGCCTACCCAGTCGCCGTTCTGGTTAGTCGTGCGCACGTCCACCGTCCAGAAACGGCCGGTGCCAAGGCGCGTCGTCTTGATCGGGCCAATCGAATGCACGATCTGGCAGGTGGTGAGCACATCGCCCATGGCCACCGGTTCGCCGAAACTCGCCTCGTTGCTGGCGACTACCGCCTCGGGCAGGCCGAGCAGCTCCTTGAGGTCGAAATGCGCCTGCATGGCCTTGCGCTCACCGCTTGCGCCGGGCGCCCAGTAGTGCGGCCGGAACCACACTGAGAGCATGGTGGGCGGTGCGATGCGCTTGCCAACGACGGCGTGCGCGAGCGCTTCGTCCCAGAACAGCGGGTTGCCGTTCTCGACGGCCGCGCAGGTGTTGTAGACGTAGCCGATCTCGATCGGGAACTCGGTGCGTTCCTCATAGATCGGCGTGTCGATCATCTTCCGGACGGCGTCCGGCAGCAGGTCTGCTTCGCTCATCGGGCTTCGCTCCAGGATGTCTTGACGGGGAGGGCGGCGCTCATTCGATGCACCCCTCGTCACGCAGGCTTGTGATCTCGGCCTCGCTCAGTGCCGCGGCGCGCAGGATCTCGTTGGTGTCGGTGTGCTCTGGCGACGGGACCACGTGCTGGGGAATGTCGCGCGCGCTGCCGGCAAGCAGCCCGGCGAGCTGGTCGAATTCGCCACGTTGCGGGTGCAGTGCGGTGATGAAGTCCCCGCGTGCACGCAGATGCGCATCGCCACACACTTCAGCCACCGACAGCACCGGTGCGACGCAGGTGTCGGCCGCAGCCAGCAGCGCCACCCATTCGTCGCGATCGCGGTTGAGGAAGCGTGCGCGGAAGGCCTCACGCATCTCTACCTGGGCGCTGTCGTCGTACTGACGATCGGCAAACTGCTCCAGATCCAACAACTTGCACAGGTTGCGAAAGAAGTGCCCTTCGATCGCGCCGACCGAGACGAACTGGCCGTCGCGGGCCGCATACACGCCATACCAGGCGTACTTGCCGGTCAGCACGCCCGAGCCCGGATGGGTCTCCTCGCCGGTGGCCAGGTACTGGTCGACGTAGAGCGACATGAGGTTGAGCATGCCGTCGGTGACCGACACGTCGAGATACTTGCCGCGCCCGCTGTGAGTGCGTTCGAGCAACGCGGCGAGAATGGACAGTGCGGCGTGCATGCCGCCGCCCGCGCCATCGGCGATGGTCGCGCCCGGCAGAGCGGGAATCCCGTCCGCATCGCGTGCGCTGCAGGCGAGATAGCCGCTGACAGCTTGGTAGTTGATGTCATGCCCCACCCAGCTGGCGTAGGGGCCGTCCTGGCCGTAGCCGCTGGTCGAGCAATACACCAGGCGGGGGTTGAGCGCGCACAGCTCCTCGTGACCGATCCCCAGCCGGGCTGCGACGCCCGGACGGTAGCTTTCGATGACAACGTCGGCACAAGAGGCGAGGTGGCGAATCAGCGTGCGACCGTTCGGCGCCTTCAGGTCGACACGCATGCGGCGCATGCCGCGTCCCGCTCCGTAGGCATGAAAGACGGGATCGACCTGCTTGGCGCCTTTGGCGCGAACCGGGGCGACCTTGATCACCTGCATGCCAAAATCAGCGAGCAGACGCGACGCCCGCGCGGCCGGGCCGACGCTGGCGAGGTCGAGAACGATGAGATCCTTCATTGCGGCCATGTCCGTCGTCCTGGCTCAGAAGTTCTTCGGCAGATCAAGCTTGCGCTTGGCGATGATGTTCTTCTGCACTTCGGACGAGCCGCCGCCGATGGTGTCGATCACGGTGTAGGTGTAGCAGCTCTCGCCACGGCCGCGCAGCGGTGCATCCGCGGTGCCCAGCGCCAGCTGCCCGCCCGGACCAACGATGTCCATCGTGGCGTCGGCGATGCGGCGCGACAGTTCGGTGGCATAGAGCTTGTACTGGGAGGCTTGGACGGTCGGCGTCTTGTCGCTGTTCAGTGCCGCGTCTACAAAGTTGATGCTGAGCACACGCGCCACTTCGCATTCGGTGGCGAGCTGGGCGATGCGCTGGCGAATGATGGGGTCTTCGCGCAGGGCCTTGCCGTCGCGCACCGTCTTGCGCACGTAATCGCACAGCAGTTCCATGCGGCCACGGATCGGCGACAGGGTGAACATGGTGAAGCGTTCGATGTCGAGCGCCTCGGCGATGTACTGGAAGCCCTTGTTGAGTTCGCCAACGCGATAGTCGTCATGCACGAAGACGTTGTCGAAAAATACCGCGTTGGTGCGCTCGTTACCCATCGTGTACATCGGATGGATGGTGAGCCCGGGGTCGTCCATGCGCACCAGGAAGAGCGAAATGGCGTGGTGCTTGCGTGCGCTCGGGTCGGTGCGGGCGCCCACCCAGTACCAGTCGGCGAAGTGTGCTGAGGTGGTAAATACTTTCTGGCCGTTGAGCAGCCAGCCGTCGTCCTTGCGTTCGGCCTTGAGGCGCATTGCAGCGGCATCGGAGCCGGCGCTGGGCTCGGAGTAGCCGACCGCGAACTCAACCGAGGCGTCCAGAATCTTGGGCAGGAACTCGGCTTTGAGCTTGTCGTTGCCGACCTTGATCAGCGTCTTGCCGATGATGCCGACGCCCTTGCCGATTTGCGGCGCGCCCACGGACGACAGCTTCTCGTTGAGCAGATACTCGTAAAAGCCGGCGCCATCCTGGCCGCCGCAGTCCTTGGGCCAGGTGATGCCCAGCCAGCCGCGGGCGGCGAGTTTCTTCATGAAGGCGCGGCGCTCGGGCGTGTCGCACACCTGCGCCATGTTCTCGCGCGTCACGTCCATTACGTTCGGGTCGTAATTCTCGACGAGGAACTTATCGACCTCGCGCAGAAATTCGCACTCCTGTTCCGAAAACTCAAAATCCATGATTGCCCTCTCGGTGATTCTTGAAAAATTCGGT
>DAORUJ010000215.1:0-3697 GCA_035433105.1 Thauera sp.
CCGACGGCGAAGAGGGTAAATAAGGGAAGGTCTGCCATGAGGGATCGCTGCGGGGACCGCTGCGGTCGGCAAACTGAGAGGCTTGGGCCGTTCGAGCGTGGGTGCCAGCAAGCAGTGTCGCTGGAGTGGCGCGGCTGCCGGGGGCATGCCCCCGGTGGCGCGTTCTGATTGGAGCCTGTCTCCTCCGCCCCGAATTGGTGCGCAGTGTAGTGCACAACACCCAGAAAATAAATATGACCGGAAAAGTTTTTTTCATTCTCTCTGCTCGGCGGTACTGGATTGCAACTCGGCTCGTGCCGTGGACGATGCCGGCGCTGAAAAACCGCGCCGCAATGCTTGAAGCCATCGTGACGATGGGTTATAGTCCGCGCCCTCAGCCGGCATAGCTCAGTTGGTAGAGCAGCGCATTCGTAATGCGAAGGTCGGGGGTTCGACTCCTCTTGCCGGCACCAGCTTCAAGAAAAAGGCCAGTCCTTCGGGATCGGCCTTTTTGCTTTTTTGGCTCCTCTGTTGCCGGGGCGTCACGCTGGCGTAACATTGCGTACTAGCCCGGCTGGCGGCTTACAGCGAGGAGTGAACATGATGACTTCCGTGGTTTTGACCCTGATCGGGCCCGATCGGCCGGGTCTGGTAAGTGCAGTGGCGGGCAGGGCTGCTGCGGTGGGTGCGAGCTGGATGGAAAGCCGTCTGGCGCAGCTCGCGGGCAAGTTTGCCGGTGTTGTCCGGCTCGAGGTCGACAGCGCACGGCTGGGCGAGCTCGAAGCGCTGCTGCGCGGGCTGGAGGCAGAGGGGCTGCGCGTGGCGATCGAGCACGGCGCGCCGGTGCCGGCGGCGGTGACGCATCGTGCCCGGCTCGAACTTGTCGGCCATGACCGCCCCGGCATCGTGCGCGACATTTCGGCGGTGCTGGCGCGCCATGGTGTCAGCATCGATGCTCTGGAGACTTCTTGCGAAAGTGCTTCGATGTCGGGTGAGCCCCTGTTTCGCGCCTGTGCCGAGCTCGAACTGCCCAGCGCGCTGCAACTCGATGTGGTGCGCGAGGACCTGGAAGCGCTGGCCAATGAGCTGATGGTCGATCTTGATCTCACCGATGCCGGTGGCGCGGTGCGTGCAGGCTGACTCTCCGGCGCCACGCAGACCGCTGCCGGGCCCGATACGTGCCCTCGGGCATCGCAACTTCCGTTATTACTTTTTTGGGCAGGCCGTATCGATTCTCGGCACCTGGGTTCAGCAGGTGGCGATGTCGTGGCTGGTTTACCGCCTGACGGGCTCGGCTGCGCTGCTCGGCGTCACCACGTTTGCCGCCCTGGTGCCGATGTTGTTGGTGGCGCCGCTGGCGGGTGCCTGGATCGACCGTCACGACAAGCGTCGCCTGCTGATCATCGTGCAGGGCTTGCTGGCTCTTCAGGCCCTGACCCTGGCTGCGCTGACCCTGCTCGATCTGGTCGGGCCTGCGCTGTTGGTGGCGATGTCCCTGGTGTTGGGCGTGCTCAATGCATTCGATACGCCCTTGCGGCAGGCGCAGATCAACAGCTTCGTCGGCAATCGTGCCGACTTGCCCAACGCCCTGGCGCTCAATGCGATGGCGTTCAATTCCGGACGTTTCTTTGGGCCGCCATTGGCCGGCTTGCTGCTGGGGCTGACCTCCGAGGCCTTCTGCTTCGCGCTCAACGCCTTGTCGTTTTCGGCGCTGGCCTTCGGCGTGTGGCGGATTCGGGTGGAAGCTTCGCCGCGCGCAGTGGGCAGCACGGCATCGGTGTTCCGCGAGGGGCTGAAATATGCATGGAATGCGTACTCGATCCGCACGCTGATCCTGATCCTCGCCGTCGTCAACCTGACCGCGTCCAGCTATGCGGTGTTGCTGCCGGTTTTTGCCAAGGACATTTTTGTGGGCGACGCCCGCATGCTCGGTATCCTGTGGGGCGCGGCGGGTGCGGGCGCCTTCCTGGGCACCGTCTTTCTCGCCACGCGCAAGAGCCTGCCCGGGCTGGTGACGGCTGTGGTCAGTGGCACCGCCGTCAGCGCGGTGGGCTTGCTGGTGTTCTCCTTTAGTCCTTACCTGCCGCTCTCCGTATTCGCGATGACACTGGTCGGCCTGGGCATTTCGATCGGCAATGTCGCGACCAACATGCTGCTGCAAACGCTGGCTCCCGATCACCTGCGCGGGCGCGTGGTGTCCTTTTTCAGTTCGACGCGTTTCGGTTTCGATGCCATCGGCGGTTTGCTTGCCGGGCTGCTCGCGGCACAGATGGGCGCGCAGCTGGCGATGCTGCTCGAAGGTGTGCTGCTGACGGTGTTTGTACTTTGGGCCTTGCGCACTCACAGGCAGCTCCGCGACGAGGTGGTGCGACAGGTCTAGGCATGCAGCGTGGGGCGGATCATGATTTGCGGTGACGTATATCTGCCGGGTATTTATTGACGTTAACGTTAACGTGAACTATGTTTGCGGATTGATGCTCAATCAATCTACAAGACAAGGAGTGCGGCGATGCGGATCGAGAACGGCGTATTTGTGGTGACCGGTGGTGGTTCGGGCCTGGGTGCGGCGACGGCGCGCATGCTGGTCGAGGCGGGTGGCCGAGTGGTGTTGGCCGACGTCAATCGCGAGGCGGGCGAGGCCGTCGCTGCAGAGCTGGGCGCTGCAGCGGCTTTTGTTGTGACCGACGTCACCGACGAAGCCAGCGCAAAGGCGGCGATCGATCGCGCCGTGACGGGTTTTGGTGGTCTCAACGGGCTCATCAGTTGCGCAGGTGTGGCGCCCGCGGAGAAGGTGGTGGGGCGTGAAGCACCGCATCGCCTCGAATCTTTTGCGCGTACCGTGTCGATCAACCTGATCGGTACCTTCAACATGATTCGCCTGGCGGCTGATGTCATGAGCAAGGCCGCGGCTGACGAGGGCGGAGAACGGGGTGTCATCGTCAATACTGCCTCGGTAGCGGCGTTCGACGGGCAGGTCGGGCAGGCGGCGTACGCCTCGTCCAAGGCCGGTGTGGTCGGCCTGACGCTGCCAGTGGCGCGCGAGCTGTCGCGCTTTGGTATTCGCGTCATGACCATCGCCCCCGGCATCATGGAAACGCCGATGCTGATGGGAATGCCGCAGGAGGTGCAGGACTCCCTGGGCAAGATGGTTCCGTTTCCGTCACGCCTCGGGCGGCCGACCGAGTTCGCCGGTCTGGTGCGCCACATTATCGAAAACACCTACCTCAACGGCGAGGTCATCCGTCTCGATGGCGCGATTCGCATGTCGGCCAAGTAAGCCCTCGCCGGGCCTGCTGAGGCCTTGAGTGATCCCATGCTGCGGCGCAATAGCGGGGCCTGGGTAAATGTGCTAAAAACGGATATTCCGTTTCGACCGCTCCGCAAGGATTGTCCTTGTGGAGCGGCTTTGCGTTTGCGCCGATGACTGCTGCCGACCTGAGTGCTGTGCCGACCCAAGAAGGGGTCGATGTCGAGTGTTATCACTGCGGTCTTCCTGTCCCGCCGGGTACGCACCACTACGTGCGCATCGACGGGCGTGAGCGCGGGATGTGCTGCGTGGGTTGTCAGGCCGTGGCCCAGTCCATCGTCGACAACGGGCTGATCGACTATTACCGCCATCGCGATGCAATGCCCGAGACGCGGCGCGAGGCGATGCCGGTCGAGCTGCAGGAGCTCGGCCTCTTCGATCACCCTGATTTCCAGAAGAGCTTCGTGCGCC
>DAORUJ010000216.1:0-3622 GCA_035433105.1 Thauera sp.
ACAACAAGTCGCGCAGGCAATGGTCGAGCTTGGACACCATGATGAGCACTTTCGGCCGCACGGACAGCGCATGCATCGCCCAATCCATCTGGAAGCGCGCCGCGACCGGCTCAAAGTCAGCCCGCAGGCTGGACGGAATCTCGCCCGTGACCGAACCGGGACGAAATACGGCGCGCACGAAGAACTGCTCACCCAGATCGTCGTCGAAGCAGGAGAACTCGTTGATGTAACAGCCGTGTTGATCCAGGAAACCCGAAATCGCCGCAACCTGGCCGGATTTACTCGGGCATGCCACGGTCAACACCCAGCGCTGCTCTGCAGTCATGATCTTGTCTCCTCTTTTTTGTGGACATATCAAGTTAAGCCAGCAACCGGACAGCTACTTGCCTATAGGCGACAACTACAATCGGAAACGAGACAGCTGCCGACAGCGCCGGGAATGGCACGCAAACCGATTCGTTCGAAAAAACACCCCTCTTCGAAACGATTTGCTTTGTCAGAACTGAAACCTCGCCTATCGTCCGCCTATCCGAAGCACCTGCGGAGCGCTGCCCGTGACGAACCGACTACCCACACAAGACGGCCTGAACGCCCTGATCGACGCGCACTGCGCCCGCCCAGGCGCCATGCTGCCCATCCTACACGCCATCCAGGACAGCTTCGGCTACGTGCCTGACGAAGCGCTGCCGCTGATTGCCAGCACGCTGAACCTGTCGCGCGCCGAAGTGCAGGGCGTCGTCAGTTTCTACCCCCACTTCCGTCGCAGCCCGCCTGGCCGCCACATTGTGCAGGTATGCCGCGCCGAATCCTGTCTGGCGATGGGCGCGGAAGCACTCGAGGCCCACGTCAAGGCGCAGCTTGGCATCGACTTCCACCAGACCACGGCGGATGGCGCGGTGACGCTGGAGCCGGTGTATTGCCTCGGCAACTGCGCCTGTTCTCCGGCCATCCGGGTAGACGACGACATCGTCGGCCGGGTGAGCGCGCACCGCTTCGACGCCATCGTCGAAGCGCTCCGGCACCCCGCGAGCGAAGGAGCCTCGGCATGAGCATCCGCGTCTATGTCCCGATCGATTCCAGCGCGCTGTCACTCGGCGCCGAGCAGGTCGCGCGCGCGATCCGTCGCGAAGCCGAAGCGCGCGGCATCGCCATCGAACTTGTCCGCAACGGTTCACGCGGCCTGTTCTGGCTCGAGCCACTGGTCGAAGTCCTCACCCCGCAGGGTCGCATCGCCTACGGCCCGGTGCAGGCGGAAGACGTGCCCGGCCTGTTCGAGGCGGGTTTTCACCATGGCAAAGCACATGCCCTGTGCCACGGCCCGACCGAACAGATCCCCTTCCTCGCCCGTCAGGAGCGCCTGACCTTTGCCCGCGTCGGTCTGACCGACCCGCTGAGCCTGGACGACTATCTGGCCCACGGTGGCTTCGCAGGCCTCAAGCGCGCCATCGCGCTGGCACCCGCCGCAGTGGTGCAGGAAGTCACCGATTCCGGCCTGCGTGGCCGCGGTGGCGCCGCCTTCCCCACCGGCATCAAGTGGAAGACGGTGCTGGACACGCCCGCGGCGCAAAAATACATCGCCTGCAACGCCGACGAGGGCGACTCGGGCACTTTCTCAGACCGCATGCTGATGGAAGGCGACCCTTACTGTCTGATCGAAGGCATGTGCATCGCCGGCCTCGCAGTGGGTGCAACGCAGGGCTACCTCTACATCCGCTCCGAGTATCCGCACGCCTTTCGCACAGTTCAAACCGCCGTCGAGCGTGCCCGCGCCGCCGGCTGGCTGGGTGCGAACGTCGCTGACAGCGGCCGCGCCTTCGACATCGACGTGCGTCTGGGCGCGGGCGCCTACATCTGCGGCGAGGAAACCGCGATGCTGGAAAGCATCGAGGGCAAGCGCGGCGTGGTACGCGCCAAACCGCCGTTACCGGCGATATCCGGCCTGTTCGGCCAACCCACGGTAATCAACAACGTCATCAGCCTGGCCAGCGTGCCGCTCATCCTCGCGCGTGGTGCGGCCTTCTACCGCGACTACGGCCTGGGGCGCTCGCACGGTACCCTGCCTTTCCAGCTCGCCGGCAATCTGCGCTACCCCGGCCTGGTGGAAAAAGCCTTTGGTGTGACCCTGCGCGAACTGCTGGAAGACTTCGGCGGCGGCAGCGCCAGCGGTCGGCCGCTGCGCACCGCACAAGTCGGCGGGCCACTCGGCGCCTACCTGCCGGCGGCGCAGTTCGATGTGGCACTGGACTACGAGCAATACGCTGCAATGGGGGCGATGGTCGGCCACGGCGGCATCGTCGCCTTCGACGACAGCGTGGACATGGCCAAGATGGCACGCCACGCGATGGCCTTCTGCGCGGAAGAGTCCTGCGGCAAATGCACGCCCTGCCGCATCGGCTCGGTACGCGGCGTGGAAGTCATCGACCGCATCCGCGCTGGAGAGGACCGCGGCCGGAACCTCGCGCTGCTCGATTCGCTGTGCGACACCATGCTCGCCGGCTCGCTGTGCGCGATGGGCGGCATGACCCCCTACCCGGTGCAGTCCGCGCTGAAACACTTCCCCGAGGACTTCGGCATAGCCAGGACGGCCGCGGCCTGACTGCAGTAACAGGTAACGCAGACGGCAAGCGCAGCGCAGGCCCAGTCAGCAAGTAAGCAGCGCGACAGAACAAGAGCAGGAGACAGCAATGACGATTTTTCGCGAACCCGACTACGGCACGCCCGCACGCAGCTCCGCCGAGCTGGTTACGCTCAGCATCGATTGCGAACAGGTGAGCGTGCCCGCCGGCACCTCGGTGATGCGCGCCGCAGAACTCATGGGCAACCGCATCCCCAAACTATGCGCCACCGATAGCCTCGAGCCCTTCGGGTCCTGCCGCCTGTGTCTGGTCGAGATCGAAGGTCGCCGCGGCACGCCGGCCTCGTGCACCACCCCAGTCGAAGCCGGCATGGTGGTGCGCACCCACAGCACCCGGCTCGCCGAATTGCGCCGCGGCGTGATGGAGCTCTACATCTCCGATCACCCGCTCGACTGCCTGACCTGTTCGGCCAACGGCAACTGCGAGCTGCAGGACATGGCCGGCGTGGTCGGCCTGCGCGAAGTGCGCTACGGCATGGAGGGGCGCAACCATTTCGATGCGCACAGCGCGGTCGCGCCCGATGTCTCCAACCCCTACTTCAGCTTCGACCCTGCCAAGTGCATCGTGTGCAACCGCTGCGTGCGCGCCTGCGAAGAGATCCAGGGCACGTTTGCATTGACGATCTCGGGCCGCGGCTTCGATTCGCGCGTCACCGCCGGCACCCAGCAATCCTTCCTCGAGTCGGACTGCGTATCCTGCGGCGCCTGCGTGCAGGCCTGTCCGACCGCCACGCTGATGGAAAAGAGTGTCATCCAGCTCGGCCAGGCGGAAAAGAGCGTCATCACCACCTGCGCCTACTGCGGCGTGGGCTGCTCGTTCAAGGCCGAACTCAAGGGCAATGAAGTGGTGCGCATGGTGCCGCACAAGGACGGCAAGGCCAACATGGGCCATTCCTGCGTGAAGGGCCGCTTCGCCTGGGGCTACGCCACCCACCCCGACCGCATCACCACGCCGATGATCCGCGCCAGCATCGACGAGCCCTGGCA
>DAORUJ010000217.1:0-3554 GCA_035433105.1 Thauera sp.
TGTCGGACCAGGCGCTGCGCACCCGGGTGCACTGCGACGAAGGCGTGTTCGACTTTCAGGACTATTTCGTCCGCCTGCAGTGCCGCCCGGTGACGCGTTCGATCGAGTTCGTCATCGCTCCGGATACCCGCCCCAGCAGCGCGGTGGAGCAAGCCCTTGCCGACAAGGCGCTCGGCGCCATCGTGATCTGCCCGTCGAACCCCTATCTGAGCATTGCCCCCATCCTCGCCGTACCCGGCCTGCGCGAGCGCCTGCGCGCAGCGGGCGTGCCCATCATTGCGGTATCGCCGCTCGTCGGTGGCGCCGCGGTCAAAGGGCCAACAGCCAAGATCATGCACGAGCTCGGTGTGCCGGTCGGCGCCGACGAGATCGCACGCCACTACGGCGACCTGCTCGACGGCTTCATCCTGGACGTGCGCGATGCCGCGCTGCGAGACCGCATTGCATTGCCTGTCCACGTGACCGACACCCTGATGCTGAGCGCGGCTGACCGTGTGCGCGTCGCCCGCGAAACACTGGGCTTTGCCACCCAGCTGCATCGAAACAGCTGAGTCGCACCGCCTCGCCAAAGCGGCATTTCACACGCCGTAAAAACTGAGCTTTCTCATTTTTACCCGAAGCACCCCTTTGAAGCCTCGTCAAGCATCTGTATAACAAGCATTTTTATTGTTTGCACAGTAAAGCCTACGCTGCCTAAAGCGAGTAGCCAAGGCAGTATCTGAGATGATTCAATTTCTCCCAGAGACAGTGCAAACATCATGCAAAGACGACGCAAAAAGCCTTCTTCTCGCAGACACTCAAACCGCATCGTCGCCGACGATCGGCACGCATGACGGCGCCCCGCAGAGGAGCACGCGCATGACTTGCGGGGCTCTGGCACCTCTGAAGCAACGCCGCTTTGGCAAAAGCCGGCTCGCCGGTCTGCTCGATGAAGCTGCGCGTGCCACGCTGGACGGGCTGGCGCTCGACATCGACACCGCCGCCGATCTGGCCTGTCGATTGCCACGGACGGCACCCAATCTCACCCGCTGGAGGTCGACACCATGCATGAACGCATTCTGAGCCTGCTCGCCGAAGCCCGGGCCGGTGCCACGCTGGCGGCCGCAGACATCCACCTGCTGGCGGAGCACGCGCCGCACGCGGCACTCCTCGATACCGCCGAGGCCCTCACGCTCATGGGCCACGGCCGCAACGTGGGCTATTCGCGCAAGGTCTTCATTCCGCTCACCCGCCTGTGTCGCAACACCTGCGGCTACTGCACCTTCGCCACCACGCCGCGATCAGTACCCAGCGTCTACCTCAGCGCCGACGAAATCCTCGCCATCGCCCGCGCCGGGGCGCAAGCGGGTTGCCACGAAGCCTTATTCACCCTTGGCGAGCGCCCAGAATCACGCTACAAGGCGGCTCGCGATGCGCTGGCGGCACTCGGTTTCAGCTCGACCATTGAGTATCTGGCCGCGATGGCCACCCTGGTGCAGCGCGAAACCGGACTGCTGCCGCATGTAAACCCGGGGACGATGAGCAGCGCAGAAATCGCCCTGCTGCGGCCGCTCTCGGCTTCGATGGGCATCATGCTCGAGTCATCCTCCGCGCGCCTTTGCGAGCGCGGCGGCCCGCACTGGAAGTGCCCGGACAAGCACCCTGATGTACGTTTCGCCACCCTGCGCTGCGCCGGTGAACTTGCAGTGCCGATGACCACCGGCATTCTTATCGGCATTGGCGAAACACGGCGCGAACGCATCGACTCCCTGCTCACCCTGCGCGAAGTGCACGCCGAGCACGGGAATCTGCAGGAAATCATCGTACAGAACTTCCGCGCCAAGCCCGGCACGGTGATGGCGCACGCAGACGAACCCGATCTTGACGAGCACACGCGCACCATCGCCATCACCCGCCTGGTGTTCGGTGCCGCCATGTCGATTCAGGCCCCGCCCAATCTGCGCCCGGGCGAACTTGAGCCCCTGCTGCGCGCCGGCATCAACGACTGGGGCGGCGTTTCACCGATCACGCTCGATCACGTCAACCCGGAAGCGGCCTGGCCGCAAGTCGATGCGCTGGCGGCCGATACTGCGCGCTTCGGTCGTCAGCTGCGCCCCCGCCTGCCGCTGATTCCGTCCTATGTGCGCGAAGTGGCGCGCTGGACTGCGCCGGCAATTGCCACCGCCCTGTTGCATCGTGCCGACGCCTCGGGCTATGCGCGCCCGGACGACTGGCTGGCAGGCAGCGGCGAGCCCCTCTCGGCGACGGCACAGCACCCCTTCGTCGCCTGCACGGGGGCCGCAGCCTGCCCGGAAGTGCGCGCGGTGCTCGACAAGGCAGCCGCGGGCGAGGCACTGAGCGAGGACGAGATCGTCCGGCTGTTCGACACCGACGGTGCCGATCTGCACGCGGTGATGCAGGCCGCCGACGAGCTTCGCCGGCAGATGGTTGGCGACACCGTCACCTACGTGCGCAACTGCAACATCAATTACACCAACATCTGCCTGCATCGCTGCGGCTTCTGCGCCTTCGCCAAGAGTCACGCCGCTTCCACCCTGCGCGGCCCGGCCTATCGGCTCGAAGCCGAACAAGTGGCGGCACGTGCTGAGGAAGCTTCGCTGCGCGGCGCTACCGAAGTATGCATGCAGGGTGGCATCCACCCCCACTACACCGGCGACACCTATCTGGAACTGGTGGCAGCGGTGAGGCGCGCAACACCGGGCATGCACATCCACGCCTTTTCGCCGCTGGAGATCCGCCACGGTGCGAGTACCCTTGGCCTGTCCCTGCACGACTACCTGAGCCGTCTGCAGGCGGCCGGGCTGCGCACGCTGCCGGGCACCGCAGCCGAGATACTCGACGACGACGTGCGCGCGATCATTTGTGCGGACAAGCTCGACACGGCCCAATGGCTGGAAGTCATGCAGGCTGCGCACGAGGTCGGCATCCGCAGCACGGCCACGATCATGTTCGGCCATGTCGAAGCCCCGCGGCACTGGGCGCGTCACCTGCTTGCCGTGCGCCGCCTTCAGGCAAGGACCGGCGGCTTCACCGAGTTCGTTCCGCTGCCCTTCGTACACCGCGAAGCACCTCTGTGGCACAAGGGTCTCGCCCGCTCCGGCCCGACGCTGCGCGAGGCGGTGCTGATGCATGCCGTCGCCAGGCTCGCCCTGCACCCCTTGATCCCCAACATCCAGACATCGTGGGTAAAGATGGGCACGGAAGGCGCGGCGCTGTGCCTGCAGGCCGGGGCGAACGACCTGGGCGGTACCTTGATGTACGAATCCATCACCCGCGCCGCTGGAGGCGCCAACGGCCAGCTGATGGAAACTGAAGACCTGCGAGCCATCGCGGCGCGCTGCGGCCGTAGCCTGAAGCAGCGCTCAACCCTGTACGAAATCCTGTCGCCCGCAGTGGAACAGGCCCCTGAGTCACCAACCGCAAGCGAAAACCTGCTCACTCCCACTCGGCATGACGCAAACCCCACGTTGCGACACGCCTCCGCGTCCCCACATTCCGCATCGGAGCTGGAGAACCCATGACACTGACCCACCTTCAACGCCTCGAAGCCGAGA
>DAORUJ010000218.1:0-3537 GCA_035433105.1 Thauera sp.
CTGCAGGAGCTCGGCCTCTTCGATCACCCTGATTTCCAGAAGAGCTTCGTGCGCCCGGTGGGTGAGCACGAACGTGAAGCATCGCTGATCCTCGAAGGCATTACCTGCGCCGCCTGCGTGTGGCTGAACGAGAAGCACGTTGCCCGCCAGGACGGCGTATCTGCGGTTGAGATCAACTATGCGACGCGGCGTGCGCGGGTGCGCTGGGACGAGCGCAAGATCAGGCTGTCGGACATTCTCGGCGCCATCCAGGCCATCGGTTATCGCGCCTATCCCTATGACGCCGAGCGTTCCGAGCAGATCGCCGAGCGCGAACGGCGCTCGATGCTGTGGCGGGTGTTCGTGGCCGGCTTTGGCATGATGCAGGTCATGATGTACGCCTTCCCCGTCTATGTGGCGGGCGAAGGCGACATGACCTGGGACGTGGAGCTGCTGCTGCGCTGGGCCAGCCTGCTGCTGACGCTGCCGGTAGTGCTGTATTCGGCGGCGCCTTTCTTCCAGCGTGCGGTGCGCGACATCCGCCTGCGCAGCCTGGGCATGGATGTTCCGGTTGCACTGGGGGTGGGCAGTGCCTTCCTTGCCAGTCTGTGGGCCACGCTCACTGACGGGCCGGAGGTGTATTTCGACTCGGTCACCATGTTCGTCTTCTTCCTGCTCGGTGGTCGCTACCTGGAAATGGTCGCGCGCCAGAAGGCGGTGCGCGGGGTCGAAGAGCTGGGCAAGGTGCTGCCTTCCTTTGCCGAGCGCCTGGCGGGCTGGCCGGGCCAGGTGACCGGCGAGCGGGTGCCGACTTCGCAGCTCGAGGTGGGTGACATCCTGCGCGTGCGCCCGGGTGAAGTCATTCCCGCCGATGGCGTGGTCGTCGAAGGCACGGGTGAAGTCAACGAGGCCCTGTTGACGGGCGAAAGCATGCCGGTTCCCAGGCAACTCGGCGACAGCCTGACCGGCGGCAGCATCAACGTGTCCTCGCCCTTGCTGTTTCGCGTTGAGCACGTTGGCGATTCGACGCGGCTGGCAGCGATCCGTCGTCTGATGGAGCGTGCTGCAACCGAGAAGCCGCGCGTCGCCACCCAGTCGGATCGGGTGGCGGGGTGGTTCATCCTGACTTTGCTGGTGCTGGCTTCGCTGACCGGGATCGCCTGGTATTTCATCGACAGCGCGCGCGCGCTGTGGGTGTTTGTCTCCGTGCTGGTGGTGGCCTGTCCATGTGCGCTGTCGCTGGCGACGCCGACGGCGCTGACCGTGGGAACCGATGCCATGGCACGCATGGGGGTGCTGGTCACCCGCGGTCATGCAATCGAAACCCTGGCGCACGCCACTCACTTCGTGTTCGACAAGACCGGCACGCTGACCCATGGCCGGATGCGGCTCGAGGAGGTGTTGCCGCTCGCAGGGCAAGGGGCAGAGGCGCTGACTGCGCTGGCCGCAGCGATCGAGCAGGGCTCGGAGCATCCGGTGGCGGCCGGTCTGCGAGAGGCGGCAGGCGAGCTGTCGTTGCCCAGGGTGACTGAACTGCGCGCCGAAACCGGACAGGGTATGCAGGGCCGCGTGGCCGAGCATACGTTGTGGATTGGTCGTCCACAGTATGTCGCTGATGCGGCGGGCCTGGCATTGCCCGCGGCGCTCAAGGCCTTCTCCCAAAGCGGTGGCACGGTCGTGGCACTGGCGGCGCAAAACCAGTGGCTGGGCCTGTTCCGGCTCGCTGATACGCTGCGTGCCGAGGCGGTGCCGCTGGCGCAGCGACTGTCTGCGGAGGGGCTTGGACTTGGTGTGTTGTCGGGCGACTCGCCGAGTGTGGTAGCGAGTGTTGCAAAGACCCTGGGCATCGCCGATGCGCATGGCGGCATGAGCCCGCAGGGCAAGCAGGCCTGGATCGCCGAGTTGCAGAAGAACCCGCAGGCGGTGGTCGCGATGGTCGGCGACGGGGTCAACGATGCGCCAGTGCTGGCGCAGGCCCATGTCTCGGTTGCAATGGGGGGCGGAACGGATCTCGCCCGCAATCAGGCCGACATCGTCCTCCTCAACGAAAACCTCGGCAGTCTGGGGCGGGCGATCCTGCTTGCGCGCAAGACCTTGCGGATCGTCAGGCAGAACCTGTGGTGGTCCTTCATTTATAACTTCACCTCGGTGCCGCTGGCGATGGCCGGGCTGGTCACACCCTGGATGGCTGGCATCGGCATGGCCGGCAGTTCGCTGCTGGTGGTGCTCAATGCGCTGCGGCTGCAGCGCATCCCGCGCGACAAATAATGGGTTTCGGCAGGACTCGACATGGAAAGCCTCTACCTTCTCATCCCGATCTCGGTGGTGCTGGTGTTCGTCCTCGGCGTGTTGTTCTGGTGGTCACTGCGCAGTGGCCAGTACGATGACCTGGAAGGGCCTGCCTATCGCCTGTTGCTCGATGATCGCGACGAGTCTCCTGCAGATATCGAGAGGCGACGCCAGCAGGAAGAGGGCGCGGAAACGAAGCGAAAACCCGCGCAGTGAGTGAGCCCGATGAGGTGGGGAAGGCAGAATGGATCAGCGTTGACCTAAGTCAACCTCGCTGTTTTGCGCTATTGCATACTTCCTCCAGTGCTTTCGGGCTGCGCGTTCGGTCCTGCCGACAGCGGCTCCGAAAATGAAAGTGTTTTGTCTCTCTGTTGGGGTTGGGGGTGCGTTGATTCGCACCCTTTTTTTTGCCCTGATATTCAGCCTTGGCGTTTGGTCTCATGGTGTCGCTTTCCGCGCGCTGAGTCGATGCCCGCTTTCGGTACCCGGCGTGAAACCAGACCCGCGACCGGGCGCAGCGTCCCGCGACCCGGTTGTCGCCCGGCCTGCGTGACCCCGCCGTCGGCTCCCCTCATCAGTCGTTCGATCAAGACCTCCAGCCACAACCCAGGTGGGCGGGCGAAGACTTCGATCGACGAAATTGCCGTGCCGCCGCCGGGGGAAAGAAGTGGCTGATTACGCTCAATTTTTGAGCGCAAGTCGGGGTGCTATAATGCGCGCCTTTCCATCGCAGTGCGCTGACCAGCCTGATCCGAATGCAGCTTTACGCCCTTGGCCTGAATCACCACACAGCGCCGCTCGCGATTCGCGAGCGCGTTGCGTTCCAGCCTGAAAGGCTGGCCCAGGCGCTGCATGATCTGGCACATGCCGACTCCGTGCGAGAGGCGGCCATCCTGTCGACCTGCAACCGCACCGAGCTGTACTTTGCTGCCGAGCAGCCGCAGCATGCGGCCGACTGGCTGGCGCGCTTTCATCACGTTGCGCTCAACGACGTCTCGCCCTACCTTTACGCCTATCCGCAGCGTGATGCGATTCGTCATGTTTTTCGCGTGGCCAGCGGTCTGGACTCGATGGTCATCGGCGAGCCGCAGATTCTGGGTCAGGTCAAGGATGCTGTGCGCCACGCCGAGCAGGCGGGCACCATGGGTACGCTGCTGCACAAGCTGTTCCAGAACACCTTTGCGGTGGCCAAGGAAGTGCGATCGACCACTGCAATCGGCGCCAACACGGTGTCGATGGCGGCGGCGGCGGTGCACCTGACCGAGCGCA
>DAORUJ010000219.1:0-3533 GCA_035433105.1 Thauera sp.
TTGCCGCTGCTGGCGCGGGCCAGGGAGTTCGCCGATGACGGCTATGTCACCGGCGCCTCGGGGCGCAACTGGGCCAGCTACGGCCAGAATGTGCAACTGGCCGACGGGCTGGGCGACATCGAAAGGGCGCTGCTGACCGATCCGCAGACCTCGGGCGGCCTGCTGGTGTCGTGCGCCCCGGATACGGTCACCGAGGTGCTGTCGATCTTTCTGCAACAAGGTTTTTCGCACGTTTCGGTGATCGGCGAAGTGGTCGAAGGCGAGCCGGCGATCGTGGTTTCCTGAACGGGGAGAGTTCTTGATGGGCATTGTCTGGGCGGCGCTGCGCTGCGTGATCCTTCTGCTGGCGGTGCTTGCTCCCGGAATGGCGCTGGCCAAGGCCGAAACGGCACCGGAAGCGGTGTTGACCGTGGCCAATCGCGATATCGCCACGTTGCGGATGTCGATGCTGGGAGCGTCGCCCGAACTGCGGGTCAAGCGCGCCCACGAACGGCTCAGGCAAATGGACGAAAGGGAATTGTCCAAGCCGATCACGCTTTCGCACCTGACGATCGAAGGAAGCAAGGGGGTCGCCTATTCCATCGGCGAGCGGACCATCTTCATCCTCTACGAAGCCGACCTCGATCCGGAAGAGAAGATCGGTCTCGAAGAAGCATCGCAGCAGGTCGGCAAGCGTTTCGAAAAGGCCATTGCGGCACTGATCGAACAGGGGCACGGTCCGGTGCTGGTCAGGGGCTTTCTCTTTTCCATGCTGGCTACCGCCTTGATGCTGGTGTTGCTGTGGGCGATCCGCAAAGCCACCGGTTATGTTCTGGATCGCTTGCAGGTGCGCGTCCTGGCGGCGAACGAGAATACCAAACTGCGCTGGGCCGCCCATGGCTGGCTGCTGGTCAAACGGATCGCCCAACTGCTGCTGCTGACGCTCTGGGTGTCGGTCGCCTACCTGTGGTTCACCTATGTGCTGGCGAATTTTCCCTTGACCCAGCCGCTGGCCGAGCGCTTGTCAGGTTTCCTGGTCGACATGCTCGAGCATTTTGGCGAAGGCCTGGTCGTTGCGGTTCCCGGGCTGCTGACGGTCGGTGTCATCCTCTTCATCACCAAGGCGGCCAACGATGTCGCCGGCAACATCTTCGAGAACGTCTATCAGGGACGTTCGCTGATTCCCGGCGTGCATCGGGATACGGCGCATGCCACGCGGCGGCTGATCGGTGTCCTGGTCTGGGCAGTCGGCGTTGCCATCGCTTATCCCTATCTGCCGATTGCCGACAGCGATGCTTTCAAAGGCCTGTCGGTCATGTTCGGCTTCATGCTGACGCTCGGCTCGGCCGGTATCGTCACCCAGTTGATGAGCGGCCTGGTGCTGATCTATTCACGGGCGCTCAAGGTGGGCGATTTCGTCAGCATCGGCGAAGTGACCGGCGTGGTGAAGGAAATGAGCGCCTTGTCGACCAAGATCATCAACATGCGCAACGAGGAAGTGACCATCCCGAATGCCGTGCTGGTCAACAATCCGATCAAGAACTTTACCGGCGCCGCCGGCGAACGCGGCGCGCTGGTCTCGACGACGGTGACCATCGGCTACGATACCCCGTGGCGCCAGGTCCATGCCATGCTGATCAACGCGGCGGAGCATACTTCCGGTCTGCGCACCGAGCCCAAGCCCTTCGTCATCCAGAAGGCGCTGCAGGACTTCTACGTCGAATACGAGCTCTACGCCTACGTCGACCGCCCGCTGGAGCGTATCCAGATCCTCTCCGAACTGCATTCCCGCATTCAGGATGAATTCAACACCTACGGCGTCCAGATCATGTCGCCGAACTTCGTGTTGCAGCCGAAGAATAACGTCGTGGTGGACAAGGCAAACTGGTTCGCCGAACCGGCCGACAAGCCCTAAAAACTTCGGCACATCACCTCGGAAGCAAGACAAAGTTGTTTCTGATTTGTAAATGCGATATATTCGTATTTACATTTACGGACCAGCCAGCCACAGCTCACAGCCAGCAAGGTTCCAGAAATAGCTGTTCGAGCAAGTCCGTGGCGGATTTTTCCAGCCTGGCAATTTGACGGTCACCCTCCGGGTGGCCATGTCGAATCTCGAACTGCGTGTTCGGCAAGCCAGCCCTTCAGCCAGCCAGCCTCCCCAACTGACTAGCTAGAGGAATGCCTGTGAAAAACAAGAGGGTAAAAGTGAAAGCGCCTGCGCTTTCGTCATCGACTGCTCCCGGGGGAGCGGCGGAAAAGCGGAAGTTGTTGCCGCTCGGGGCGATGGTCGTCGCCAGCCTGCTGGGGGCGACCGATACGGCAATTGCCGAAGAGGAAAAGACGCTGGCACCGGTCACGGTGACGGCGACCGCCGAGCCGCAGGATGGCCTGCGCGCCACCAAAACGCGCGTCGGCCGGGTGGCGCAGGATCCGCACGACATCCCGCAGTCGGTCGTCACCGTGACCCGCACGCTGATGGACGAGCAGGAGGTCAACTCCCTGCGCGAGGCCTTGCGCAATGTGCCGGGGATTTCGTTCAACGCCGCCGAAGGTGGCCGCTCCGGTGACAACATGATGCTGCGCGGCTTCTACACCTTCGGCGACATCTATCTCGACGGCATTCGCGATACCGCCCAGTACAACCGTGAAGTATTCAACCTGGAGCAGGTCGACGTGCTGCGCGGCGCGGCCGCCATGCTCTTCGGTCGCGGCCAGGCCGGCGGCGTCATCAACCAGGTCAGCAAGACGCCGATGCTCTATGGCATCAACAAGGCCGGTGTCGGCGTCGGCACCGACGGCTATGCCGCCTTCAATGCCGACCTCAACCACCGCCTCGGTGAAACGACGGCGATCCGCATCAACATGATGGCGCGCGAGGAAGACAGCCCGCGCTCCAACCCGGTGGCCGGGACGACGCCGCACATTCAGCGCATGGGCTTCGCGCCGAGCGTCGCCTTCGGCCTCGGTACCGAGCACGAACTCACCGCCAGTTACTACTACCTGAAGACCGACGATCGCCCGGACTACGGCGTGCCGTTCGCCACGAACAGGCGGCCGAACGAGAGCTACGCGAAGTCCGGCGCCTACTGGGGCGTGAGCAGCAATTTCGACAACAGCGACACGAATATCGCCACCCTGAATTACGTCTACAAGATCGCGCCCGATACCCAGTGGCGGACGGTGATGCGCGGTGCGAACTACAAGCGCTCGTACTGGGCGGTGGCACCGCAGGGCGGGGCGCCGACCCAGTACAGCCTGGCCTCGCAGGCCAAGACGCGCGAAACGGATACCGACAACTTCACCATCCAGAGCGACTTCAGCACCAGCTTCACCACCTTCGGCATGAACAACGAGTTCCTCGCCGGGGTCGAATACCTGTACGAGGACAGCAAGCGCTGGGCCTTGCGCAACCAGGGCACCGCGACCAGGCCGATGTACCGGTCGGGTGACTTTACCGGGTCGCCGAACACCTACAACGGGAACAGCTACAGCTTCTTCGTTCAGGATACGCTGGAGTTCGTCAAGAACTGGAAGGCGCTGGTCGGCGTCCG
>DAORUJ010000220.1:0-3455 GCA_035433105.1 Thauera sp.
CACCAAACCTAAAACGTCAAGAACAAAACTAAACAAAAAATCTATCGGACCATGCGGATCACGATCAGAATCCGGGGAATCGCCTGCGCAGACTCACCGAGCGCCTTGCCCAGCCTTCACCGAACCTGAGGAGATTAGGCGTGTCCGGCACACCAGGAAGAACAATGCAGAGTCAGGCCACAGCGAGGCAGACGGCACCGAACCCCGCAACAAGCAGGCGAAGAACATCGCCAACCTCTCCCTCCAGCATCTCTACGGTGCAATAATTTCGGCTTTTCAGAGGCCTGCCGACATGCGCCAGTATATTGACCTCATGCGCCACGTGCTCGAGCACGGCGATCGCAAGACTGATCGCACAGGAACCGGAACGCTGTCAGTGTTCGGCTGGCAGATGCGCTTTCGCCTGCAGGAAGGCTTTCCGCTGCTTACGACCAAGAAGCTGCACGCGCGCTCAATCATCCACGAACTGCTCTGGTTCCTGCAGGGCGACACCAACATCGCCTATCTGAAGAACAATGGGGTTTCGATCTGGGACGACTGGGCCGACGAAAACGGAGACCTGGGCCCGGTCTACGGCAAACAATGGCGACGCTGGGAGAACCGGGACGGCACAACGGTCGATCAGATCACAAATCTGATCGACGGCATCAAGCACAAGCCCGACTCTCGACGGCACATCGTTTCCGCCTGGAACCCGGGCGAGGTCGATACGATGGCCTTGCCGCCCTGCCACGCGCTGTTCCAGCTCTACGTCGCCAACGGGCGCCTGTCGTGCCAGCTTTACCAGCGCAGCGCCGACATATTCCTTGGCGTTCCCTTCAACATCGCATCCTATGCACTGCTGACACACATGGTGGCGCAAGTATGTGATCTAGAACCCGGCGACTTCATCTGGACGGGGGGCGACTGCCACCTCTACCTCAACCACCTCGATCAGGCGCACAAACAGCTTGGGCGCGAACCGCGCAGTCTGCCCATTCTGAAGATGAACCGGAACGTGCAGGATATCTTCGCCTTTCGTTTCGAGGACTTCGAGCTCGAAGGCTACGACCCTCATCCTCACATCACGGCACCGGTAGCGGTATGAACAGAAGACCTGCAATCATCATGCTCGCCGCCGTTGCACATAACGGCGTCATCGGCATCGACAACGGCCTACCCTGGCGACTGAAGGCCGACCTGCAGCGTTTCCGCGCGCGGACCATGGGCCATCCTATTCTGATGGGACGCAGGACCTGGGAGTCGCTGGGACGCCCCTTGCCCGGCCGGCGCAACCTTATCGTCACGCGTGACCCGCAGTTCCACGCCGAAGGCGCCGAGGTTTTCCACGATCCGGAGGGCGCTATCGCTGCGGCAGCCGATGCAGATATCCTGTTCGTGATTGGCGGCGCCCAGGTCTACACCACACTGCTGCCCCTCGCGGATCGCCTCGAACTGACCGAAGTATGGGCCGATGTCCAGGGTGATGCCCACTTCCCCCCCTTCGATCGCGCAGACTTTCTCGAAGAGCGGCGCGATGCACGGACCGCCGATGCCGACAACGAATTTGATTTCGACTTTGTCGAGTACCGTCGGCGCTGATCAAGCGGCAAGGGCCAGAAGTGACAAGGGCCGCAATGTGCGGCCCTTGTCACTTCTGAAAACGGTAAAACACCGGCTGCCTGATCAGTCCCTGACGCAATCGACGTGGTACCGTCCATCCTCCCCCTTCACCAAGCCGTGGATATCGGTCTCGAAACCCGGGAACCGGGCATTGAAGTCGCGCGCAAACTTCAGGTAACGCACGATGGTCGCGTTGAAGCGTTCACCCGGAATGAGCAGCGGGATACCCGGCGGATAAGGCGTGACCAGCATCGCAGTGACTCGCCCTTCCAACTCATCCAGCGCCACGCGCTCAATATCACGATGCGCCATCTTGGCCCAAGCGTCGGCCGGCTTCATCGCCGGCACCATGTCCGACAGGTACATCTCCGTCGTCAGGCGGGCGATGTCATGCGACGTGTAGAAACTATGAATCTGGTTGCACAGGTCTTTCAGGCCAACGCGCTCGTAACGCGGATGCTTGGCGATGAACTCAGGCATCACGCGCCACAAAGGCTGGTTGCGATCGTAATCATCCTTGAACTGCTGGAGCTCGGTCACCATCGTGTTCCAGCGGCCCTTGGTGATGCCGATGGTGAACATGATGAAGAAGGAGTAGAGACCTGTCTTCTCGACGATGATGCCGTGCTCGGCGAGATACTTCGTGACGATCCCCGCCGGAATGCCCGTGTGGTCGGCAAAGTCGCCATCCATGTTAAGGCCCGGGGTGATGATCGTGGCCTTGATCGGGTCGAGGATATTGAAGCCCTCGGCCAGGTCGCCGAAGCCGTGCCAGCTTTCGCCAGCCTTCAGCGTCCAGTCCTCACGGCTGCCGATGCCTTCCTCAGCGAGGAACTCCGGACCCCACACCTTGAACCACCACTCTTCGTCACCAAACTCGGCATCCACCTTGCGCATCGCGCGACGAAACTCGACCGCCTCGGACAGCGATTCGTTCACCAGTGCCGGCCCGCCTGGTGCTTCCATCATCGCCGCGGCCACATCGCAGGACGCGATGATCGCGTACTGCGGCGAGGTCGATGTGTGCATCAGATAGGCCTCGTTGAAAATGTCGCGGTCGAGCTTGCGCGTCTGGGAGTCCTGCACGAGGATCTGCGACGCCTGACTGAGGCCGGCCAGCAACTTGTGTGTCGATTGGGTCGAAAACACCATGGACTCGCGGCAGCGCGGGCGATCAGCGCCAATCGCATGGTAGTCGCCGTAGAAGTCGTGGAAAGCGGCATGCGGCAACCACGCCTCGTCAAAATGCAAGGTATCGATCTGACCGTCGAGCATGTCCTTGATGGTCTCGACGTTGTACACCACGCCGTCGTAGGTCGACTGCGTGATGGTCAGGATGCGCGGCTTCTTGCTCCTGGCCTCATGCGCGAAGGGATTCGCCGCGATCTTCTTCTGGATGTTCTCCATCGAGAACTCCCGCAGCGGGATCGGACCAATGATGCCGTAGTGGTTGCGCGTCGGGGTGAGGAAGACTGGCACCGCACCGGTCATGATGATCGAGTGGAGGATGGATTTGTGGCAATTGCGGTCGACGACGACGATATCGCCGGGTGCAACCGTCGTGTGCCACACCATCTTGTTCGATGTCGAGGTGCCGTTGGTGACAAAGTAAAGATGGTCGCAGTTGAAAATGCGCGCGGCGTTGCGCTCGGACGCAGCTACCGGCCCGGTGTGGTCAAGCAACTGGCCGAGTTCATCCACCGCATTACACACGTCGGCGCGAAGCATATTCTCGCCGAAAAACTGGTGAAACATCTGCCCCACCGGGCTTTTCAGAAAAGCGACGCCACCCGAGTGACCCGGGCAGTGCCACGAATAGGAACTGTCCGCCGCGTAGTGCACCAGCGCGCGGA
>DAORUJ010000221.1:0-3213 GCA_035433105.1 Thauera sp.
CCGAGCTTCACTGCACCACCCGGTTGGCCAGTTGCAGCAGCTGGCTGCTGAGCTGGAGGTTTGCGGCCCGGGCCGCCAGCAGGTTGATGTCGAAGCGCACCTTGCCGTCGATGATGCGCAATTCGATCATGCCGCCCTCATCGATGAAACCGCGCTGATCACTGATGGTCAGGGTGGGGACGTCCGGGGCCATGCGCTGGAGGTCCTTGAGGAAGCTCGTGTCCGTATCCGCGATGTAGGCGATGTGACACGGAGTGTCGCTGGCCGGCGAAGCCTTGTTGATGATCTGGATCACCCGTCCGCCCAGGTTGCGGCCCGCGAGCAGGTCCAGGTTTCCGTCCAGCGGGCGATTGCCGATGATGCACAGGCGGATGCTGCGAGGCGCCGGGCTCCTGGCTTCCTTGGGCCATTCAACGAACTTGAGAAAGTTGAAGACGAAAGCTGCCTTTACCTGTGCCTCCTCGGATGACTCCGAGGCAAGCGCAGGCGTTAGCGCCAGCACGCATACGACCGACACCGTGGTGGCAAGCCGGACGAGCGCTGCGAAACAGGAGGGCGGGGGGTAAAGCGGCATCTTGGGTCAGAAGCGAATATCGGCCCGCAGGTACACGCTGCGCTCGATCTCGGTCAGGGGCGACTCAAGTGGTTCGTTGATGCTCTCAAGGTGGCGAGGGTCGAGAAGGTTTTGACCGACCAGCGAGAGCTCGAGCGTCTTGGTCGGCTGCCACGCAAGCCGCATGTCCAGACCCCAGTAGGCGGGAATGCGCTGCTGCGGGGTGATGGAGAAGGTATTCATCGCACTGGTGTGGCGCAGCCACACGTCCCACTGCACGTTCGCTGCGGGGTTGAAGGCGGAGCGCAGGGTGAATATCCGTTCCGGTGTGTTTTCCGAGAACTCGAGCGGTCGCGCGCGGTTGAGCCCGTGCAGATGGGTCATGCTGTAGGACGACTGCAAGCGCCAGTTGGGCGTTGCATGCCAGTCCACACTCAATTCCACTCCAGTAGATTGCGTACGGAGAGACGGGTTGATTGCATTGGTCAGCGCCGTCGGCAGCAGGAACACATCCGGGCGTATGCCGCTGGGGATGAGCTGCATGCCGGGGTATGAGGCGCGCAGGTGATCGTATCGGTAATGGTAGGCGGTGAGCTCGGTGCTGAGGTTGCGGCTCCAGGCTGCACGCCAGCCCAGGTCCAGCGCGTCGAGTTCCTCGGATTTGAAGTCGGTGCGGCCGATGATCTGGGGAATGACATAGATCTGGGTCGGACCCGGTGCCCCGGGAAACTGAATTTCCTGTGGCTGGGCGGATAGTCTCGCGTTTACCGAGCGCTCGCCGCGCGTCGGTGTGCGGGCCGCCCGGGCCACGGAGGTCCACAGGCTGTGCGTCGTGTCGGGAGTGAACAACAGACGCGCGTTGGGCTGGAAGGTGAAGTCCGAGTAGTCGTGATGTTCGAGCCGGCTGCCCAGGGTCAGGGTCCAGCGCTCGGGCACGAGCGTAATCTCGTCCTGCCCGAACAGGCTTAAAAGGTTGGTGCGGTCTCGTTCGCCGGTGACCTGGTAGTAAGGCGCCAGGCCATGCACACGGTCTTCGCTGTAGCGCCAGCCCGCGCCCCACACGACTTGTTGGCTGCTGCCGATGCTGCGTTGCTGCTGGTACTCGACATCCAGGGTGTGGCGCTGTTCGCCGCCGATGCCGATGTCGAGGTCCGAGTGTTCGAAATAGGACTGCAGCGAGTGCATCGTGCCGCTCGCCCCCAGATGCTCCCAGCGCCCGAGCAGATAGGCGGTGTCGGCAGATGAAGCGTAGCGAAGCGGAGCGGGATCGACCCCGGGCGTGCGCTGAACCAGCTCGTCGCCCGCCGTACTGTTGCGTACCGAACCCTGCAGGCGGAAAGTGTCCTCGCCCGCGTTGCGATCCAGACGGAAGCCGGCCTGGCGGGTGCGCCAGAAGTCGCGTGCCGTATCTTCTCCGAGCGCGGAAGAGGGGGCGATGTATTGCGACTTGGCGTGCACCTCGAGATGGGTGTCGGGGGCGACTTCAATGCCGCGGCTGACAAACAGACTGCCGCGCAAGCTGTCTCCCGCAGAGACGGCGAGTTGACCACCGGCCGCATCGCGGGCGTTGCGGGTGATGATGTTGATGACGCCGTTGACGGCGTTCGCGCCCCAGATCGATGCGCCCGGGCCACGCACGATCTCGATGCGCTGGATGGTTTCAAGCGGAATGTCCTGGAACTCCCAGAACACCCCCGAGTAAAGCGGCGTGTACAGGCTGCGGCCGTCCTGCAGAACCAGTAGTTTATTCGCATAGCGTCCAGCAAAACCCCGGATCGACACGCTCCAGCGGTTGTTGCTGAAGCGCGCGACATGCACGCCCGGTGCAAGGCGCAGGGCTTCGGGCAGGCTGGTCGCGCCGCTGCGGCGGATGTCCTCGGCCGTGATCACATGCACGGCGGCGGCGGTGTTCGACAGCAACTGCTCGCGCTTGGACACTGAGGTGATGACCACGTCCATGAGTTGTTCGAGACTCAGGTCGAAAAGGCCAGGGTCAACAGCGTCGCCAAGGCTGCTATTGGCTGCGACGGCTCCGGACTGGGCGGCGATTGCCACGGCCATCGAGATCAGGGTGCGTGCGAGAGGCATTGTCGTGCGTACTGGCAATGAAGCGTTGTGGGGCCTTGCGTCCAGCCAGGGGCCGTGAATTGTTCGAACTATAGCGCGGCACAAGTTTGCTTACGTGTGATGCATCACACATAGGCAGGCTCCATTCTCTGATCTGAAAAATGCCGAGGGGTCGTAACGGCAAGGCCAGGGCGGGCAAGGGGGCGTTCAGCCCGTTTCGGCCACGATCCCCAGGATGGCTTCGCCGTAGGCCTCGAGCTTGCGGTCGCCGATGCCGCTGATGGCGCCGAGATCGGCCAGTGACTGTGGTCGGGAAATGGCGATTTCGCGCAGGGTGGCGTCCTGGAACACCACGTAGGCGGGGACGTTGCGTTCCTTGGCGGTGGCAAAGCGCCACGCGCGCAGGCGGTCGAAGAGGGTGGTCGGGATGCCGTCGGGGATATCGAGGGGGGCGCTGCTGCGTCGTTTGCCACGGCTGCGACTGCGTTCGCGCTCCAGCCGCAGGTGAAAACTGGCCTCGCCGCGCAGCAGCGGGCGCGCGGCGTCGGTCAGGCGCAGGGCGTTGTAGCGTTCATGGTCGACCGCGACCAGCT
>DAORUJ010000222.1:0-3004 GCA_035433105.1 Thauera sp.
TCATGGAAGGCGGCCTGCAGGTCATCACCGTGATCGTCAAGGACGGTGTGCTGGCCATCTCGCTACTCGCCATCCTGATCTACACCGACTGGCAGCTGGCGATGTTCTGCGCGCTGCTGCTGCCGGGCGTGGCGTTTTCGATGAAGGTGGTCGGCCGTCGCCAGCGCAGACTGTCACTACAGACGCAGGATTCGATGGGCATGCTGGCCCGCATCCTGGACGAGAGCCTGGGCGGGCACCGTGTGGTCAAGGTCTTCAACGGCCAGGACTACGAAGCCAGCCGCTTCTCCCGCACCAACCAGCAGGTGCGCCGGCTCACGGTCAAGCGCGCCGCCACCACGGCGCTGAACTCCGGCCTCAACCTGTTCATGGTCGCGATCACCATCGCGCTGATCGTCTACTTTGCCGGCGTGCGCACCCAGGCGGGCGCACTGACGGCCGGCGATTTCGTGTCCTTCATGGGCGCCATGCTGCTGCTGCAACAGCCAGTGAAGAGCCTGACCAAGATCAACGACAGCCTGCACCGCGGCCTGGCTGCGGCGCAAACGGTGTTCGCGCTGATCGACCAGCCCATCGAACCCGACCACGGCCAGCGCTCGATAGCGCGCGCGCGCGGCGACATCGACATCCGCGCCCTGCGCTTCGCCTACGGAGCGGACCTCGCCCCTGCACTGCAGGACATCGATCTGCATATCCGCGCTGGCGAAACCGTGGCGTTCGTCGGCCAGTCGGGCAGCGGCAAGACCACGTTGGTCAATCTGATTGCACGTTTCTACAGCGGTTACGACGGCGACATCTTGCTCGACGGCGTCCCCATCGCCGACTACCGTCTGCACGACTACCGCCAGCAACTGGCGATGGTGGGTCAGGACGTGGTGCTGTTCAACGACACCGTCACCGCCAACATCGCCTACGCCGACCCGGATCCCGACCCCGCGCGCATCCGCGCCGCCGCCGAGGCCGCCTTTGCCGCAGATTTCATCGCCCATCTGCCGAACGGCTACGACGAGGTGCTGGGCGAGGAAGGCGCCCGCCTGTCCGGCGGCCAGCGCCAGCGCCTGGCGATTGCCCGTGCGCTGTACCGCAACGCCCCGGTGCTGATCCTGGACGAAGCCACCTCGGCGCTCGACACCGAATCCGAACGCATGGTGCAGGCCGCCCTCGACAACCTGATGCGCGACCGCAGCACGCTGGTCATCGCCCACCGCCTGTCGACCATCGAAAAGGCCGATCGCATCGTCGTCATGAATCAGGGACGGGTCGTCGAGTCCGGCACCCACGATGCCCTGATGGCGCGCAAAGGGGCGTATGCCGCAATGCATGCGGTGCAGTTCGTGGAAGCAGCAACCTGACTTGGGGGCGCAGCGGCAAGCGCAGCGGCAAGCGCAGCGCGCCATGACAACTGGCTGAACCCCTATGCCCACCCTCTGGCTCATCACCGACAACAAGCCCGGCCACCGCAGTCAGCTGCAAGGGCTGGCGCAGGCGATGGCGGCGCGCACGGCGATCGAGGCGCACTGGATCGATGCGCCGCCCGGCCGCACGGCCTTGCTGCATTGGCTCAGCGGGCGTTTCCCACCTGGCGCCAGCCTGCCCGACCCGGATTTCATTTTGGTCGCCGGCCATCGCACTCACCTGCCGGGCCTCGCCGCACGACGCGCGCGGGGCGGCCAGCTCGTCACGCTGATGAAACCGAGCCTGCCGCTGGGCTGGTTTGATCTGTGCGTCATCCCGCAGCACGACACGCCCCCCACCCGCGCCAATGTCATCCCCTCCCGCGGCGTGCTCAACACGGCCCGCCCCAGCCCCGAGCGTCAGGCCGACAAGGGCCTGTTCCTGATCGGCGGGCCGTCGAAGCACTTCGGCTGGGACAGCGCCGGCCTGCTCGCCCAGATCGACGCCATCCTCGCCGCCACGCCCGGCGTGCGCTGGACGCTGACAACCTCGCGACGCACGCCGGCACAGACGGAGTCAACGCTGCTCGGGCTGCGCACACGCGGCGTAGACGTGCGCCCGGTGAGTGGCACCGCCCCCGGCTGGGCAATGGAACAAGTGGCGTGCAGCGCCCAGGCGTGGGTGACAGAGGACAGCGTATCGATGGTTTATGAAAGCCTCACCGCAGGCGCCGACACCGGGCTGCTCGCCGTGCCGCGCCTGGGCGACACCCGCATCGCCGCAGGAGTGGCGGAGCTGCAGCGCGAAGGCCTGGTCACGGCGTTCGCGAGCTGGCAGCAGAAGGGCCAGCTGCATGCCCCGCCTGAGCGACTGGCGGAGGCGGATCGGGTGGCAGAAGCAGTGCTGGCGCGCTGGCCAGCCGCCAGAGACTGAAGTCAGCGCCTGAAGACATTTTCGACCACTCCGGCCAATCGCCTAGAATGTCATCAGGACATCCGCCAGATGGAGTGCCACCATGGGTTACGCACAGCGCAAGGAACAACGCTTCACCTACGCCGACTACCAGCGCTGGCCGGAAGAGGCGCGCTATGAGCTGATCGACGGCGAAGCCTTCCTGATGGAGCCCGCACCGCTCATCGAGCATCAGGAGATCGCTGGCGAAATTTATCACCAGTTGCGCAGCCAGCTCGACAACGAGCCCTGCCGCCCCTTTATCGCCCCGGTCGATGTCCGCCTGCCCCGCGCAGATGAAGCCGACGAGGCCGTCGACACCGTCGTCCAGCCCGACGTGCTGGTGGTTTGTGACCCAGCGAAGATCGACCGCCGCGGGGTGCGTGGCGCCCCCGACTGGCTGGTGGAGGTGCTCTCGCCCAGCACGGCCGCCCACGACCAGATCGCCAAACGCCGCACCTACGAGCGCGCCGGCGTGCGCGAATACTGGCTGGTCCACCCCGGCGACCGCACCCTCACCGTTTACGCGCTGATCGACGGCCTGTACGGGCGCCCGGAGATCTACGAGCTCAAGGACCACACCCCCGTCGGCGTGTTGCCGGGGGTGTCCATCGCCTGGGATGCGCTCGTGACCAGGCTGCCCCAGCCGGAGTACTGA
>DAORUJ010000223.1:0-2971 GCA_035433105.1 Thauera sp.
GGGCCGACCATCTGCATCACCGCTTCCTGCTGCGAGAAGTCGATGTGCTGGCCTTGCCCGCTGTTACGTCGGTGATTCAGCGCGGCCAGGATCGCGAAGCTGCCAAAGATGCCGGCAAAGGGGTCGGAATAGGCGTTCTCGACCGGGATCGGCGTTTCACCCTTGTAGCCTACCAGGCTGTCCAGGCCGGTCAGCGAGGTGAGGCTCAGGCCGTAGGTGCGGACGTGCTCCAGAGGCCCATAGAGGCCGGCAGCGGGCATCGAAAACAGGATGATGTCGGGCTTGACTGCGCGCAGCGACTCATAGCCGACCCCCAGGCGCTCCATGACACCGGGGCCAAAGTTTTCGATCACGACGTCGGATTCGGCGATCAGCTTCATCACCAGCTCGAGCCCTTCGGGCTGCTTGAGGTCGATCGTAACCGAACCGTTTCCGGCCCAGCACGCATGGTTCGACAGACTGCGATCGGGACCCGGCACGCCTTCGGCGAAGGGGGGCAGGTTGCGCGTCATGTCGATGCGCGCGCGTGACTCGATCTTGAGCACTTCGGCGCCGAGGAAACCGAGCGTCTGGCCGACGACCGGGCCGGCCCAGACCCAGCCGAAGTTGATGACGCGGATGCCTTGCAGGGGAAGCGTGTTCGTCATGACCTTGGTCCCGTTTGCATGTTCAGAGAGCGCCGAGCGCCTGCAGGCGTTCGATCTCGGCAGCCGACAGGCCCAGCAGTTCGCCGTAGACCTCGTGGTTGTGCTGGCCAAGCAGCGGCGCGGGAGCGTGCGGCCCGCCCGGGCTGGCTGGCAGCTTGAAGGGCGCCCCCAGACAGTGCACGCGGCCCAGCGCGGGGTGCTCGATATCGATGAAGTAGTCGCGCGCCTGCAGGTGCGGGTGGCGCGCTGCTTCTTCGATGGTGAACACGGCGGTGACCGGGCAGCCCGCGGCCTGGCACATTTCCATGAGTTCCATCTTGCCGTGGGCCATCAGCCAGTCACGCATGAGCTCGTAGATCAGATCGGCGTTCTGCGCCCGCGTGTACATGTCGTTGAACATCTCGAGGTCGGCCCACTCGGGGTCGCCCATCACCTTGCGCAAGCCCTTCCACTGGCCTGGCTCCAGCGCGAGCATCCAGACGTGTCCGTCCTTGCACGGCAGGATCGTGGCCGGTGCGCCAAGCGGCATGCCGACGCCGGTGCGCGAGTCCGAGCGCCCGTCCTGGGCGAGGCCGCCAATGTTCTGGCCACCGACAAAGGCAGCGGCGATTGCCTCGGCGCAGGACACGTCCACCTGCTGGCCTCCGCCCACCAGATCGCGACCGAACACGGCGCCCAAGCCCCAGGCGGCGGCGGTCACCGAACCGAAATAGTCGGCGGAAAAGGTGCCGTGCTCGAGCGGCATCTCATGCGGACGCCCGCAGTAGCGTGCACTGGCGCCCGACAGGTGGTAAGCGTTGAGGTCGCAGCCGTTCCACTCGCTATAGGGGCCGGTCTGTCCGAAGGGTGTGATCGAGATCATCACCAGGCGTGGGTTGTGTGCGGCGAGCGTGGCGTAGTCGAGCTTCCATTCGCGCATCTGGGCGGGCAGGTTGTTTTCGACCAGCACGTCGGCCTGGCTGACCAGTTCGAGGAACAGGCGGCGCCCCTCGGGATGCGCGATGTTGCAGGTCACGCCGCGCTTGTTGGTGTTGTGAAAGAAGAACAGACCGCTACGCTCGCGGTCGGGTATGTCGCCCGGGTAGGGGCCGCTGCTGCGAGCGGCATCGCCCGCCGGGGGCTCGACCTTGATCACGTCGGCGCCGTAGTCGGCGAAAAGACGGGCGCAGTGCGGGGCCGAGACGCGCTGGCCGAAGTCGATCACGCGCAGGCCGGAGAGTGCGCCGGGGCTCTTTGGTTGCGTGCCACTGGTCATGTCATGGATCCTCGCTCAGGGTTCGAAACGAAGCAGTTTCTCGGGGGTATTGCTGAAGTCGCGCACCGTGCCCGCGCTGCGAAACGCGCGCTCCACGGCCCCCGGGTTGTACGAGTAGCAACTGCCGTGCGGCATGCCGTCGGCAATGCCGGGGTTGGCCTCGGGCGGGTCGAAACTGTGGCGGCGGCTCTGGGCCACGAAGTACGCGCGCTGCAGGGCGATGGCGGCTTCGAGTTCTGCGCCCTTGAACCGGGCCGAGGCCCAGGCATGAAAGCCGCGCATCATCGATTTGCCGGCAAGTGCAGCCGGGGCCACGATATGGTGGTCCTTGACCTGCCAGGCGTGGATGCTGCGGCCGTTACAGGTGATTTCGACGCGCGATGCCGGCTCGGCTTCGTCTGCCACCGCCATGTCGTAATCGAGCACCGTGCCGCGTTGCCCGGCATGGCTGACAGCCAGGGCCGCCATGTCGAACAGGTGGGTGCAGTTATCGCCCGGAACGAGGCGATCGCGCAGGGCCTGCATGGGACTGTCGAGCCGGTGCCCGACGATGCGTCGCAGGGGGCTGATGGCTTCGGGGCAGGTATTGAAGGGGTGGCGAAGGGCATCCATGCAGATGTCCGTCACCTGTTCGCCATCGTGACGCAGCACGATGCGAAAGCCGTGGTTGCCGTCCTCGAGCTCGACACTGACTGCTCCCTCGTCGGTGCGCAGGTGGATGCGTCTGCGAAAGACGCCCGTGCCATAAAGGGGGTTCGGTTTGGCCATGCTGGCTGTCGCTCCGTCCTGCGCCCGACTGGGGCTAGACCGTGAAAGGGTCGTCGATGGTCCGACCGCTGCCGTCCAGGATCTGGGCGGCGATGAGATCCTCGAGGTAGCGCGAGTCCCACCAGTTCATCTGCAGCTGCTTGGCGCGGCGGTAGAAGAGCTGGATGTCGTAGTCGAGGGTGAAGCCGATGCCGCCGTGGACCTGCTGGGCCATCGAGGTCACGTCGCGGAAGGCCTTGCATGCGAACAGCTTGGCCATCGCGGCGAGGCGGTCGGTGGGCTTGCCTTCGGTGTGCGCCCA
>DAORUJ010000224.1:0-2772 GCA_035433105.1 Thauera sp.
GCGGCACGGCTTTCGATGAAGGGGATCCTGGGCGTGCGGATCATGTGCACGATCAAGGTTTGTGTGAGCAGGCCGACGACGAACCAGCCCGACTGGAACAGCGCCTGATGCAGGACGTCATTGGCCTTGAACACGTACCACATCAGACCAAAGGTGAAGACGTCGAAAACCGAACTGAGTGGCCCGAAGAAAAGCATGAAGCGGCCGATGCTGGCCGGATTCCAGGTCAGGGGCTGGCTGACCAGCTCCACATCCACATTGTCGAACGGAATGGCAATCTGCGAGATGCTGTAAAGCAGGTTCTGGACCAGCATTTGCAGCGGCAACATCGGCAGGAAGGGCAGGAAAATGCTGGCAATCAGCACCGAGAACACGTTGCCGAAGTTGGAGCTGGCGGCAGACTTCGGCGGTGACCAGTTCGTTGTCGCCGGTGAGCACCTTGACGACGACGCCGTGCGCCGCCAGCGCCTTCAGTGCCGGCGCGGTCGACTCCTTGGGCGGGTCGAGAAAGGCGATGTAGCCCATCAGCGTCAAGCCCGCCTCGTCGGCCTTGGAATACACCACCTGATCCGGTGGCATCTCTTTCATGGCGACCGCAACCACACGCAGGCCATCCTCGTTCAGCTCGCGAGTGATCTTCTGCAAGCGTTCCTGCGCGTTGGCGTCAAGCGGATAACTCTGGCCCTCGTAGCGTACATGGGTGCACACGGTGAACATCTCTTCCACCGCGCCCTTGCAGATCAGCTCGTGGTGATGCGCACGCTCCGACACCACCACCGACATGCGGCGGCGCTCGAAGTCGAACGGTATCTCGTCGATCTTGCGGTAGTTACGGGCGAGGTCGAGTTCGGTTTTCAGCTCGACGTGCTCCAGCACCGCGCGATCGAGCAGGTTTTTCAGGCCGGTCTGGAAGTAGCTGTTGAGATACGCAAAGCCGAGAACCTCGTCCGATTCGCGACCGGCAACGTCGGTATGGCGGGCAAGCGCAATCTTGTCCTGGGTCAGGGTGCCGGTCTTGTCGGTACACAGCAGGTTCATCGCGCCAAAGCTCTGAATCGCGTCCAGTCGCTTGACGATCACTTTCTTGCGCGACAGCGTCACCGCGCCGCGCGCGAGGGTGGAGGTGACGATCATCGGCAGCATTTCGGGCGTCAGACCGACCGCCACCGACAGCGCAAACAGGAAGGCTTCTGGCCAGTCCCCCTTGGTGAAACCGTTGATCAGCAGCACCAGCGGCACCATGATCAGGGCGAAGCGGATCAGCAACCAGCTGACCTTGTTGACCCCGACCTGAAAGGCGTTGGCGTCGGCGCTGGCACTGGTGACCCGCCGCGCCAGGGTGCCGAAATAGGTGTCGTTGCCGGTCGCGAGCACGACCGCACTGGCCGCACCCGAAATGACGTTGGTGCCCATGAACACCAGGTTGGCCATGTCGAGCGCAGACGGGGATCCGGGTCCGGCGGCAGGAAATTTCTCTACCGGCAGGGACTCGCCCGTCATCGCCGACTGGCCGACGAACAGGTCGGTCGCGGTCATGATGCGACAGTCCGCCGGGATCATGTCGCCGGCCGACAGCAGCACGATGTCTCCGGGCACAAGCTGCCGAATTGGAATCTCGATCGTGCCCCCAGTCGCCTGGCTGGCACCGGTGGCGGACCCGGCTGCGGCCGGACCAACCGTGGCTGAATCGATAGCGGCGGGATCGAGCTCAGCCGAATCGACACGCCGTCTTACGCTGGCGGTGTTGCTCACCTGCTCCTTGAGCGCCAGGGCCGCCTGATTGCAGCGCCGCTCCTGTACGAAGCGGATCAAGGTTGCCAGCACCACCATGCTGCTGATCACCACTGCCGCCTGGGTATCCTGGGTGAAACACGACACCGCTGCGAGCAGGGTCAGAAGCAGGTTGAAGGGGTTGTTGTAGCTCAGCCAGAGATGCCGCCACCAGCGCACCGGGCGTTCATGCTCGACCTCGTTGAGGCCATGCTGGGCACGCAGGCTGTCGGCTTGTGCATCGCTCAAGCCGTGCACCGACGAGCCCAGCTGCGTCAGCAAAGCCGCCAGTTCGCTGCCCGCCTGATCGACCAGGCGACAGTTCAAGGTATCGGAGAGGCGCTCGGCGCGCTTGCCGCGCGACAGCGAATCGAGAATGGCCCGACGCCGAAACAGGCTGCTGCTGTGGCGTGATGCGAGAAAACGGCCGAAGTACTGGCTGAAAATGTTCATCTTGTCCCGCTCAGGGGGCAGTCTCACAGTTCTACAGGGGGTTGTTCCCGCACCAACCGCAACGCTTCAGCATGGCCGGCGTTCATCCGCAATCGACCCTCCCATCGTAAGCCGTGCACTGCAACAAACCAAACCCGACCCGCAACACCCCGATTCAGCTGAGCTGTTCCGGAGCCGCCCGGTGACCGCCTTCAGGAGTTACAATCATGGGTTTTCACGCCGCGCACCGGAGTCGCCCGCAATGTCCGTCGTACCGACAGAAAACCTCAACATCGCCGCTTTTGATCTCATGCCCTCGCCCGAGGAGATCAAGGCCCGCATCCCGATGACCGAGCGTGCCAATGCTGCGGTGGTGGCCGGACGCAAGGCCGTGATGGATATTCTCGAGCGCCGTGATCCGCGCCTTTTTGTCGTGGTCGGCCCGTGTTCGATCCACGACGCCGAAGCGGGGCTGGACTACGCACGTCGCCTGAAGAAACTGGCCGACGAGGTGTCGCAGACCATGGTGCTGGTGATGCGGGTGTATTTCGAGAAGCCGCGCACCTCGAC
>DAORUJ010000225.1:0-2733 GCA_035433105.1 Thauera sp.
ACGGCATCCGCCACGGCGCCGATATCTACATCGAACTCGCCAATCGCCTCGGCATCATGACTGGGCCGCTGGGCTACAGCTCCTTCCTCAACATGATGCAGATGACCGGTGGCGCCACCGAGGCAGTGAGCCAGGTAGCGGTCAACGACATCAATCACGTCTACCGCAGTGCCAAGGAATACGTCGAAACCTACGTCCGCCAGATGGCGCCGGATGACGAGGAGAAGATCTGGAAACAGGGGCACAACCTGCGCACCAAACCGGCCTACAAGCGCTATGTGCCGGACACCTTCGGTGGTCATCGGATCCCGCTCTATTCCTATTGGTTGAAGCAGGTCGGAGACGAGTTGCGTCACAACATGGAGGACAAGCAGGTTTTTGCCAAAGTGCCGGCGCTGGATCCCGAACGCCTCTACCTCGAATATCAACCCTTGCCCTTCTGGCATGAGAGCGTGCTGGCCAGCGAACCGGCCGACTTCGATCTCTATGCCATCAACTGGCGTACGGCGATGAGCGGGGTTGGCGCTGGTACTTTACCGGCGACCAACGCCTGGCTGCTTGAGGCAACGGAGCGCGCCCCCTACTTCGCACGCATCCTGCTCAATTCGGCGACGGCACGCCGGAAAAAGCTAAGCGATGGCCAGCGCGTCTGCGTCGAGTCGCCAAACGGGCGCATCGAGGGACTCCTGAAATGCACCGAGACCATTCATCCCGAGGTGGTGGGCACGATCGGCTGCTGGGGCCAACTGACCGATGCCTCGCCCGCCAAGGGGCGCGGCCCCGGCCACTTCAACAGCCTGCTCGGGCGCGGCCTGAAATACATGGGGCCGACCACCCTGCAGGCTGAATGCGCGGCACGGGTGAAGATTTATCCGGCGAGGGTTTGACCCACGCTCAACCCAGGGCCATCAGCCCTAAGTTGAGAAGCTGCGTTTTTGGTCGGGACATATCGCAGCAAGCGACACGTTCAGGATCAATCCGCGGATCGCGGCGGCGGCAGCGTGTGCAGGAAGGCGACGGCCTCGTCCTCTGCGCGGGTACGCCGCATCGGCGGCAGGCTGCGCCACACGACCTTGCCGTAGGACTTGTCGATCATGCGCGGGTCGCAGATGCACAACACGCCACGGTCGCGCTCGCTGCGAATCAGGCGCCCGGCGCCCTGCTTCATATTGATGACGGTCCGTGGCAACTGGTGGTGGATGAAGGGGCTGAGGCCCTGTCTTTGCATGTGCTCGACGCGCGCAGCCAGCACCGGATCATCCGGCGAGGCAAAGGGCAGCTTGTCGATCACGACCAGCGACAGCGCATCGCCCGGCACGTCGACACCTTCCCAGAAACTCTGGCTGGCGATCAGCACCGCGTTACCCAGGCGACGGAAACGCTCTAGCAGTTCGGTTCGTGAGCCCTCCCCCTGCAGCAACACGGGTAGCTCGTCCTTGCTGTGCTGCAGGCCTTCGACGATCAGCTCGTGGATGCGGCGCATTGCCCGCAGCGAGGTGCACAGCACGAAGGTACGACCACGCGCAGCGCGAATCAGCGGCAGTGCAACGCGCGCCACGCGCTCGGTATAGTCGGGCGAGTTCGGGTCGGGCATGCCGGCCGGCGCGTACAGCAAGGCCTGCTCGGCATAGTCGAAGGGGCTGCCCCATACCGAGGTCATGGGTGGCGGATCGATCCACGCCAGACCCAGCTCGCGGCAGTAGTGGCCAAAATCCGCCTTGCCCACCGCCAGTGTTGCCGACGTAAACACCCACGCCCGGGGCTGCGCTTCAAGCTGACGCTTGAACACGTCCGACACATGCAGCGGCGTTGCGTTGAGCGCCAGCGACTGGGTGAAGACCTCGACCCAACGGATCAGATCCTTTTCTTCAGGGCTGCGCCAGCGGGCCAGGCGTTCAGCCATTTCTTCCGTGCGTCGCAGACAGTTTGCCAAGCCCTCGGAGCGCTCCGCCTGGGTGTCGAGTACCGCCTGGAATTCGCCGAGCGTCTTTTCCAGCACATCGACCTGGGCATCGAAGTGCTCGCGCTCGGCGGCCTGCGCTGCAGACAGACGCGCGGATTCGTTGCCGAACACCAGGCGCAGGTCGCGCGCAGCTTTCTCGAGGTTGCGCGTCTGGTCGATCATCGCCACGCAGTCGCGCGCCCCCGACACGGTTTCCGAGCGTGTGTCGCGCGCGAGCTCCAGCACCTGCGCAGTCGATACGCTTTCGCCAAAGAACAGGCTGGCGGTCTCGGGCAACTGGTGGGCCTCGTCGAAGATGACGGCGTTGCAGGCCGGCAGCAGTTCGCCCATGCCTTCATCGCGCAACATCACGTCGGCAAAAAACAGATGGTGGTTGACCACCACCACGTCTGCGTCCATTGCATTGCGCCGCGCCTGCATGACGAAGCACTCTTCCTTGTTCGGGCAGTCCTGGCCGAGGCAGTTGTCGCGCGTCGAGGTCGCGGCGATCCAGGCCATGGAGTCCTCGCGCACATCGGTGCATTCGGCCTTGTCGCCAGACTGCGTGACCTGCGCGAAGCGACTGATCGCGCGCAGGTCGGCGGCGTCCTGCGGGCTGAGGAAACGACCGTCGCGCGCATTGCGCTCAAGATGATAGTGACAGACGTAGTTGGCGCGGCCCTTTAACAGCGCGATCGACACCGGCACTTTCAGCGCGGCGCGTACCGTCGGCAGATCGCGATTGAAGAGCTGGTCCTGCAGCGTCTTGGTGCCGGTGGAGATGATGACCT
>DAORUJ010000226.1:0-2690 GCA_035433105.1 Thauera sp.
CCTTGATTTGTTTGAAGAAAAATAATCATGCCGCAAGTGTCGGCAATTGTCACCTGTCGTCGTCGAGGTCGCTGTCGTCCTCGAGCGGGAAAACAGCCAGGCTCTGGTCGACCAGGCGCACCGTGGTGGCTCCGCGCTCGCCGTGGATACGCAGGCTGGATTCGGCCATGCGCACCACGACGCCGTCGTAGATCACCCGTTCGACATTGACCCGTGCACGCTGGGCAAGGCTCAGGCGGTGGCGGACGGCCTCCTCATCCACGCGCAGGGCCTCGATCTCGCCCGAGACGGCTGCCGCCGTCTGCTCTGCCCGCAAGCGCACATCGGGGGCGATGCGGTCAGCGTGGCGGTCGGCGAAGCTCAGCAGCTTGCCAACCTCCAGCAACTGGGTTTCCTTGGTGTCACGCTGCTGCACCAGGGCCTGCAACGCCCGGGCGAGCGCCGGATCAGTGCCGATCTCAAGCTCGGTGCGAATGCGGTTGGGGGCGCCAATCGTGCGCGCATGAATCGACAAGGTGGCATGCAGCAACCCGCCAATGACCTGACCGCGGCGGCGATCGCCGAGACGGATGTGATTGCCCGCGGTGAGCTCGCACTGCATGGCCAGGTCGTCGATGAAGATCGAGTCGCCGGCTTCGACGCGCGCCTGCTGTGCATAGGTGGCGGAAAAGCTGCCCTCACAACGGATACGGTGGTCACCGCGCTCCTTCTGTCCGATACCGCCAAGCACGCCGTTCCTGACCACGATGCTGCCGCCGGATTCGAGTGTGGCCGGCTCGACCACACCACCAATCTCGATGTCGCCGCTGGCCTCGACTCGCATGCCCGCCTTGACGTCTCCGCGCACACGCACTGCGCCGTCGAACAGAATGTTGCCCGTCGCCATACTCACCGTATCAACAGTGAAAATCGACTCCACCATCATGCCCGCCCTGACCTGCAGCGGCTGGCCGTCGATAGCGGCGACGAGCAGATCAGGGTCGTCGTCGGCAGGGCGAACACCCTTCAGTTTCAGGGCGAAGCGGACATCCTTACCGGGCTTGGCCGGGATCGGCTTGCCCAGCACGCTGATGCCGGGCGTGCCACGGGTTGGCGGATGGCGGCGCATCAGGGCGTCGCCTTCCTGTACAACCTGGATTTCGCCCAGGTCACGGTAGTCGGTGCGGCCGCAAGGTCTGATGTTGGGCACGCGGGCACGGATCTCGGGCAGCAGGCATTCAAGCCGGCCGTCGTCGCCGGCGACAGGTTCGCGTCCACGCGCAATCACAAGTTCGCGGGCGTTGCCGTTAGCGATGGCACGGTTTATTTCGTCGACCAGCACGCCTTCGTGGATACCTTTCTGGCTGAGCTGTTCAAGCACCTCGGCCTTGGTCGCCGCACGGCCACCCTGCGCCGGCGCGATCGTCAGCCGTGCCTCGAGCCCGCTCGGCGACACCACGACCTGCAGCGCGGCATCAACGCAGTCGGCGATCTCGAGTTCGCTGACCGCCGTACCAGCGTTGTACTGCGCCAGCAAGTTCTTGACCCCGTCGGTACGCACCTTCAAGCCCGAAAAGCCGGCCTCTGCCAGGCAATCACGCACCCAATAGGGATCGATGCGCGGCAAGCGCTCATCAGGCACGATGCTCGCACGCAGCGAACGTGTCGCTTCGTCGAGTATCAGCTTGAGTTCCGGTCCTGCCGGTTTGTCATCATTCATCCGGGTATCGCGCTGTACGGCGCCGCTGTCAGGTCCGCTTGCAGTATAGGGGCCGGCATTGCCGGTGTCATTCTTGCACCGTCGCGGGCAAGGCGCGGGCGATGAAGTGCTTGGCCACGCGGGGGCGGGGCACGCGCCCGTCGAACCACTCGCGCACGTCGGCCTCCAGGCCGATGCCATGCATGTAATTATAGAGCGCCTTGTTCAGCGCCCGGCCCAGGCTGTCGTGATCGACTCCGCCAGGGTCAATGAAGCCGACATCATTCTTCGCGAACTTGACCTCGGGCAGAGGCACGAGCTGCACGCCGTACTCCTCCGGGTGCATACCCACTGGCGAATGCACGGTGCACGCAAAACGGTGGAAGAAGCCGGACTGTATGCAGCCTGCGGCGAACAGCTGGCGCACGTATTCCAGCGCATCCACGGTGTCGTGCACGGTCTGCGTCGGAAAGCCGTACATCAGGTAGGCATGGACCAGCACGCCTGCCTCGGTGAAGGCGTGGGTGACGCGCGCCACCTGCTCCACCGACACGCCTTTCTTCATCAGCTTGAGCAGGCGGTCAGAAGCCACCTCCAGCCCGCCGGACACCGCGATGCAGCCGCTGTCGGCCAGCACGTGGCAGAGCTCGGGGGTGAAGGACTTCTCGAAACGGATGTTGCCCCACCAGCAGATCGCCACGCCGCGGCGCAACAGCTCGGTGGCGAGCGCCCTCAAGGCCTTGGGCGGTGCGGCCTCATCCACAAGATGAAAACCGGTCTGGCCGGTTTCGGCGATGATGGCCTCGATGCGATCGACCAGCAGGCTGGCCGAGGCGCCGTCGTAGCGGCCGATGTAGTCGAGGCTGACGTCGCAGAAGCTGCACTTCTTCCAGTAGCAGCCATGCGCCACGGTGAGCTTGTTCCAGCGCCCGTCCGACCACAGGCGGTGCATGGGGTTGAGCATGTCGAGCACCGACAGGTAGCGGTCCAGCGGCAGGCCGTCCCAGGTCGG
>DAORUJ010000227.1:0-2534 GCA_035433105.1 Thauera sp.
CCGGTGGTGCCGCCGGTGTACAGCAGCGACAGATCGTCGTCACTGCACACCACCGTACTCAGGGCGGACGTATCGGCGGACAAGGTGTCCTCGAAGGCGACCGCCCCGGTGATGGACGGCTGGCCGCCGCCGGTGCGCACCTTCACCTTCAGCCCGGGCGCGGCGTCGAGCACATCGGCTACGCCGGCTTCGAGCTCGGCGCTGTAGAACAAGGCCTTGAGACCGGTGTTGTCATAGATGTACCGCAACTCGTCAGCGACGTAACGGTAGTTGATGTTGGCCGGCACGGCGCGCACACGACAGGCCGCGAGGAAGGCCTCGAGGTATTCGGCCGAGTTGTACATCTGCAGGCCAACGACGTCGCCCTGGCCGATGCCTTGCTGGTGCAGCCAGGCGGCGAGGCGGTCGACGCGCTCGGCCATCTCGCCGTAGGTGTAGCGGGTGTCGCCGATCACCAGGGCGTCGCGTTCGGGAACGGTTTCGGCGGTGATGGCAAACAGGTCGGCGAGGCTGAAAGTGCGAGGGTTCATGATGTCTCCGGTGGTCCGTTTTTCTGATGTTCTTTGTTCTGGTGGTCCTGCCGCGCAGGTGTGGCGTGCGCGTCGTGCCGATTCGGCTAGAGGGCGCCGTCGGTCTTGAGTCGGGCGAGGGTGCCCTCGTCATAGCCCAGCTCGCGCAGCACCGATTCGTTGTGCTCGCCCGCTTTTGGCGGCAGAAGGTCGAGGGAAAACTGGAAGTCGCTCATCTTCACCGGGAAGGCGAAGTAGGGCGCCGTGCCGCCATCGGGTAGCGGGGTCTGGATCGTCATCGCGCGCGCCTGCGTGTGCGGGTGGGCGAGCACCTCGTCGATGCGCAGCACCGGGCTGACGCAGGCGTCCACCCCGGCCAGCGTCGCTGTCCATTCGGCCAGCGTGCGCGCCTGGATAATCTGTGCCACCTGCGCCTTGACAGCAGCGCCGGACTTGCCCGAAGCCCAGCCGCTCTTGCTCAGTTCGGGGCAACCGGCAGCGGCGCAGAAAGCCTGCCAGAACTTGGGCTCCAGCGCGCCTACGGCGAGGTAGCGACCGTCGGCGGTTGCGTAGGTGCCGTAGCAGGGCAGTGCGCCCGACAGGGTGTCGTTGCCGGCGGGCACGGACTGCTTCCAGCTGTTCAGGCTGGCCAGCGGCTGGGTGTTGAGCGCCATCGCGCAGTCGGTCATGGAGACGTCGATGAAGCGTCCCTGGCCGCTGCGCTGGGCGTCGAACAGGGCGGCGAGGATGCTCATCGCCGCCGACAGAGCGCCGCCGGCGAGGTCGGCGATGGGGAAGTTGCCCGGATGGGGTTTGCCACCGGGGGCTGCGCTCTGCTCGAGAATGCCGGCGTAGCTTTGGTAGTTGATGTCGTGCCCGCCCAGTTCGGCCAGCGGCCCGTCCTGACCGTAACCGCTGATGGCGCAATACACCAGCTTCGGGTTGATCGCCTTCAGGTCTTCGTAGCCGATGCCCATGCGCGCCATGACGCCGGGGCGAAAACCTTCGACCACGATGTCGGCGTCCTTCACCAGGGCGTGCACGATCTCGCGCGCGCCGGGTGCGCGCAGGTTGATCGCCATCGAGCGCTTGTTGCGATTGACCGACAGGAAGAAGTGCGAGATCGGCGTGCCGGCCGGGCCGCGCCCGGCCTCGCCGCCGGGGGGCTCGATCTTGATCACGTCGGCGCCCATGTCGGCCAGGTGCAGGGTGCACATCGGCCCGGGCAGCAGTTGGGTGAAATCGAGCACCTTGACGCCGCTGAGAGGTTTCGTGGTCATCGTTCTGCCTTTGCGTGGTGAGTGAGGGGGCAGTTGAGGGGGGTAGATGAGGACGCGCTCAACTGCGCTCGAGCTCACGGAAGGGGATCTTGCGATCAGTGCGGATCTCGCCAGGCAGGCCGAGAACGCGTTCGGCGATGACGTTGCGCAGGATCTCGTCGGTGCCGCCGCCCATGCGTGCGCCGGGCGAGCTCAGCCACAGGCGCTGCATGTAGCGCCAGTCGCCACCCAGTGCTTCGTGGCCGATCATGCCTTCGGCGCCGGCCAGCTCCAGGGCAAAGGCGGAGATGTCCTGCATGGCCTTGCCCGCCACCAGCTTGGTGATCGACATTTCGGGGCCAGGTGTCTTGCCCTTCGAGATTGCAGTAAGGCCGCGTGCGATGAGCAGCTCCACGCCGTGCTGCTGCAGATAGGCGTCGGCGATGCGGGCGCGCACGCGGGCGTCGTCGATCGCGGGCCGCTCGTCCCACTCACACTGTTGTGCAAGTGCGATCAGGTGCTGGTGCAGATCGGTGGGCATGTTGCCACCGACCGACATACGTTCTTGCATCAGCATGCTCAGCATCACCTTCCAGCCGCCGCACTCTGGGCCGAGACGGTAGCTGTCGGGGATGCGCACGTCGGTGAAGAAGACTTCGTTGAATTCCGAGTCGCCCGACATCTGGTGGATGGGGCGGACTTCCACGCCATGCGCCTTCATGTCGACGATGAACATGGTCAGGCCTTCCTGCTTGGGCTTGTCCCA